>JAJCXP010000414.1 GCA_029263375.1 Acidobacteriota bacterium | reverse complement strand
CAGGCGATCGCCTCGTACCCGGACGTCTTCCCGAACCTCTACGCGCCGACGCTGCTGGCCGGCGAGCGCAGCGGCGAGCTCGAGATGGTGGTGCGCCGCTACGTGAGGTATCAGCAGCTGATCGGCGATGCCCGTTCCCGGGTGATCTCGGCGCTGGTCTATCCGGCCGTGCTGGTGGTTCTTTCGTTCGGCCTGATCGCCGTGATGGCGCTCTATGTGGTGCCCAAGTTCACCGAGTTCTTCGCGGCGCTCAACACCGAGCTGCCGCTGATCACGCGCATGACACTCGGCCTGTCGAGCTTCGCCTCGGCCAACTGGGCGTTTCTGCTGATCGGCGCGGTGACCCTCTACTTCTTCTTCAGCCGCTGGAGCAGCACCAAGATGGGCCGCATCACGCTCGACCGCTGGAAACTGAGCCTGCCGATCCTCGGTGGGATCTTCGAGCGGCTGGCGTTCTCGGAGTTCAGCCGCTCGCTGGCCACGCTGCTGGCCGGCGGTATGCCGATGGTGACCTCGCTCGAGGGCGCGGTCGGCGCCGTCGGCAACGCTTACATCCGCCGCGAGCTCGAGCCGCTGACGACCTCGGTCAAACAGGGAAGGGCGCTGCACGAGGCACTGATCGAGACCAAGGTAGCGCCCGACATCACCATCGACATGGTCAAGGTCGGCGAGTCGACCGGAGCTCTCGACGACATGTTGACGCACGCCTCGGACTTCCTCGATCAGGAGGTCGAGACCCGCATGCAGCGCCTGCTGGCATTGCTCGAACCGGTGATGCTGGTCTTCATGGGCACCATCGTCGCGCTGCTCCTGGTATCGGTCTACCTGCCGCTCTTCAGCCTTCTGGGCGAGGTGCGCCAGTGAGCGTGGGCAGTCCTAGAGAGGAACGGTCATGACGGTCGACGAGAGCAAGTCCCCGATCCAGGAGCTGCACTCCCTCGCCCCGCGCGAGATCGAGGAGCGTCGCGAGGCCGAGGAGTTGGCGGAGCTCTACGGGCTCGAGTACGTCGACGTGGTGCGCCTGCGCATCGACAACGACCTGTTCCGCACCACCCCCTTCGATCTGATGCTGCGCTACGGCTTCATTCCCGAGGCGCAGCTCGAGGGGCGGGTGTCGATCGTGATGGCCGACCCCACCGACATCCGGCGTCTCGACGAGATCGAGCTGCTGCTCGGGCAACCGCTCGAGATCAAGGTCGGCTCCAAGAGCGCGATCGACGAGATCCTGCAGCGCTCCGAGAGTGCCCAGCAGGTGCTCGATGAGGCGACCGAGGACTTCCGCATCCAGCTGGTGCACGACGATGGCGACGGCGATGAGGTGTTGTCGCTCGACCGCATCACCTCCGACTCGAGCCCGATCATCCGGCTGGTCGATTCGACCATCTTCAATGCCATCCGACGGCGCGCGAGCGATATCCACGTCGAGACCCGCGAGCAGGAGGTGGTGATCAAGAACCGGATCGACGGCGTGCTCTACCAGGCGATGGAGCCGATCGACAAGCGTCACCACCAGACCGTGATCAGCCGCATCAAGGTCATGGCGGAGCTCGATATCGCCGAGAAGCGGGTGCCGCAGGATGGCCGCTTCAAGCTGCGCTTCGAGGGTCGCACGATCGACTTTCGAGTTTCGATCATGCCGTCGGTGCACGGCGAGGACTGTGTCATCCGAATTCTCGACAAAGAGTCGATGAGCAAGGAGTTCAAGAACCTCAGGCTGCCGATTCTCGGCCTCGATGACGAAACCGTGAAGCGCCTGCGACGGTTCATCCGCGAGCCGTACGGCATGGTGCTGGTGACCGGTCCAACCGGATCGGGAAAAACCACCACGCTCTATGCCTGTCTGTCCGAGATCCAGTCGTCCGAGGACAAGATCATCACCATCGAGGATCCGGTCGAGTACCAGCTCAAGGGGATCACGCAGATCCCGGTCAACGAGAAGAAGGGGCTGACGTTCGCGCGCGGCTTGCGCTCGATTCTGCGCCACGATCCGGACAAGATCATGGTGGGAGAGATCCGGGACGAGGAGACCGCGCAGATCGCGGTCCAGTCGGCCCTGACGGGACATCTGGTGTTCACCACCGTTCACGCCAACAACGTCGTCGACGTCCTCGGGCGGTTTCTCAACATGAACGTCGATCTCTACAACTTCGTCTCAGCGCTCAACTGCATCCTGGCGCAGCGGCTGGTGCGCAAGATGTGCGACAACTGCAAGACGCCGGTGCAGCTGACCGACGACCTGATTCGGGAGAGCGGCTTGAGCGCCGAGTTCGTCGCCGCCAACACGTTCTATGAAGGTACCGGGTGCATCGAGTGCAACGGCACCGGCTTCCTCGGCCGGACGGCGATCTCGGAGCTTCTCAACCTGTCCGATCGAATCCGTGAGCTGATTCTCGAGCGTCGCCCGGCTTCGGAGATCAAACGCGCCGCCAAGGAAGAGGGCATGAACTTCCTGCGTGAGTCGGCGCTGCTGCGAGTGGCCCAAGGAGTCACCACCCTTCGTGAGATCAATAAAGTTACCTTCGTGGAGTGAGCGGTTGCTCGGGCTCGATCCGAGGCCGGTGCCGCCGCACGTGTTCGGCATCGACCGCCGGCGGCTGCGCTATGGGCTCTTTCCGAGCAATGGCAACGGCAAGGGCAGCGGCGTGCAGTTCAGCGAGTACCACAGCGTCGAGCTGCCCGAGGACTGCTTCACCGACGGGCCGCTCGGCGGCTCCGTGCGCGAGCCCGCGGTGCTGCGCGAAGCGGTGAGCGCCCTCATGGCCAAGGTGCCGGCGCAGGTACAGGAGGCCTCGCTGGTGCTACCCGACGATTGGTACCGGCTGAGCTTCTCGGAAACGGAGGAGCTGCCGCGCAAGCTCGCCGAGCGCGAGGAGGTGCTGCGCTTCAAGCTCAAGCTGCAGGTGCCGTTCCGGATCGAGGACCTCAGGCTTGCGGCCGTCGAGGTGCCGTCACTCAGCCTTCAGGAGGAGTCGAACCGGATCCTGATGGGTTTCGGCGTCAACCAGCTGTTCGAGCAGATCGAAACCGCTTTCGAGGGCCAGCAGATCAGGATCGGGCAGATCTCGAATCAGAGCCTGTCGCTGCTGGCGGCGCTGCGCGCTGCGCTCGGCGGTCTGGATCTGGCGGCGGTTGCGCTGGTGGTCGACGACGCCTACAGTCTGCTGATCACGACGCGCGGCGAACCGCTCGTCCACCGATTCAAGGCCTACAAGGCGAACCTGCCGCCGGAGGCGATGCATCGCTTCGTGGTGCGTGACCTGCGGCTTACCCGGAGCTTCCTGGCCGAGAAGATGGGCAACGACAACCTACAGCGCATAGTGCTGGTCAGCCCCGCCGACGCCGAGCCGACCTGGGCGACCTGGCTCGAGGAGTCGTTCGAGACCCGGCCGGTGCTGCTGGCTGAGGAGTGGCCGTTTCTCGATACGCCGACGCCCAACGTGTCGCCGCACGAGGTTGCGCCGCTGTTCGGCGCCGCCTGCCGGGAGGTCGCCTGATGGGCGAGCTCAACCTGGCGAAGCGGCCGTTCCTGAATCCGCGCCCGGTGCTGCGGGTGAGTCTGCTGCTCTGGGCACTGGGGTTGGCGGTGGCGGCGTTCAACGTGCGCTTGTACCTCTCCCACTACGCCGGCTCGAGTGCCGACCGGGGGCGTGAGCAGGAGCTGCAGGCGTCGCTCGAGAGAGAGCGCGCCCAGGTCGAAGAGCTGCGGACCGAGCTCGCCGGCTACGACGTCGGGTGGCAGAACGAGCAGGCGTCGTTTCTCAACGCCAAGATCGCCCAGCGCAGCTTCCCCTGGAGTGAGCTGTTCGACCGGCTGGGCGAGACCCTGCCGGCGGACGTACGGCTCAACACCCTGTCGCCGAGCTTCGGCGAAGGGCGGGGCAGTCGACTCGGGATTCGCGACGGCGAGGCGCTGCTCGTGATCCGCGGCCAGGCCAAGAACTCCGAGGTCGTCCTCGAGTTTGTCGACGCGCTCTTCGCCCATCCCAAGTTCCGCGCCCCGGATCTCAGCAATGAATCTCTGAAAGAGACCGGTCTGCTCGATTTCGGGCTGAGTGTGATCTATCGGGCGGGCTCGATCGAGGCGGTGCCGGCGGTCGAGGAGAGCGTCGAACCGGTCGAGCCGCCTGATGCGGTAGAAGCGACCGGGACCGAAGATGAGGACGCCACGGAGCAGGCAGCGAGCGAGCCGGCGGAGGTGGTGACCGAATGACGATCGGCGGCGGCGCCTGGCGCGCTCACACCCGCTGGTGGGTTCCTCCGCTGGCCTTTCTACTCGCGAACGTGATGCTGCTGTCGGGCTACCGCTTGGTGCTCGCCGGCCAGTCGCAGCTCAGGGCGTCACGGATCGAGCGCAGTCGCGGCGAAATCTCGCGCCTGGGCGTCGAGCGCCGGCAGCTCGAGCAGGATCTCGAGCGAGCCCGGTCCAGCCACGAGGCGATCGACCAGTTCTACGGCGAACGACTATCGAGCGAGGACCTACGCCTGACCCGGATCCTGGCCGAAGTGCGCGATCTGGCCACCCGCGCCGGGCTGGCCCCGACCAGTATCAACTACGGCAAGGAGGAGCTCGACGATCACGGCCTCTTGCGGCGGTCGATCGACTTCAACGTCGAAGGCAGCTACCTGGAGTTTCGTCGCTTCGTCAATCTGCTCGAGCTCAGCGAATCGTTCCTGAGCCTCGAGCGGGTCAGCTTGCGTGAAGCCGATGAGACCGGCAACAACCTACGGATCGCGGTCGGCGTGAGCACACTGTTCACCAGCCCGGATCTGGACGGCGGCGCACCCCCGCGGAGCGATTCGACATGACGCCCCAGCGTCAGAAGCAGGTTTTGGCCGGCCTGTTCGTGCTGCTCGCGGTGTTCGCCGTCCGCGCGTTCTTGAAGGTGAGCGGCTCGGGCTCGTCGAAGAAGCCCCGCCAGGCCTCGGTCTCGCGGTCGGCGCCGCGGCGAGGCGCGGTCGACACGAGCGGCAGCTTTCAGATGGTCGATCTGCGGTTGGGCGACCTGGAGCGCAAGCCGGCGGCGTTCGAGCCGGGCCGAGATCCGTTCCGGTTCAGGCCCAAGGAGCGGCCGAAGCCGCCGCCGCCACCACCGCCGCCGCCACCACCGGAGAGGAAAGCCAGGGCAAATAACTCCGCGCCGAGGCAGGCGACACCGGCCAAGCCGAGGCCGCCCGAGCCGAACTTCCAGTTTCTTGGTAGTTTCGGGTCTGATGAGAAGCGGGTTGCCGTTTTCTCTGACCAAACGGAAATCTTCAACGTGCTCGAAGGCGATGTCTTCAAGGAGGCGTTCGTAGTGCGAAAGATCGGCTACGAATCGGCCGACATCGGCTGGGTGGACTTCCCGAATGAGCCGGCGCGCCGTCTGGCGGCTGGCGGGTGATGGAGTATTGATGCGCAAGCTGATCACAGGATTATTCATGGTCTGCCTCCTGGTGGGGTTGGCCGGCTGTACTTCACACAGGATGCACCGGGAGGCCCAGCTGGCCGAGCAGGAGGGGGACTGGGATCGCGTGGTCATCCTCTATCTCGAGCTGTTGGAGAGCCAGCCGAACAACATCCATTTCCGGGCCGGGCTGCTGCGATCCAAGATCCGCGCGTCGCAGGAGCACTTCGAGCGCGCCAAGAAGCTGCATGAGGCGGGCGCCCGCGAGCGCGCCATGCTCGAGTATCAGCAGGCGATCCAGCTGGACCCGACCAACCAGTACGCCCAGGTCGAGCTCGACAAGGTGCGCGCGGAGCTCGCCAACCAGCGAGCCACCGGCAGCGCGGCGCTGAGCATCCAGCAGATGAAGGACCGGACCGCGGGAACCCGCCCGCAGCCGCCGATCCTGGATCCGCGCTCGCGCGAGCCGATCGATCTCGGCTTCCCGAATCCGACCTCGATCTTCGACATCTACAAGGCGCTGGGCAAGGCGTTCGGCATCAACGTGCTGTTCGATCCCAAGCTCAGGCCGCAGCAGGTGGCGATCGAGCTGGTCGACGTCACCGCCCAGGATGCGCTGGAGATCCTGATGCGGACGGCGAACCACTTCTACAAGGTGCTCGACGCCCACACCATCATCGTTGCCGAGGACACGCCCCAGAACCGACGCGCCTACGAAGACCTGGTCATTCAGACTTTCTTCCTGTCGAACGCCGAGACCAAGGACGTGATGACGATGCTCCGCAGCCTGGTCGGTGCCAAGAACGTCGCTTCGAACGACCAGCTGAACGCCATCGTCCTCCGAGACACGGCCGACAAAGTGAAGGTCGCCGAGAAGATCATCGCCACCAACGACAAGTCGCGTGGTGAGGTGGTG
The DNA here is from genome assembly GCA_029263375.1 of Acidobacteriota bacterium. Lineage (GTDB taxonomy): Bacteria > Acidobacteriota > Thermoanaerobaculia > Multivoradales > JAHEKO01 > JAHEKO01. Next base: position 34,439 of record JAJCXP010000414.1, on the reverse strand, counting down.
ATCAACGTCGAGCTGCTTCAGATCAGCACCTCGAAGCTGCAGGAGCTGGGCATCTCGCTCAGCGACTACCGGGTCACGCAGAGCGTCGACCCGAACCCGATCGCGACTTCGGAGCTCGAGTTCATCAACCAGGGCAACTGGTTCCTGTCGCTGCCGGCGATCATCTACGACTTCGTCCGCAACCACAGCGAAGCGCAGCTGCTGGCCAATCCGCAACTGCGAATCAGCGACGGCGAGCAGGCGACGCTGCACATCGGCGACCGCGTGCCGATCCCGGTGACCACCTTCAACACCGCGCAGACCGTGGGCGGCAACATCGTGCCGATCACGTCGTTCCAGTATCAGGACATCGGCATCCGGCTCGACATCACGCCGCGGATCCACCACAACCGCCAGGTGTCGCTTGAGCTGAGCGTCGAAGTGAGCCAGCTAAGCGGCTCGGTGGTCGGCGCCGGTGGTCAGCAGCAGCCGATCATCGGCACGCGGACCATCGAATCGACCATCCGGCTGCAGAACGGCGAGACGAACTTTCTCGCCGGCCTGATCAGAGAGGACGAGACCGACACCAAGAGCGGCATTCCCGGGCTGATGGATATCCCGGTGATCGGCCGCCTGTTCTCGAAGACCTCGGTCGATCGGTCACGCACCGACCTGGTGCTGACGCTGACGCCGCACATCGTCCGCACCCCGGACATCACCGAAGAGGATCTGCTGCCGATCTGGGTGGGGACCGAGCAGAACATCACCTTCCGCGGCGGCAGCCCACGCGTCGAGTCGGAGGTCGAGGGTCCGTTCGACGAGGAGGAAGAGGGCGGCGCCGAGCGGATCCGCGAGATGATCCGGCGCCGGATCCAGAACCTGCCGCGCGGTCTGCGCGAGGGCCAGGAGGAGAGCGCCGAGGACGAGAGCGGCATCGACCTCGCGCCCACCGGTGCGCCGACCGACATCTTCACGGGTGAGGAGGGCGACGAGGACGACCAGATCGACGACGATGATGAGCCGCCGCTGGCGAGCGCTATCGAGCTCCTGCCGCCGGAGGTGCGACGCACGATCCTGTCGTCGACCGACCTCGAGTCGTCGCTCGGAGCGACGGCGTCACTGGCGATCGCGGAGGTGGAGGCGGAGTCGGCCGACGAATGGCTGCCGCAGCCGGTGCTGCTGATCGCGGCGGCCGATCCGGTAGCCGCCGCCGAGTGGGCGGTGGCCGAGCTCGCAGAGGCGTCCGGAGAGGCGACGTCCGCCGAGGCGGCGTCGGTCAAGTACTCGTTCGAGCCGACGCCGGCGCGCCCGGCGGCCGGCACCGAGTTCGATCTGCAACTGATCGCCGAGGCCAGCAAGAATCTCGCGCACGTGCCGCTGACGATCGAGTTCGACCCCGAGATCGTCGAGATCGTGAGTGTCACTCGCGGCGACTTTCTGGGGGTCGAGGGCGAGGCCGAGGTGCTGGCCGACTTCTCGCACCCCGGACGTCTGATCATCGGCGCCAGCCGGCTGGCGCCGCTCGGCGCCATCAAGGGCGAGGGCACGGTCGCGACCATTCGGTTCCGAGCGCTCGCCGCCGGCAGTACCCGCATCACGTTCACCGATCGGAAGGCCCTCAACGCGTCGCTCAAGTTCGTCAAGCCGATCAAAGTTTCTCCCGGGAGGGTCGAGGTGTCGGCGGGCTCGGTGAGCGCCACCCTGGACTGAGGCCGGTGATTCAGCGTCTCTCCAATCGTGTGCACAGTCGGGGATCGGGCTTCTCCCTGGCCGAGCTGGTCATGGTGTGCGCGGTGCTGGCGACCCTCGGTGCGCTGGTCCTGCCGGTCGCCAAGTTCAGCGTCAAACGCAGCAAAGAGGTACGGCTGCGCGCTGCGTTGAGAGAGATGCGCAACGCGATCGACGAGTACAAGCGCTTCGTCGACGCCGGCCTGCTGGAGCAGGAGTTAGGCGCCGACGGCTACCCCACCGAGCTCGAGCAGCTGATCGAGCCGATCGACCTGGTCGGTCAGGTCGACAAGCAGATGAGGTTCCTGCGCCGCATTCCGGTGGATCCGATGACCGGCGAGGCCGAGTGGGGACTGCGCAGCGTGCAGGACGACTGGGACGAGGACTCCTGGGGAGGAGAGAACGTCTACGACGTCTACTCGCTCAGCGAAGGGACGGGCATGGACGGCGTCCCGTACAAACTCTGGTAGTGGAAACGGAGCCATGAGAGGTCGACAACAAGGATTCACCCTGCTCGAGCTGATTGTCGTCGTGACGATCATCGGCATTCTGGCGACGATCGTCCTGCCGGCCCTCAAGAACGTGCCGACGCGCGCTCAGGAGGCCGTGCTGATGACCGACCTGGTCACGTTTCGCGACGTGATCGATCAGTACTACGCCGACAAAGGCAACTACCCACCGACGATCGAGGCGTTGGTCGAGGAGGGGTACCTGCGCTCCATTCCGCACGATCCGATCACCAAGAGCGCCGAGACCTGGGTACCGATCTACGAAGAGTTCAACGACGAAGAGGTGCCGGCCGAGACCGACCTGCCCGAGGACGGCCAGCCCGGCATCGAAGACATCCGCTCCGGGTCCGAGCGCCTGAGCCTGGACGGCACCCCCTACGCCGACTGGTGATCGCATCATGAGCCCTCTCGTTCGCCACCACCGTCGTCGCGCCTCCGGAGAATCTCGACCGGCGGCAGCTCGCGATGACGCCTTCACCCTGGTGACGCTCATGGTCCTGGTCGCCGTGCTCAACATCATGGTGGCGGCGGCGCTGCCGCTCTGGACCCAGCAGATCAAGCGTGACAAAGAGGAGGAGCTGATCTTCCGCGGGCTTCAGTACGCCGAGGCGATCCGGCTCTTCCAGACCAAGGTCGGCCGCTACCCGGTGCGCCTGGAGGAGCTCCTGGAGATCGAGCCGCGCTCGATCCGCCAGCTCTGGAAGGACCCGATGACCGACAGCGGTGAGTGGGGCCTGGTGTTCGCGGCGGGCGTGCAGAACGCGCAGACCGGCGGCGCCGGCCAGGCGGTGGGTGGGAGGAATATCGCCGGCCAGGCGTTCACCTCGGGCACCGGGCTGGGGCAGGAGGACGAGGACGAGGACGATGAGGACGACGACGACGGCGGGTCGTCGAGCCGGAGCAGTCGCCGCACGCCGCGCCGCGGCGAGACGGTCACCACCGGCCCGATCTCCGGCGTCCACAGTCTGAGCGATGACGACTCGGTCAAGCTCTTCCTGGGTGCGACCAACTACAAGTCGTGGATCTTCACGCCCGACATCATCCCGATCGCGCCGACCGCGCCGGGGGAGATCACTCCCAGCCTGAACAGCAAGTGGATCGGCCGGCCGTTCCCCGAGGGGGTCGAGCCCGCCGGCGGTACCGGACTCGAGGACAGCTTCGACGGGGACGAGGACGAGGACGAGGATGCCGACGATCGCAAGCGCAGCCGCAAGGACCGCGAGGAGCGTCGGAACCGGCGTAGCGGTGGTGGCTGACGCGAGTCCCGTCGAGCTGAGAATTCGACGGCTTCCTCACGCCGGTGATCTACCGCTGCCGACGCGGGCCTCGGCTGGGAGTGCCGGGCTCGATCTGGCGGCCGCGGTCGAGACGCCGCTGACACTGGCTCCGGGCGAGCGCGCTCTCGTGCCCACCGGCTTCTGCCTCGAGCTGCCGGCGAACCTCGAGGGCCAGGTGCGACCGCGCAGCGGCCTGGCCGTCAAGCACGGCGTCACCTGTCTCAACAGCCCGGGGACCATCGACAGCGACTACCGGGGCGAGGTCAAGGTGCTGCTGATCAACCACGGTCAGCAGCCGTTCGAGATCCGCCGCGGTGATCGGATCGCCCAGCTGGTGGTCGCGGCGACGCCGGCCGTGAACGTCGAGGAGGTCGAGGTCCTCGACGACAGTGAGCGCGGCGCCGGCGGCTTCGGCTCGACCGGCGGCTTCGGCGCGTCGCGCGGCGACTGAGGGTCGGGCGCGCCCGGTGCCCGGCGGCCGATAGCCGGCCCTAGACCGGTTCGCATACCGATCACGCGCGACCATCTCGCCGCCGGCTCATCCAGCGGCGGTCTCGCTCCGTAGCTCTCCCGTACGCCCACATGACAGTCGGGCCGACTCGAAGCCGGCAACCGGCGACGAACGAGGTCGCGACCATCTCAATGGAAGTTGAAGGAGGAGAGTGATGATGCGAGGAGTCTTCCAGATAGCAGGCCTGTGCGCAGTGGCCCTGCTGACCGCGATGCCGACGCTGGCCTCGAGCCACCGCGAGGCGCCGGGGATCCTGCGGATGCCCGAGGTCGACGGTACCGATTTCTACATGTTCCGGAGCTACGAGTCGGGCCGCGAAGGGTTCGTGACCCTGATCGCCAACTACAACCCGCTCCAGGATCCGTTCGGCGGTCCCAACTACTACCCGCTGGATCCGAACGCGGTCTACGACATTCACATCTCGAACGACGGTGCCACCGGCGAGAACCTGACCTTCCGGGTCAAGCCGGTCCACGTGCTACGCGACCTGGCGCTCGACGTCGGTGACCCCGGCAGCACCGAGCGCGTGTCCGTACCGCTCATGAACATCGGTCCGTTCGGCGCCGGCATCGGCCAGGCCGCCCTCAACGTGCAGCGTCGCTACCAGGTCGAGCTCATCGCGGGCGACGTCGACGCTCCCATTTCGACCGAGCTGCTAACCAACGTGGATACGGGCGGGAACCTGTTCGAGAGCCCCGCCGACTACATCGGCGTCAAGTCCATCCCGGACTACGAGACCTACGCCGACAAGCGGATCACCGAGTTCTCCTCGAGCTGCGGCAACGGCCGCGTCTTCGTCGGCCAGCGCAAAGAGTCCTTCGCCGTCAACCTGGGCGAGACCTTCGACCTGGTCAACGTCACCGACCCGCTCGGCGACCCGGCCGCCGAGGCCTCCTCGACCGAGAACAAGAACATCACCACCCTCGCCATCGAAGTGCCGATCGCCTGCCTGACCGGCGGCGAGGGCGACGTCATCGCGGGCTGGACCACCGCCCGCCTCAAGGAGCGCCGGCGCCTGACCTCCAACCCGACCTTCGACAACCCCGACCGCCAGGGTGGTGACTTCGTCACCGTCTCCAGGCTCGCCAACCCGCTCGTCAACGAGGTCGTCATCGGCCTCAAGGACAAGAACCTGTGGAACGCCAGCCACCCGGCCGACGACGCCCAGTTCCTGACCTACGTCACCCACCCGACCCTGCCCGAGCTGATCGAGATCCTATTCGCCACCCCGGCGCCCAACAACTTCCCGCGCAACGACCTAGTCTGGATCTTCCTCACCGGCATCCCCGGCGTCAACGAAGACGGCTCGGTCGCTGAGCTCATGCGCCTCAACACCGCCATTGCGCCGCTACCCTCGTCCAGCCAGAGCAACCTCGGCTTCGTCGGCGACGGCGTCGGCTACCCGAACGGCCGCCGCCCCGGCGACGACACCGTCGACATCTCACTACGGGCGGCCATGGGCCTCCTGTGCCATCTCGGCCTCGGCATCTGCGATCCCACGGACGCGCCGTCGGGCCTGCTGCCGTTCACCGACGGCACGGCGCAGAACGCCCAGCAGTTCAGCGACGAGTTCCCCTACCTGACGACGCCCATCCCGGGCTCGCCAAACAGCACCCCTTAGGCAGTTCCTGCCGGCCTGGGTCGACGACTGGTCGACTCGGCGATTCTTTGCGGGCGGCTCTTCGGAGCCGCCTTTTTTCTTGCCTGGGGCGCGCGCGGGGTCAGGTGGGGGTGAGAGGAGGCGGCGCGCTAGCGCTGCGACTTCAACGCGTCGACCAGGTCTCGGACGATTTCCTTCAGCTCGACCGAGTACTCCGAGAGGTGTCGCACACGCTCGGCCATGAGCTCCGGGGTCAGGCGGCCCATGTTGACCGGTGAGCGCGGGCGAACCTTGTGGGTGAGGCGGTCGTCCAGGAGGTCGAGGCGGTCGATGACCTGCATCAGGCGGGCGGGGTCCATGGTTTGGTGAGGATAGCGGGGGTGGGGGGTGGGGGGCTGTGGAAAGGGTTGCAGGGGAGCTACGAGGGATAATCGATTTCCGCAGTCGCTCGGCTACCCTTCTGCTTCTCGAAGTGCGCAGCGTGTCGGCCTTCGCCGTTGTCCAGTTGCGCTCAGGGCGCACATTCTCCTCCGAAGCCAAGAAAACGTCGCGATCAGTGCACCGTGACGCGCGCCAGCGATAGCGATTGTGTGCTACTTCGAGTATGGTTCCGCACGCAATAACCAGGGAATTCTGACCGTGCGAGTGTATGGCTGCGGATCGGGGCGCATGCATCTCGAAGGACGACTGTGTGAGCGGGCACAAGCAGGAGATGAGAGACCCTAGTGAGCTACAACGACCGGTCGGTGACCGACGGAGGTGACGAATGGGCCTCGTACCAGTAGATGAATCCCATCTGAATAGGGAGCTTGGTGACTTCGGCGAGAAGTACCCGAAGCTCGAGGATCACGAGATCTTCGTCGCTTGGTTTCTACGTGCCTACATCACTGAGGCCGAGGAAGTCGCGGTCACTGCCCTAACTGGTGCATCGAACGACAAAGGGATCGATGCGATTTTGACCGATGACGCAGCAGAGATTGTGTTCATAGTGCAAGGCAAGTACCGAAAGGGAATCGCTGCGAAGAACGAGACGCGGAACGACGTCGTCTCTTTCGCGCAGCTAGCCGCTATCCTGACAAGTCCGGACCGTAAGGCATTCAACGGCTTTGCGAGCGAGCTGGACGACGACCTTAGGGGCCGTCTGAAGCAAGCCAGGGAGCGAGTGCTCAAGCGGAAGTATGCACTTTGTCTCTACTACGTCACGACTGGCAGGTGCAGTCAGAAGCTGCAGGAGGAGGCATCGAGCATCGTTCGGCGGGAGTCGGCCATCGACTCAGCCAAGCTCGACATCATTGGCGGGCGACAGATCTTGCTCTTGCTGTCGGACTATCTCGATGGCGTAGCCCCACCGATTCCATCTCTTGAGCTTCATATGGAATCGGGGTCTAGCGTCCAAGTCAATGGCACTCACCAGCGCTTCGACAGGAAGACGAAGATCGAATCCTGGGTCTTTTCGATGAAAGGCGATGACGTAGCAGACCTATTCGAGAAGACTGGGACGCGCCTGTTTGCTCGGAATGTCCGTGGTTTCCTGGGGAGCACGGCGATCAACAAGGGAATGCAGCAGACCCTCGCTTCCGAGCCAGAGTTCTTTTGGTACTACAACAATGGAGTGACCATCGTCTGCGATGGGGCAGAGAAGGTCAGCAAGCGCGGGCGTGATCTTCTTCTAGTGAGCAACCCTCAGGTTATCAACGGACAGCAAACAACCAGGACTCTGCAGTTGCAAGAGACCGGAAGTGGTTCGGCGAGTGTGCTCGTCAAGGTCATTCATGTGCCCAGGGAGCCGGGTTCAGGCTCTGGCGAGTTCGACAACCTCGTCTCCCGGATCGTCGCAAGCACAAACTGGCAAAACGCCATCCGGCCGTCAGATTTGATGGCGAACGACCGAAAGCAGGTGGAGCTAGAGCGACAGTTGAGGAAGCTGGACTATCAGTACTCGAGGAAGCGAGAAACCAAGGCGGAAGCCCGGAAGCGAGCGGTTTCGAGGCACAGATTCCTTCTGAAGAAGGATGAAGTCGCACAGGCAGTAGCGGCCTGTGAGCTCGATCCGCTCGTTGTTCGGTCGGGCAAGGAGAGGCTGTTCGGGGAGGATCTCTATCCAGTCGTTTTCCCGAACACGGACCCCTACTACTACCTCTCGCGATACTGGCTGATGAGGAGGACGGCACTGGAGGCGAAGGGGTTCCCCGAAAGGGCCTACGCCAAGTGGGTGGTGCTCGGCTTTGTATGGAGGCACCTTCAGCCACTACTGCGAGGCCGAAGAAAAGCAGACCGCTTCCGGGTGGGCTGTGAGAAGCGGTCCGCACTCTTAGTTCCTCTTGGAAAGGCTATTAGCACCGCCTTTCGGGGTGCCCTCGGTTTCTACAGGATCAAGCGCGGAAGAGGAGCCAGCGCCACTGACATCTCGACTTTCTTCAAGAGGAAGGAGCTGGATCGCCAGTTCGCAGCCTTCTGGGCTGATAGCCCTCAATACAGTAGGCCTTTCGCCAACCATCTACGGCGCTTTGAGACAGCTCTCAACTCGGAGTGACCCCGGACGAGCAAGGTCAGTGAGAATCATCAGCAACACAGGTAACGAGCGAGTTGTCGATCTGATCCGGCCTTGGATGGCACCAGGCCATCTGCTCGACATCGCAACATCTGAGCTCTCTCTGTTCGCGTTTGGAGAGATGTTCGAGGAGCTCCGAGCGCTTGAGGGCGTTCGCTTCATATTGCCTCTCGACGGTGACGGCCTGAATCTCAGCGGCAAGTCGCCGGATCGGCCTTTTAGGAATCGCCTTCAGACTCGCTGGCTGACCGGTCAACTGGTCTCGTGGCTGAAGGAAAAGGCGGCGTTCCGCAGAGCAACGGGGCCTGTGCCCCAGGGCATACTGGTTCAACGAGATGCTGAGTCGAAGCCCCAGCAGGCAATCTTCGGCTCCATGGGCTTTGGTACTCAAGGCCTGGGCACTACCGCTGGTAATCCTCTCAGCTTGATCCAGGCGTCGGAGACACCCGAAGAGGCGGCTCTAGTCAGCCAGTGGTTCGATTCCCAGTGGTCAGGGATCGCGTCTGACGACCAGGTTGGACAGGCGTTGGTCGAGCAGCTCGAAGAGCTTGCCTCTCATCGCGCGCCGCTGCTCGTCTACGCTTTGATGCTCCACCACGTGTTCCAGAATCGGGATGGAGAGCTCGACGAAGAGGAGGTTGTTAGATCCGCAACGGGTATCCGGAACACCGTTGTCTGGAAGAAGCTCTATAAGTTCCAGCGTGACGGAGCCGTCGGTGCGATCGACAAGCTGAATCGCTTCGGGGGTTGCATCATTGCCGACAGCGTCGGACTCGGGAAGACCTTCGAAGCCCTCGCCATCATCAAGTACCACGAGCTCCGCAACGATCGTGTGCTGGTGCTCTGCCCCAAACGCCTGCGCGACAACTGGACGCTCTACAAGGCGAACGACCGCCGCAACGTTCTCGCTTCTGACCGTTTCAACTACGACGTTCTCAACCACACCGATCTCTCTCGCGACGGTGGCCTCTCCGGGGACATCGATCTCGCTCACGTCAACTGGGGCAACTACGACCTTGTCGTGATCGATGAGTCTCACAACTTCCGGAATAAGCGGACTCCGCAGAAGGGTGGCGAAACGCGCTATGACCGGCTGATGCGCCGGATCATCAGAGAGGGAGTCAAGACTCGGGTGCTGATGCTCACGGCTACTCCGGTCAACAACCGTATGGCCGACCTCCGAAACCAGATCGTTTTCGCCACCGAGGGCGATGACACGGCGCTGCTGGACCACGGTATCGGAAGCATCGACAGCACGACGCGCCTAGCGCAGAAGCAGTTCAATCGCTGGTTGGACTACGACGAAGCGGAACGCATCCCGTCCCGCCTCGTCGAGATGCTTGGCTTCGACTACTTCACTCTGCTCGACCTTCTCACCATCGCACGCTCGAGGAAACACATCGAGAAGTACTACGGCCTCGCCGAGACCGGGCGTTTTCCAGATCGCCTCAAGCCGATCAACATCAAGGCCGACGTCGATCTGACAGCGTCCTTTCCGCCGATAAGGGACATCAACCTCGAGATCCGTCGCCTCAACCTCGCCGTCTATGCGCCGCTCCGCTATGTGCTACCCCACAAGCAGGAGGCCTACGATCAGAAGTACAGCACCGAGGTCAAGGGAGGTACTGGGTTTTTCCGGCAGGTGGACCGCGAAGAGAGCTTGATCCATCTGCTGCGTGTGAACGTGCTCAAGCGCATGGAGAGTTCGGTGGTGTCCTTCGCACTAACCATCGAGCGCCAGCTCCGAGACGTCGAGGCAACCCTCGAACGCATCGATGACCAAGCTGACGAGCTAGAAGAAATCGACATCGAGGACGTGGATCTCGACGACGCCTCCTTTGAGAGCCTGCTAGTGGGGCGCAAGGTCAAGGTCTTGATCCAAGACGTCGATCTCGTGCGCTGGAAGCAGGACCTTGTCGAAGATCGCAACCGTCTGGCCACCTTGCTTGCCGCCGCCCGGGAGGTGAACGCAGAACGAGATGCGAAGCTCGGAGCCGTTCGGCGGGTCATAGAAGAAAAGTGTCGCAGCCCAATAAACCCGGGCAACCGGAAGGTGATCATCTTCACCGCCTTCGCAGACACGGCACGGTACCTCTACGATCAGCTCGGTCCCTGGGCCAAGACTTCGCTCGGTTTGGAGAGCGCCTTGGTAACCGGTACCGGTAGCAACCAGACCACGCTGCCCGAGCTCCGAAGAGACCTCGCTTCTATCTTGACGGCGTTTGCGCCTCGCTCGAAAGAGAGGCCCGAGGATCTGGGGGACGACGGCGATCTCGACCTGCTCATCGCCACAGACTGCATCTCCGAAGGGCAGAACCTCCAGGATTGTGACTGGCTCATCAACTTCGATATTCACTGGAACCCGGTTCGCATCATCCAGCGCTTCGGCCGCATCGATCGCCTCGGCTCACCGAACGAGCGCATACAGCTCGTGAATTTCTGGCCCAACATGGAGCTAGAGGAGTACATCAACCTGGAGCAACGGGTGAGCGGGCGCATGGTGCTGCTCGACATCTCGGCGACCGGTGAGGAGAACCTGATCGAGCGACAGTCCGGCAACCAGATGAATGACCTGGAGTACCGCCGCAAGCAACTCCTGAAGCTCCAGGATGCGGTGATTGATCTGGAGGACCTGTCGACAGGTGTGTCCATCGCTGATCTCACGCTCACCAACTTCCGGATCGATCTGGCGGAGTTCCGGAAGACGCATCCGGGCGATCTGGAGTCGCTGTTTCTCGGCGCTTTCGCCGTGACGACTAGCCCTGAGATCGAGATCCCGCCCGGTATCGTCTACTGCCTGCGGGCGGAGGGAGACGTCGCCGTGCGAATTCCTGGCGACGGCTATCCACTCGCTCCCCACTATCTCGTCCACGTGGGCGATGACGGAACGGTCCTACTGCCCTATCCGCAGGCCAAGCAAATCCTCGACCGGCTGAAGCATCTTTGCCTGGGGCGCGAGCTGCCGGATGCGGGGGCGTGCGCCCGCTTCGATCGAGCGACGAAGGGTGGCCGGGACATGGACCATGCGCGGCGGCTCCTCGCTGCTGCTGTTGCCTCCGTCGCGGGCAAGAGCGAGGAGCGGGCCATCGAGAGCCTCTTTGTCGCTGGCGGCACGCACGCTCTGGCTGGCGAGTTCGCCGGCATCGATGACTTCGAGGTGGTGGCCTTCTTGGTGATCCTACCGGAGGAATCACCATGACTGCCGACGAGGTTCTCGCTGCCCTCGATTTTCCTGAGGCCGCGCGCGTCGAACGGCGGGTCCCCAAGACGCTGTTTGTCAAGCACGGCTCACCCACGGCTGCCGACAAGCGAAGGCTCAACGACGGCATCGAGCAAGTCACCTGGGTGGCAACGCTAAAGCCCACCACGGTCGGCGTAGCGGCGTACCGGGACGAACAGCATGAGTACTTGGAGATCGCGGTCCTGCGTCTCGAGCTGCGTGGAGCTGCGAAGCTCTCTCGGTTGCTCGAGTTGGTGCACCGAGCAGTGCCCTATCCGCTACTTGCCGTGACCGATCTGGGTGACCGAGTGAACCTATCGTTGGCTCACAAGCGATGGTCCCAGGGCGAATCCGGCAAGACAGTGCTCGACGGAAGCATCGTATCGGTCGATTGCCCGGGGAAGGGCCAGCCGCACCATTCGTCGTTCAAGTCAGCGCTCGCGATGGGCGGACAGCCAAGTAGCTCGCTGCTTACCCTCTTCCAGGGTTGGATGGACGCTCTACTCGCGCTCGAGGCAGCGCGATTGACGAATCACTTCGAGGTCCCGGAGGCGGCCGCTCGCCGGGCGGCTCGACAGCAGGCACTCAGCGAGTGTGAGCGCCTGGAGGTCGAGATGGGGCGCTTGCGCACTGCCGCCGCCCGCGAGAAGCAAATGGCGCGGCAAGTCGAGCTGAACCTAGAACTGAAACGCGTTGAGGCCTCACGGGCTTCCGCGCTTGCAAGACTGTAAGGAACGGAGAAGCGATGAAGAAGCTGACCGCTGCCGACCCTGAGACTCGATCGCCCGACCTGGTCGCCGAAAACGTCGAGCGCCTCAAGGCTCTGTTTCCAGAACTCGTGACCGAAGGGCCGGAAGGGGCCGCCGTGAATGTAGATGTCCTCAAGCAGCTCGTAGGTGACAAGACGGTCTCCGAGATTGAAGAAAAGTACGGCCTCAACTGGCACGGGAAGCGCCGCGCCCGCCAGCTCGCGCTGACCCCCTCGACCGGAACGCTACGCCCCTGCCCGGAGGAGAGCGTCGACTGGGACACCACGCAGAACCTGATGATCGAGGGGGACAACCTGGAGGCGCTAAAGCTGCTGCAGAAAAGCTATGCCGGGAAGGTGAAGGTCATCTACATCGACCCGCCGTACAACAGAGGAAAGGACTTCGTCTACCCAGACAGTTTTCAAGACAGCGTTAGGAACTACCTGGAGTTGACTGGGCAGATAGAGGGTACAGCGAAGATCGGCAGCAACACGGAGGCCGGCGGCCGGTTTCACACTACCTGGCTGACCATGATGTACCCGCGGTTGAAAGTTGCCAGGAGTCTCTTGCGTAGCGATGGAACGCTCTTCGTATCAATGGATGAACGTGAGTACTCCCACCTCCGAACGATGTGCTGCGAGATCTTCGGCGAGGAGAACATCCTCGGGACTATCGTTTGGAAGAACGCAACGGATAACAACCCGACGAACATAGCCACAGAGCATGAGTACGTATTAGTGGTGGCTCGCGGGAAGGATTCCTTGGAGGCCGAGTGGCGGTCTGAGTCATCCGACATCAAGGATGTTCTGGTCCGCGTCGGGCAGGAACTTGCGTCACGGTTCTCCGGGCCCGAGCTGATCCAGGAGTACCTGTCGTGGTTCCGAGAGCACAAATCGGAGCTTGGACCGCTTGATCGCTACAAGTACATCGATCAGAACGGTGTCTTTACCGGAAGTCAGAGTGTGCACAACCCTGGGCGTGAGGGGTATCGATACGACGTAGTTCACCCGCTCACTGGCAAGCCATGCAAGGAACCACTAATGGGGTATCGTTTTCCCCCGGAGACCATGGAGAGGCTGCTCGCCGAAGGGAAAGTCTTATTCGGCGACGACGAGTCGAAGATCATTGAGTTGAAGGTATACGCATCAGAGTACAAGGACAAACTCTCGAGCGTTTTCGTTCTGGACGGCCGGCTAGGCGCGTATGACCTTAGGGCTGATTTTCCTGACGATGGCAAGGTCTTCAGCAACCCGAAGCCTGTCCGCCTCTTACACACGCTGCTGTCGTACGTATTGAGGCAGGAAGGAGACATTGTCTTGGACTTCTTTGCTGGCTCAGGGGCGACAGCCAAGGCAGTGTGGACCTTGAATGGTGCGGACGGCATCGGCCGCCGGTACATCCTCGTGCAACTCCCCGAGCCTCTTTCGCCAGACAACCAAGAGCAAGAAGCCGCTGCGGCGCTGTGCGACAAGCTCGGAAGGCCCCGAAACCTCGCTGAGGTGACCAAAGAGCGCCTTCGTCGCGCTGCAAGGAAGATCCGGGACGAAATCCCGCTCTTCGCGGGCGATCTCGGCTTCCGCGTGTTCAAGCTCCATTCGAGCAACATACGTGCGTGGGCGCCCGATCCTCAGGATCTCGACCAAACGCTGCAGGAATCCATCGACCACTTGAAGACGGATCGTACGGAGGAGGACATCCTCTATGAGCTCTTGCTCAAGCTCGGTCTCGACCTGTGCATACCCATAGAGACGCGGGACATCGCAGGCAAGGAAGTGCAAGCGGTGGGAGGCGGTGTCCTACTGACCTGCCTTGCCGAGGGGATCGCGCAGGGGGAAGTAGAAGCGCTCGCCCAGGGGATCGTCGAGTGGTGCGAGGTTCTTGCACCGGTAGTTGACAGCACCTGCGTCTTTCGCGACAGCGCCTTCGCCGACGACGTTGCAAAGACCAACATGGCAGCGATCTTGGTACAGCACGGCATCAAGCACATCAGGAGCCTGTGATTGATGGCAGTGCCAGCCGAGCCGAAGATCTACCACATCATGCACGTGGATCGTCTCGCGTCCGTCGTGGCAGACGGCTGCCTCTGGTGCGACGCGGAGGTCGCTAGACGGACTCCTGCGGGCACGACCATCGGCATGGACGCAATCAAGAGGCGGCGGCTGAACGAGCTGATGCTGGACTGTCATCCGGGGCTGCACGTAGGCGCTTGCGTACCCTTTTACCTCTGTCCGCGGTCAGTCATGCTCTACTTGATTCACCAGGCCAATCATCCTGAGCTTGCCTATCGGGGCGGCGAGGGTCCGATCGTTCACCTGGAAGCCGATCTGCAGAGAACGGTGGAATGGGCGGATGCGCAGGCCAAGCGCTGGGCCTTCACTCTGTCCAACGCCGGCGCGTACTACTTCGAGGATCGTGCCGACTTGGCGCAGCTACACGAGGTCGATTGGGACGCGGTCGCGGCAACCCGGTGGAGCGGCAGCGGCATCCCCGGCACGGTCAAAGAGGGGAAACAAGCCGAGTTCCTCGTGGAACAGAGCTTTCCCTGGCATCTGGTTGAACGCATCGGCGTTCATTCGCCCGCGTCGTATCAGAAGACGGTCGATACGCTGCCTACCGGAGTGCACCGACCCACCGTCGAGATCAGACCTGATTGGTACTATTGATGAGAGATGGTGCCACTATGATCGAGTACACAACCGGTGACATTTTGAGGGACGAGTCGGAGGCCCTTATTAACACCGTGAACTGCGTGGGTGTAATGGGCCGTGGCATCGCTCTGCAGTTCAAGAAAGCCTGGCCGGAGAACTTCAGGGCCTACGCAGCGGCCTGCAAGCGTGAGGAGGTCCAGCCCGGCCGGATGTTCGTCTTCGAGACCGGCCGCCTCACGCCGCCGCGGTACATCATCAACTTCCCGACCAAGCGACACTGGCGAGGCAAGAGCCGAATCGAGGACATAGAGGCGGGTCTGGCGGCCCTGGCGGAGATTGTGCGGGAGCGCGGCATCAGCTCGATCGCTCTGCCGCCGCTAGGCAGTGGCTTGGGAGGACTGAAGTGGAACAGCGTGCGTGGCCGGATTGTGTCTGCACTCGGGAACCTGCCTGGTGTGCAAGTTCGGGTCTATGAACCGATCGGGGCGCCGGAATCCGATCAGATGCGGCCCAGTCGCGACGTTCCGCGGATGACTGCCGGCCGCGCGGCGCTGGTAGGGCTGATGCAGCGCTATCTCCAGGGGTTGCTCGACCCTTCGATAAGCCTCTTGGAAGTGCACAAGCTGATGTACTTCATGCAGGAAGCAGGTGAGCGCCTCAAACTTGATTACGTACAGGCCCTCTATGGCCCATACGCGGAGAACCTCCGCCACGTGCTCAATGCTGTTGAGGGCCATCTTGTCTCCGGTTACGCGGACGGTGGCGATGCGCCAGAAAAGCCGTTGGCCTTAGTGCCAGGAGCGGTTCAGGAAGCCTCCGAGTATCTCGAGGCCCACTCCGAGACACGTGAGCGGTTCGACCGCGTGACCGCGCTGGTCAGTGGCTTCGAGTCGCCCTTCGGCATGGAGCTGCTGTCGACGGTGCATTGGATCCTGAAAGATGAAGAGCCCCCGCGCAGCCTTGAGGAGCTTATCGAACGCACCTATGCCTGGAACTCACGTAAGCGAGCATTCTCCCGTCGCCAGATCGACATCGCTGTTGACGTCCTTACCGCCCAGGGGTGGAGCGCTCCGCTAGCGGATCCTGCACGGTAATGAAGCTCCACTTCGAGCCCAATCTCGACTACCAACTGCAAGCGATCGAGGCGGTTTGTGATCTCTTTCGAGGCCAAGAGATCTGCTCTACGGAGTTCACAGTCGTCCGGGACCCTTCGGATCCGCAGCTGCGTATCGGTTTCGCGGAGCACGACCTCGGCATCGGCAATCGTCTGACGCTCCTCGACGACGAGATCGCGGCGAATCTGAACGAAATTCAGGCCCGAAACAGTTTGGCGCCGTCCACTACCCTGGCCACGGGTGATTTCACGGTCGAGATGGAGACCGGGACGGGGAAGACCTACGTCTACTTGCGCACGGTCTTCGAACTGAACAAGCGCTACGGCTTCACGAAGTTCGTGATCGTCGTGCCGTCGATCGCCATCAAGGAAGGCGTCTACAAGACCCTCCAGATCACCGAAGACCACCTCAAGGGCCTCTACGCTGGTGTGCCCTTCGACTACTTCCTGTACGACTCGTCCAAGCTCGGCCAGGTGCGCAATTTTGCCACGAGTGCGCAGATCCAGATCATGGTTGTGACGGTCGGTGCCATCAACAAGAAGGACGTAAACAACCTCTACAAGGACAGTGAAAAGACCGGCGGCGAGA
Source organism: Acidobacteriota bacterium (assembly GCA_029263375.1). Classification (GTDB taxonomy): domain Bacteria; phylum Acidobacteriota; class Thermoanaerobaculia; order Multivoradales; family JAHEKO01; genus JAHEKO01. Next base: position 17,964 of record JAJCXP010000414.1, on the reverse strand, counting down.
AGCCGATCGATCTCGTCAGGGCCACCCGGCCGATCGTCATCGTGGACGAGCCGCAGAGCGTGGATGGTGGTCTTTCAGGCCGCGGCAAGGAAGCCTTGGACGCCATGAATCCGCTCTGCACATTGCGCTACTCGGCGACGCACGTGGACAAGCACCACATGGTGTACCGGCTCGACGCAGTGGATGCGTACGAGCGCAAGCTCGTGAAGCAGATTGAGGTGGCTTCGGCCACCGTGGAGGACGCGCACAACCGGCCGTACGTTCGGCTCTTGAAAGTCGAGAACAAGCGCGGAACGATTTCGGCCAAGGTCCAGCTCGATATAGAGACCCCAGCCGGCGTGAGGCGCCGGCCGGTGACGGTCCTGGACGGCGACGACCTCGAGCAGACGACCAAGCGTTCGGTCTACGCCGACTGTCGGGTCGGTGAGATTCGAACCCAAAAGGGCAACGAGTACATAGAGCTCCGAGTCCCTGGCGGTGAGGAGTTCTTGAGACCGGGGGAGGCCTGGGGTGACGTCGATGCCATGGCGCTTCACCGTGAGATGATTCGCCGAACGATCCGAGAGCACCTGGACAAAGAGAAGCGACTCCGGCCGCAGGGGATCAAGGTGCTTTCGCTCTTCTTTGTCGATGAAGTCGCTCGGTACCGGCGATACGAAGATGGCGGGGCGATCAAAGGGGTCTACGCCGAGATGTTTGAGGAGGAGTATCGGCGCGCCGCGAAGCTGCCCGACTACGCTACCTTGTTCAAGGAGGTGGACCTGACCGCCGCTCCGGAGCAAGTCCACAACGGCTATTTCTCGATCGACAAGCAAGGTGGCTGGACGGACACCGCCGAGAACAATCAGGCCAACCGCGACAACGCCGAACGCGCCTACAACCTGATCATGAAGGAGAAGGAGAAGCTGCTGGGCTTCGAGACGCCGCTCAAGTTCATCTTTTCGCACTCGGCCCTGAAGGAGGGCTGGGATAACCCGAATGTCTTCCAGATCTGTGCCCTGCGGGACATCCGGACGGAACGTGAAAGGCGGCAGACGATTGGACGTGGTTTGCGCCTCTGTGTGAACCAGGACGGCGACCGGGTGCGCGGTTTCGACGTCAACACCTTGACCGTGGTGGCCATGGAGAGCTACGAGGAGTTCGCGGAGAACCTCCAGAAGGAGATCGAGCAGGAGACCGGTATCAGGTTCGGCATCGTCGAGTCGCATCAGTTTGCCTTGGTCTCGGTTGTGCGGGAAGACGGAAGCGTCTACTCGCTCGGTGTCGAGCAGTCCGAAGTGCTCTGGGAGCACATGAAGTCGGACGGCTTTATCGACGGGAAGGGCCGGGTCCAGGATGTGCTGCGGCAGGCGCTTCGAGACGGCACTTTCGCCGTGCCCTCGGCATTCTCTGAGTCCAGTGAGCAGATCATCGCGATTCTCAAGAAGCACGCGGGGCGGCTCGAGGTCAAGAACGCCGACGAGAGGCGTCAAGTCCGCGCGCGTCAAGCGGTCCTCCATAGCGAGGAGTTCAAAGAGCTTTGGAACCGAATCAAGCACAAGACCACCTATCGGTTGCACTTCGACAACGAGAAGCTCATCGAGGAGTGTGTACGCGCTTTGCGCGATGCTCCGCGGATTCCCAAGACCCGCCTGCAGTGGCGCAAGGCCGACATCGCGATCGGCAAGGCAGGCGTAGAGGCGACAGAGCGGGAGGGAGCAGCCACCGTCGTGCTCGAAGACGCCCAGATTGAGCTGCCGGACGTCCTCACCGAGCTTCAGGATCGAACGCAGCTCACCAGGCGGAGCATTCAGCGAATCCTGAGCGCCAGTCGGCGCCTCGACGACTTCAAGCGCAACCCTCAGCGGTTCATCGAGCTAGCCGCAGAGGCTATCAACCGGCGCAAACAACTCGCGATAGTTGATGGGATCCAATACCAGCGGCTTGGCGATGACTACTTCTATGCTCAGAAGTTGTTCGAGCAAGAGGAACTCACCGGCTACCTGAAAAACCTCAAGCCGGCCACGAAATCGGTCTACGAGCAGGTGGTTTATGAGCTGGGCACCGAGGCAGATTTTGTGGACCAGCTCGAGAAGAACACGGCGATCAAGGTGTACGCGAAGCTGCCCGGCTGGTTCACGGTGCCGACACCCCTCGGGACCTACAACCCGGACTGGGCCGTCCTGGTCCAAGAGGAGGATGGGGAAAGAGTGTATTTCGTCGTGGAGACGAAGAGCGGGCTCTTCGCCGAGGATCTGCGCGCCACGGAGCAGGCGAAGATCGATTGTGGCAAGAGGCACTTTTCCACGGTGGGCGAGGTGCACGAGAAGCCGGCGAAGTACCTGGTGGCACGCTCGGTCGACGAGGTGCTGACGTCGTCGTGAGTCGTGGGATGGCGAGTTCGCCCGCCCCTTGCGCCCTTCGAGCGCTGGTCGATCCTAGGGTTTGAAGAGGTGCTGGAAACGGCGCTTGAACTCGCGCTTCCTCCGCTCCACTTCGATAGCTTCGAGACCATCACACCGGTGGGCGGCATGAGAATCCCAACCGAAGGGCCAACGAAGGAACGTATGCTTCCTGCAGGCGGGGCAGAGGAGGGAGTGGTCGCTTGTGCCGAGCTTGTGCCTGGCGGGGTTGTGGGCTCTCCCAGCAGGTCGATTGATCGGCTCGGGAGTTAGTGGAGCCGCCGCGAGCGGTTCGTAACTGTGGTTGACGCGAGGCGCCCAGATCACGTCATCAGGCGGGGCGCCGAAGGCGATTCGCCCGTCTGTAGAAAGAGCTGCGACCCAGGCCGAGAGGTATGCGTCGAGACAATCATGCGCGGGAGCCCAGGAGATGGCGAGAAGCGGGGGCTCGGCTGGGCGACCGGACGGCCAACCGGTGAAGACAGATGCGCGTTCTAGCTGAGCGGCAACTCCACTTTGAGATGACTTGTGGACCTTCCCGCAGCCCATCACCTGAGCCGTAGCCTGCGGGTAAACTTCGATGCACTCGGTAATCTGGGAGAGGCGCCGAAACAGGGCGAAGCCGACGAGCATCCAAAGCCGATTGGCGTGCGGGATGCGATTCTCCGCCCCGCCAGACCTGAGGTGCGCTGACACCTTGTCTTTGATTCGGCTGAACTCGGCGGCCGTAGGCGTCGCGAAACAGCTTATGCCAGCCTGGTCCAACGCGAGTTCTGCTGCTCGCCTCCGAAGTTGTGCCCGGCGCGGCGCGCTAGGCGCATCGATTCCGATTCGCGTCGGCCAGAGCTGTAGCTCGCCACAGGCACGCGCTATGTACTCAGCGGCATCGTTGGCGAATCTGTCGATGACGGTCTGGTCAAGCGTGCGGGCGTTGCCCGAGCCTCGAGGAGGCGAGAATGGCAGGTCTCTAAGCGGCTCTGGAACCAAGCGGCCGGATCTCCATGAACAAATCGAAATCGGCAGCCGCTTGTTCTTGGCGCAGGCGACATCAACACCAATGAAGCCGGGACGCCACGTCTTGGCTACGGCGGGTTCGTTGTGGTCCATCTTCAAGACTCAGAAGGCCAGTCCCAGGATAGCGAACTCCATGCCGACGGCAAACAGACACCAGGGCAGACATCTAACGAACGGCTACGCCGAGTACAATGTGGGTTTGAACCACTTCTGTCCTCGACTTGACGCCGCCGCTGGGTTCCCCCGGCCGGCTGTATGAAGCTCTCTATGCCGCTCTTCAAGATTTCGGACAACAGAAGCCTCAACCCAATCGGTCAGAGGAACTTCAGGAAGGAGAAGGTCCTTCAGGATCTGATCGAGAAGAACCTAGAGGCCGTTTTCGATTGTCGGTTCGTAGCGTCGGAGTACGCGACAGGTGCACAGCACGCTGGTCGAATCGACACGCTGGCTCTCTCTGAGGACAGCAACCCGGTAATCCTGGAGTATAAGAAGACCCAGTCGTCCGACCTGATCAACCAGAGTTTGTTCTACCTCGCCTGGCTCGACGACCACCGGGGGGACTTTGAGGTGGCAGCCCGGCACGCGTTGGGTAAGGTGGAGATCGACTGGTCAGCCATCCGCGTTATTTGCGTTGCGCCCAACTACCGGCGATACGACCTCTATGCCGTGCAGGTGATGGGAGCCAACATCGAGCTGTGGACCTACCGGCTCTTCGACAACAAGACCCTGTTCTTGGAGGAGGTGTTGCAGAAGTCGGCTGACTCAGGTCTCACAGGTACAAAGCCTTCGAAGGACCCCAAGATGGTGGCTGCCGGCAAGAAGGCTGCGATCACGCGGGCAACGGCTACCTACGCCGTCGAAGACCACTTCGAGGGGAAGCCTGGATACATTCGAGACCTTGGCCTCGCGATCAGCGAGTTCATTACTGGCCTCGACCCGTCGATTCGCGAGGTCCCAAAAAAGCAGTACATCGCCTACAAGACAACGAAGAACATTGTGTGCATGGAGATGAAGAAGGCGAAGATCCATGTCTTCCTGAAGCTCGATCCAAAAAAACACCCCGGCCCGGACGGCATCTCCCGGGATGTTTCGTCCATAGGGCACTACGGTACGGGAGACCTTGAGATCACCATCAGAAAGGAAGAGGACTTCGAAGCCGCCAAGGCGTCGATTGAGCTCGCCTATCAGGGCGTTGGCTCGTGAAGCCTGGAGATGGTCCACCTCGCCAGTGACATCCATGGCAAGCGGAACTCGTAGGCTGCGCAATGCCTCGTAGGGTCTTCGTCCTTGGGAGCGACCGGAAGCTGGTCCCTCTGAACGAGGCTTCGTACGACTACGAAGCCCTGCTGCAAGAACTTCTCGAGGAGCATCCGGATCTGATGGCGGGCGACCAGATGAATGAGGAGGAGCCGAGGCGATGGCTCCTCCTGGATCGCGAGTGCGGAATCCCGAACGAGGAGCACGGAGGCAACTGGTGGCGGCTCGACCATCTCTTTGCTGACCAGGAGGGCGTCCCGACACTCGTGGAAGTCAAGCGGGGAGATGATCCCCGAGGACGCCGAGAGGTCGTGGGACAGATGCTCGACTACGCAGCGAGCTTGGTGGCTTTCCTCCCGATCGAGAAACTGCGTTCGCGCTTTGAACGCCGGTTTGAGGATGGTGACCAGGCAGTCGCGGCGGTTGCCGAGCTTCAGGCAGGCAGCGAGGCGACAGACCCGTATGAGGAATTCTGGATGATGGTCAGGCGCAACCTGCAGGCGCGCCGCCTACGACTGGTGTTCGTCGCAGATTCGGTCTCGCCTGAGCTTCGGAGGATCGTGGAGTTCTTGAACGAGCAGACAGATCCGGTGGAGGTCCTGGCCGTCGAGATCAAACAGTATGTGGGCGGAGATTTGAAGACGCTGGTCCCGAGGTTGCTCGGTCAGACCGCGAGTGCCCAGGCAAAGAAAGGGCAGAGTGAGACATCTAGGAAGTGGGACGAGGCCGCGTTCTTCGAGGAGCTCAAACGGCGTACTCCCAGCGGCGTGGCCCCAGCAAGGCAGATACTGGAATGGGCCACGAAGTTCATGCCTGAGATCTACTGGGGCAAGGGAGCCCGGTCCGGCTCCTTCTTCCCCGGTCTGACCGTAGATGGGACGTGGCAGAGCGTAGTAGCAGTCTGGACGTACGGGGCTGTCGAGGTGCAGTTCCAGCACATGGCGAGGCGTACTCCGTTTGAGGATGAAGCACTTCGCCGCCAGCTCTTGGACAAGCTCAACTCGATCGAAGGCGTCGACATCCCGAGCGAGAAGCTCGACAAGAGACCGAGCTTCCAATTGGAGCTCCTCGCGGATTCAGCCGCGATGGCCTCGTTTCTCCGGACACTCGACTGGTGGTTTGGCGAGCTGACAGCAGTCTAGGGGCGGTTTACGCGAAGGTAAGGACGAAACGAGGTCAGAGAGCTGACTTCATGACCCTCGGCGACGGTGAAGTTCCTCTCGCCGGCGTGACCCAGTTGGAGTACGTGGTTTTCTTTCGAGTCGGGCCTACGTCACCCTCCGCTTCTCCCACCCCTCCGCCCTCTTCCGCTCCTCCGCAGAGTGCTCCCGGTGATGCTTCGCAAACTCCCCCGCCTTCCCCTTCCCACCGAAAACCCTGACCACCCCCAAGACACACCCCGGAGGCTCATCACCGGTGTGGCTCTCGCTGCCCAGGAACGATCCGAGGTCGGCAAGGGTCTTGAAGCCGGCGAAGACGATGAAGAACCCACGCGGGCCGTCGAGCCAGGCCATGCCGAGCATGCCGAAGATGATCGTGAGATGTACCAGGACGACGCGGCCCAGGACCCGGCCGGCGAGGAGCTGGATCCAGTGGAAGGTGCGGTGCTCGAGGCCGACCAGGTCGAACAGGAAGCCGCCGAGGAGAAAGACTCCGATGACCAGAAGGCCGATGCCGAGCGTGTCGGGGTCGACCCCGGCGGCTTCGGGGAAGTTGTGCGGCAGGACCAGGAAGAGGATCATGCCGAGGAAGATCGCGTGACCCGCGGTGAAGGCCAGGGCCGGGGTCAGGAAGCCGGCGAGGAACGAGCCCGACCTGGCGCTGGTGCTGCTCGAGGCGGGCGGCGGCGCTTCCCAGTGGCCGCGTTTGCCGGTCGCCCGGCGGTGGAGCCAGATGCGCAGGGCGACGAGCGCGATCACCAGGAGGTTCTCGCACCAGTAGAGCGCCAGGGCGGTCGCTTCGGTCCAGCCGGCTCCGACGACGCCGACGACCGGCACCGCGTTGACGCCGAGGACCTGGAGGAACCGCGGGATGCGCGACATCGAGGTGGCGGGATCCTATCCTCGTTCTCGAGAGGGGCAGCGGCGCGGAAGCGATAGGCTCAGGCCGAGCCTCCCGATGCCGATCCGAATCGTCCGCCTGGGAACCGACCGTGCCGAAGGCGAAGGCCTGCGCATCGGCACGGTTCGCCGCCCGCCACGCGGCGTGCCCAAGGCCGAGTTCGCGTCGCGCAACTTCTACGACGTCTGGCTACCGGAGCTGGCGCCGAGCGAGGAGCTCCTCAAACGCGCCCAGGCCGCGACCACCGATCGCGACTGGTCGACCTTCGTGCGCCGCTACCGGGCCGAGATGAAGGAGCAACGCCACCTGCTCGACCTCCTCGCGGCGCTCTCGCGCAGCGCCTCGTTCTCGGTCGGGTGCTACTGCGAGAACGAGGCCCGCTGCCACCGGTCCGTGCTGCGCGAGCTGCTCGCGGACCGGGGCGCGCTGATCGTCAGCTGAGACGGTCTCGCCTCAGCCCTGGCTTCAGCCCTTCTTGCCCTTTGCCGCTCCCTTGTCCTTCTTCTTCCCATCCTTCTTCGCCTTCACCTTCTCCTTGTCCCGCGCGTGCTCCTCGGCATCGGCGAAAGTCGCCGCCTGGAACTGAGCGGTCCACGGGGACTTGGAGCAGTCGACGGCGCTGACGGTGATGCTGTCGAGGGTCATGGCCTTGAGCGGGCCCTCGGCGCCCTTGAAGCTCAGGCGGCCTACAGTGAGGGTCTTGGGACCGAGCAGCTTGAGGCCTTCGCACAGGGTGGCGGGGCCGTCGGAGGCGACGGTGAAGTTCTTGTCGCCGGCGGTGGCGGCGAGGGACTCGGAGCCGACGCCGGTGGTGAAGAGCTTGGCGGGACCTTCCCAGGCGAAGCCGACCAGGGCGAGCTTGCCGCCCTTGCTGAGCTCGGAGAGATCGTCGATCTTGAGGCTACCGCCGGAGACGGCGGTGGCGGAGGCGGCGGAAACGGAGAGGACTCCGGCGACCGCCAGGGCGGAGAATGAAACCAACATGAAACTGCGTCGCATGGCGACCTCCTTGGCGCCGGCGTAGAGACCGGCGGCGGGGAAGTATAGGGCCGAAATGGGTCGGACAGCTAGCAATAAGATGCCTAGGAGGTCGGCGCCTCTGCCGTCTCGAGCGCGATCCGCTCCGACTCTTCGTCGGCTGGAAAGAAGCACTCGATCACGAGGTCGTCGAGCGCCACGTCGAGGGCTCCGCCGACAGTGACCAGAGTGGTCATCCAGCGCTGGGTTCGCTCCCCGTTGGTGATCTCGAGCGGTACGAAGAGGTCCTGCCGAGCGGTGAGGCCGGAGGTCTGAAGGAGCTCACGCACCCCGGGGTAGGCGCAGACCTCTTCGACGACGGCGGCGAGCGCGGCGGGCGGCTCGGGGGCGTCGAGCTGGCGGCGAACGCGGCGCAGGACGGCGCCGGTGACCTCCTCCCAGTTGACGAGGTAGGGCCGCAGGAGGTGCGGGGCGCAGATCAGGCGCAGGATGTTGCGGGCCTCCTCGGCGTCCTCACCGAAGGAGTCGACGACGGCCTGGTGACCGGCGTTGGCGTCGATCACATTCCAGGCGCCGTCCATTGCGTAAGCCGGGTAGGGCTCGTGGCGCTCGAGCATCAGGCGCACGGCGCGGCGCACCTGCGACAGGTTCTCGTCGTCGAGACTCGACTCGCGGTAGAGCGGCGCGTAGCCGGCGGCGAGCAAGAGCCGATTGCGATCCCACAGCGGCACGTCGAGCGTGTCGAGCAGCCGCCGGACCATCTCCTGGCTCGGCGTCGAGCGGCCGGTCTCGAGGAAAGACAGATGCCGCGGGGAGATCCCGGCCTCGAGAGACAGGCCGAGCTGCGACAGGCCGCGGTGCTGCCGCCAACCCCGGAGCGCCTCTCCGAAGCCGGCGGCTGGGCCCGCGGTCGCGGTCGGGCTCAAGGGGCGGCTGCCCCCGATGCTTCGGCCCGCACCTCGCCGAGGGTAGTGAGGTCGATGAAGTCGGTCTGCTTGCGGATCCGGCCGTCCTCGATCTCGAACCAGCTGGTCACGGGGATCTCGTAGGTCGTGTCGCGGCAGGTCTCCTTGCCGGTCGCGGCTCGCAGCGCCTCGCCGGACAGCTTGCCCCGGTAGAGGTAGTCCACGGCGACGACATTACCAGCGACGGCGCGGCGCTGGATCTCGACGTCCATCTCGGCATGCACGGCGATCAGGCCGGTCAGAAGCTCGCGCATCCCCTCCTGGCCCTCGTAGTGGTGGCGCTGGGCGACGTCGTGGAACTCCGCGTCCGGCGCGAACGAGGCGACCATCCGCTCGAGGTCCATCGCCCGGTAAGCGTCGAAGTAGCGGTCGACGGCGGCGCCAGGATCGGGTGCGCTGGCAAGCGCCGGAGCAACAAGAACCACAACGAGGAAAAGCGGTGACAGGTATCTCATTTCGAACTTCATGGAGGACTCCTTTCGTCGAGTCGTTGGTGGGTAGGTCTCACTCGGTGGTGCGCTCGCGAGCCCAGAGGAAGAGCGGCAGCGCGCACGACAGGCCGATGACGAGGTTGATAGCGACGTAGAGCCACGGGCGGCCGACGCCGACGCGGCGCGACTCGGCGAACAGGAAGATCCAGAAGACGAGCGACGAGGTCAGCAGGTCGGCGGTGAAGCCGCCGGCGGCGCCGTTGACGAACAGGGCGGGGACGAACTGGCCGGCGAGGCCGTGCTCGGCGAAGAAGCCGGCGAAGAAGACCCACGGAACGATCGCGCCGACGATGGCGAGCAGCAGGTAGATCGAGGATCTGGACATGCCGCGATGATCGCGGCTGGGGGGAGGGGAATCAATTCCCTCGGAGGTAATGGTGGGTCAGATCTCGGCTGACGGACAGAGATCCGCCAGCACACACTGCGCGCACTGCGGCCGCCGCGCCACGCACACCGCGCGGCCGTGGTAGATCAGCAGGTGCGACCAGACGGTCCAGTGCGTCCGCGGTACCAGCTCCATGAGCTCGCGCTCGACCTTGACCGCGTCCTTCTCCTCGGTCAGCCCCAGCAGCCGCGAGATCCGGCCGACGTGGGTGTCGACGACCACGCCCTCGTCGATGCCGAAGGCGTTGCCGAGGACGACGTTGGCGGTCTTGCGGCCGGTGCCGGGGAGCTTGACCAGCGCCGCCATGTCGGACGGCACCTCGCCGCCGTGCTCTTCGACCAGCGCCTGGCCGAGCCCCCGCAGCGACTTGGCCTTGTTGCGGAAGAACCCGGTGCTGCGGATCAGCTCCTCGAGCTCGGCCATGTCGGCGTCGGCGTAGTCGGCGGCGGTCGGGTAGCGGGCGAACAGCGCCGGCGTGACCATGTTGACGCGCTTGTCGGTGCACTGCGCCGACAGGATGGTCGCCACCAGCAGCTCGAGCGGGCTCCGGTGGTCGAGCGCGCAGTGGGCGTCCGGGTACTCGGTCTCGAGCCGCCCGAGGATCTCCTCGGTGCGCGCGCGCCGCGCCTTCTTCGACTCGCGCCGGGCGGCCGAGGGCGTCAGCCGGCGCCTAGTCGTCTTTGCCAATCGCCGAGACCACCCAGTTGAAGAGGCCGAGCACCAGGCCGCCGAGGATCGCGGGCAGGCATCCCTCCACCGTCAGCCCCTGGAGCAGCGAGCTCGCGAGCAGCAGCATGGCGCCATTGATCAGCAGGTAGAAGATGCCGAGCGTCAGGATGATGAACGGAATCGACAGCAGCGTGACGATCGGTTTGACCAGAACGTTGATCGCGCCGATGACCGCGCCGGTGATCAGCAGGTAGAGCAGGTCACCCTGCCACTCGATGCCCGGCACCAGCCGGGAGATGAGCAGGATCCCGAGGCCGTTCAAGATGATTCTGATCAGGATGCGCACGATCTGGTTCCTCCTGGTTGGTGTTGCTCTCGCCCTAGTTGGTGCTGCTCTCGCCGCCGTCCTGGGTCCAGCTCGGTAGCGAGTCCGGGTCGACGCCGACCGAGCGCACGCCGGTGGCCCACGCCTCGTCGGGGTCGTCGGCGAACAGCAGCTCCTGTTGGACCGGCGCGATCAGCCAGTCGTTGCGCTCGATCTCGCGAACGAGCTGCCCTTCGCCCCAGCCGGCGTAGCCGAGGAAGAGCCGGAAGCGCTGGGACGGCTGGCCGGCGAGCTGCGTCAGGTCGCCGATGTGCTGCGTGATCCGCAGGCCGGCGTGGACCTCGGTCGTCGTGTCCTCGACCTGCTTCGGATCTTCGAACTGCGCCGAAGCGAAGTCGAACAGCACGGTCCCGAGCTGCGGCTGCACCGGTCCGCCGAAGTAGGCGGGCAGCGACGGCTCGCCCTTCCATTCGATGTCCATGCCGACCAAGATCTCGGCGACGCCGATGTCGCTCGGCCGGTTGGCGATCAGTCCGAAGCTGCCGTCGTCGGTGTGCTCGATCAGGAAGACCACGCTCCGGTGAAAGAACGGATCCTGGACCTGCGGCATCGCCAGCAGCAGGGTCGGGGCTTCCAGTGGGGCGAGGTCTTTCGGCACGGGCGCATCATACTCGGAGGCGACCGTTGACTGCCCGCCGAGGCCCCGATAGAGTCCCCGCGCGGGGTGGAGCAGTCTGGTAGCTCGTTGGGCTCATAACCCAAAGGTCGTAGGTTCAAATCCTACCCCCGCAACCAAGACTAAATCCCCATCGGTCGGCAGGCCGGTGGGGTTGTTTGCTTCTGGATCCGCAACTCCTAGTAACGGATCAGCTCGAGACCGTCGATGCCGTCGAAGTGTCTCGTGTTCCGGGTAGCCAAGGGAGCCGCGTGCTGCACAGCCCAAGCGGCGATCCAGAGATCGGGCTTCGACCGGCCCGCCAGCGCGGACCGGCGGCGCAGCTGAGTCACGAGTCGCGCGTAGAGGAGTGCCGTCTCGATGCCCATGTCGCCGATTCGGAAGAGCCTCAGGAACTGCAGCGACTCTTCTTGCCGCCGTTCCGAGACCGCCGCACCGCCCTCCAGGAACTCACCCGCGGCATGAGCCGGGACGGCGAAGTCCTCACCGGGGTAGTTGGCGATCAGGCCGCGAGCCGGAGACGCCTCCTGATCCTTGTCTCGCCACAGATCGATCAGGAACGTTGTGTCAACGCAGATCACTCTCTTCCCAGTCCTCGCTGGCGCGGTTCTCGGCGACGATCTTCAGAAAGACCTGGGAGTCGGCGTCGGAAAGTGGGAGTAGCGCTCCGAGCCCCCGGAGCACATCGCCGCCCGTGGAGGCGCGCTCGACCTGGGTGAGCAGCCGGTCGATCGCCTTCGAGAAGGACTCACCCCGGCTCTTGGCCGCCGCTAGTCTTTCGTAGACGCGCGTATCCACCGCGATCGTCTTGGTGCTCATGCATGTAATTTTGTATGTAGATTGAGCTGCGGTCAAGATGGAACCCGTGGGGCTGCGAGCCTACTGGTCAGAGAATAGGACGGAATCCCAACTCACCGTCTGTCCGATCCCCCGGCGCTCCGGCATAATAGCCGGCGATGTTCGAAATCGAAGCGATTCAGGCGCGAGAGATCCTGGACTCCAGAGGGAATCCGACCCTAGAAGTCGACTGTCTACTGACCAGCGGTGCGGTCGGGCGGGCGGCGGTGCCGTCCGGCGCGTCGACGGGCAAGCGCGAGGCACTCGAGTTGCGCGACGGCGGCGAGCGCTACCTGGGCAAGGGCGTGCTCAAGGCGGTCGGCAACGTGAGCGGCGAGATCGCCTCGGAGGTCGAGGGACTGGACGCGCGCGATCAGACGCTGATCGATCGCATCCTGATCGAGCTCGACGGCACGCCAACCAAGAGCCGCCTGGGCGCGAACTCGATCCTGGGCGTGTCGCTGGCGGTGGCCAAGGCCGCCGCCGAGACCGCGGGCCTGCCGCTCTACGCCTACGTCGGCGGCACCAGCGCGACGGTCCTGCCGGTGCCGATGATGAACGTCCTCAACGGCGGCGAGCACGCCGACAACTCGGTCGACGTGCAGGAGTTCATGCTGGTGCCGGTGGGCTTCGACTCGTTCTCGGAGGGCCTGCGCGCTGGCACCGAGATCTACCACGGCCTCAAGAAGGTCCTGCAGAAGCGCGGCCTGTCGACCGGCATCGGTGACGAGGGCGGTTTCGCGCCCAACCTGGCGAGCAACCAGGAGGCGCTCGACCTGCTGGTCGAAGCGATCGAACGCGCCGGATACGCACCTGGCACCCAGGTCGCGTTGGCGCTCGACGTCGCGGCGAGCGAGTTGGTCGCCGAGGGCGGCGGCTACGCGCTGCCGGGCGAAGGGCGCAGCGGCCTGTCGAGCGACGATCTGATCGGGCTCTACGGCTCGTGGGTCGACGCCTACCCGCTGATCTCGATCGAAGACGGCCTCTCGGAGGACGATCACGCGGGCTGGAAGAAGCTGACCGCGGCGCTCGGCGACCGGGTCCAGCTGGTCGGCGACGATCTGTTCGTGACCAACCCGGCGATCGTCGCGAAGGGGATCGCCGAAGAGCTGGCCAACGCCCTGCTGGTCAAGGTCAATCAGATCGGCTCGCTGACCGAGACCCTGGACGCGGTGGAGCTGGCGCGCCGCGCCTCGTGGGCGAATGTAATGAGCCACCGCTCGGGCGAGACCGAGGACACGACGATCGCCGATCTGGCGGTCGCCACCCGCTGCGGCCAGATCAAGACCGGCGCGCCCTGCCGCAGCGACCGGGTCGCGAAGTACAATCGACTCCTCAGGATCGAAGAGGACCTGGAGGGCGTCGCCCACTACCCCGGCCGCGCCGCCTTCCCCCGAGCTTGAAAAGAGCAGGCTAGTTGACCGACATCACCCACGCGCCGTCCCGGAGTCACTTCCGGAAGATCATCGGGTACGCGTCGCTGGGGTTGGTGATCTTCCTGGCGATCACCGCGGTGCGCGGCTATCGCGACCTGCAGCTCGCCAAGGAGCGCGCAGCCGAGATCGAAGCCTCGATCGAGTTCACCGAGGAGGAGATCGATCGGCTCGGGCGCAAGATCGAGCGCCTACGCGACGATCCGGCGATGCTCGAGCGCCTCGCTCGCGAGGAGCTCGGCCTGGTCAAGCCGGGCGAGGTGGTGCTGATCATGGAGCCCGATCCGTCCACCACCCGCCCGCACCCGCCCGCGACTACTTCTTCGCCTGCGCCTTCTTCCGGTCCCCCCGCGCCAACGTCACCTTGAGCGCCGGCGGCGTAACCAGCGTCGTGATGATCACCATGATCACCACCGCCGAGAAGATCGGCGGGCTGATCACCGGGTGACCCTGGAGGACCAGCGTCGCACCGATGCCGGCGAAGATCAGGCCGACCTCGCCTCGCGGCACCATGCCGACCGCGACCGAGACCCGGTCGAGCCCCTTCTCCACGACTCCCAGCGCGCAGATCATCTTGCCGAGGATGGCGACGAACGAGAGCACCGCGGCGAAACCGAGCACCTCGACCTGGCCGAAGGTGGACAGATCCACGCGGATACCCATCAGCACGAAGAAGACCGGCACCAGGAACATGTTGATCGGGTGCAGGAGCTCCTCGACGTTGTGGTCGCCGCGGTCGATGAAGTCCCGGTAGTGGACCTCGTCGAGGATCAGGCCGGCCGCGAACGCGCCGACGATCGGCGCCAGCTCGATCAGGTTGGCGAGATAGGAGAGCAGGAAGCAGAAGGCGAGCGCGATGGTCAGCAGCATGCCCTTGATCCGCAGCTTGCTGGCCAGGCGGAAGACGCGCGGCGAGAGCCAGCTGCCGAGGACGATGGCGCCGATCAGGAAGCCGGCCGCCTTGCCGATGATCAGCGCGATCGCTGACGCGGCCAGCTCGCCGCCGACGTTGGCGGCGGCGATGACGCCCGCGACCACGGCCAGAATCACCAGGCCGAGCACGTCGTCGATGACCGCGGCGCCGAGGATGATCTTCGACTCGCGGGCGTTGATCTTGCCCAGGTCGGAGAGCACCCGCGCCGTGATGCCGACGCTGGTCGCGCACAGCGTCGCGCCGATGAAGACGTGCACCAGCATGTGCTCGTCGGGGAGCATCCACGAGGAGACTCCGAGTCCGAGGACGAACGGCGCGACGACGCCCAGGATCGCCACCAACAGGCTCGACGCCCCGACCGACAGCATCTCCTTGATGTTCGACTCCATCCCGACCTCGAACAGCAGCAGGATGACGCCGATCTCGGCCAGGATCGTGATGCCGAAGTCGGTGCCCAGGAACTCCAATCCGTAGAATCCGAATAGCGTCAGATTGCCCAGGATCACGCCCGCGAGCAGCTCACCCAGGACCGCGGGTTGATGCACCCGCTCGGCCAGCTCGCCGCCGAGCTTGGCCGCCACGAGGATGATCACCAGGGCGATCAGCACCGGCGTCACCGGACTGGCGTGTCCGCCGCCGTGGTCGCCTTCGCCGTGATCTGCTTCACCCTGTTCCCCGGTGGTCGTTTCCGCGGCCGCCGCGGCATCGGCCGCCGCCTCGGCGCCGGTCAGGAATCCGAAGCCCGGTCCGAAGCCCACCAAGGCCGCCAGCAAGAAGAGTCCCAGGACTGCTCTGCGCATCGTCGATCTCCTCCGTTTCAGATGAGCGCCAATGCTATATCAGCGCTCGGCGCGGGGTGACAGGATAGGCGCGCCCGCGATGAGCGCCCTCCTCGACCAACTCTCCCGAGTGCTGCGCGCCAGTGAGGCCTACCGCGCGCTCGAGTCCGGCGCCACCCGCGCCGGCCGTCTGCCGGTGCCCGCGGCCGCCTGGGTGACCGAGCTGCTCGCCGCCGACCGCGGCCACCGTCAGCTGGTGGTGGTGCCACACGAATCCGACGCGATCGCCTGGGTCGAGGCGGCGCGGCTGTTCTGGGGCGAGGCGAGCTTCTTCTCGGTGCCGGGCCTGACGCCCTACCAGGAGACCGAGGTCTCGCTGATGGTGCGGGCGCAGGAGGCGCGAGCGCTGGCCGGCATCTCGGACGGCAGCATCAAGACTCTGCTGTGCACGCCGCGCGCGCTCTTCCGGCGGCTGCCGACCGCGGACGCCTTTGCCGACTCGACGGTGCGACTGTCGGTCGGCGACGACATCGCGCCCGAGAACCTGGCGCTCTACCTCGAGGCGCACGGCTTCGAGCGCCGCGACCTGGTGACCGAGGTCGGCGAATACGCGGCGCGCGGCGGTGTTTTCGACGTCTATCCGCCCGGCCAGACGCTGCCGGTGCGCCTCGACCTGTTCGGCGACACGATCGAGTCGATCCGTCACTTCGACCCTTCGGACCAGCGATCGAGCGACGAGATCGAGCGCGCGGAGCTCCTGCCGCTGACGCTCTTTCCGGCCGACCAGGACCAGGCCGACGATCTGGCCGAGCTCCTGAGCGAGCGCCTGGGCCCGGAGGCGGGGATCGCGGTCGCCGAGCGCATCGAAGCGCTGCGCGAGCGCGGGCGCTTTCCCGGCTGGCAGAACTACCTGCCGCTGCTCGAGGAGTCGACGGTCGGTTTGGTGGAGCTGTTCGGGGCCGAGACGGTCGTGGTCTACCGGCCGGACGAGGTCGGTCCCGAGGTCACCGCGCACGCTGCCCGGCTCGAGGCCGACTACGCGGCGCGGCTCGATCATCATCAGCTCGCGCTGCCGCCGGAGGATCTCGAGCTGCCGGCCGGGGAGATCCAGAAGCAGCTCGAGGCCGCCAGCCTGCGCATCGACGAACATTCGAGTGGCACCTATTCGGGCGAACGATCGGGTGACGCCGGTTTCGTGGATTTTGGTGGGACGTCGACGGATGTCCTCCACGGCCAGCTGCCGAGGTTTCCGCGGGAGGTCGAGACCGCGGCGGCGCGCGGGGATCGGCTGATCGTCTGTCACGCGCCCGAGCATCGGGGGCGGATGGAGGAGCTGTGTGAGACCTACTCGATCCGGGTCGGGTTGGGCGGTGTCGAGCTGGTCGAGGGCGAGCTTCAGCGCGGCTTTCGCCTGCCGGCCGCCGGGGTGGCGATCTTCGGTGAGCATCAGCTGTTCGCCCGGCGCGCGGCGGCGCGGCCGCAGCAGCGCGCCCGCTACGGGCCGTTCGTCTCGACGCTCAGGGACCTCAAGGTCGGCGACTACGTGGTGCACACCGACCACGGCATCGGCCAGTTCGTCGGGCTGCGGGCGGTGGGCGACGAGGACGAGCGCAGCGGGCCGATTCCCGAGACGGTTCTGGGCGGCGACAGTCGGCCGGATACCAGTTCGGTCGAGGTGATGGAGCTGCTCTATGCGCGCGGCAAGACGCTCCTGCTGCCCCTGAGCCGCATGGACCTGATCCAGAAGTACAGCGGCATCGAGTCGGTCGCGCCGAAGCTCGATCGCCTGGGCGGCACCTCCTGGACCCGCACCAAGGCGCGGGTCAAGGCCGGCATGCGCAAGCTCGCCGGCGATCTGCTCAAGCTCTACGCCCAGCGCAAGCTGGCGCGGGCGCCGGCGATGCCGGTGGGCGGCGATCTGCAGGGTCAGTTCGACGCCGCCTTCGACTACGACGAGACGCCCGACCAGCTCGAGGCGATCGAGGCCATCCGCGCCGACCTGCAGCAGGAGCGGCCGATGGATCGGCTGCTGTGTGGCGACGTCGGTTTCGGCAAGACCGAGGTGGCGATGCGCGCGGCCCTCAAAGTCGTCGAGGGCGGCTATCAGGTGGCGGTGCTGGCGCCGACGACCATCCTCGCCGACCAGCACCTCGAGACCTTCCGGCAGCGCTTCGAGGGCCTGCCGGTGCGGATCGAGATGGTCTCGCGTTTCCGATCGACGACCGACGTCACCGAGATCCGCGCCGCCACCGCGGCCGGCGCGGTCGACATCCTGATCGGCACCCACCGGCTTTTGAGCAGCGACGTCGAGCTCCCGAAGCTGGGCCTTCTGATCGTCGATGAGGAGCAGCGCTTCGGCGTCGCGCAGAAGGAGCGCCTCAAGGATCTCAAGAAGAACGTCCACGTGCTGGCGCTGTCGGCGACGCCGGTGCCGCGCACGCTGCAGCTGTCGCTCGCCGGTGTCCGCGACCTGTCGGTGATCGAGACGCCGCCGCGCGATCGGATGGCGGTCGAGACCCTGATCGCGCCGTTCGGCGCCGAGCTGATCCGCGAGGCGATCGAGCACGAGCTCGACCGCGGCGGCCAGATCTACTACGTCTACAACCGGGTGCAGGGCATCGAGGAGATGGCCGAGTACCTGCGCGAGCTGATGCCCTCGATCCGTCTGACCATCGGCCACGGCCAGATGAACGAGAGCGAGCTCGCCGAGCGCATGCACGCGTTCAAGCGCGGCGAGCACGACCTGCTGCTGGCGACCACCATCATCGAGAACGGCATC
>JAJCXP010000413.1 GCA_029263375.1 Acidobacteriota bacterium | reverse complement strand
TCGGCCGTGGTCTTGGCGCCAAGCTTCTCGAGCAGCCGCGAGCGATAGGTACTCACAGTCTTGGGGCTGAGCGACAGTTGGGCGGCGATCTCCTTGACGATCTTCCCTTCGCCGAGCAGGCAGAGGACCTCGTACTCGCGGTTGGAGAGTCGCTCGTGAGGCGGGGTGGCGCTGTCCTCCTCGAGCAGCCCGAGGGCCAGTCGCTCGGCCAGCGCCTGACTCACATAGCGGCCGCCGTCGTCGATCCGGCGGATCGCGGCTTCCAGCTCCTCCGGCGACCGATCCTTGGCTACAAAGCCGGACGCGCCGGCTTTGAGCGTGCGCACCGCCCAGATCTCCTCAGGCTGCATGCTGACAACCAGAATACGCAGCCGTGGATGCTCAGACTTGATCTGCTCCAGGAGCTCGAACACGCCTGGCCCGGGCATCGAGAGATCGAGCAGCGCAACGTCCGCCGGCAGCGCTCTCAAGCCCTCCAGCGCCTCGACGCCGCTCGACGCCTCGCCGACGACCTCCATCCCTTCACACGCGCCCAGGATTCCCTTGAGCCCTTCGCGTACGATCGGATGGTCGTCGGCGATGAAGACACGGATCATCTGCTATTTTCCCTCGGCCCAGCTTCGTTGCCGTTCCGACGGCTCCGCGTTGGATGATACGCGCACCGCAGCCGTTAGGCACGTCCAACCGTCGACCCGCCCGCGGTAGGAGCACCCGAAGGGGCGTAGGCATCGTCTTACAACGGAGTTCTCCGGTTCCTACCTCCCAGAGGACTCGTAACTTATACCCCACACCTGATTTGTCGACTACTCTGGATCAACAGCAGGGCCTGCAAAGCCTTAGAACCAGGAGGATGCACAGGATGAGAGGGTTCACGCAGTTGCTTGCAGACATCTCGGGTCGATGCGCAGCGATTTTCTTGAAGGCACAACTCTATTTTCTCGGCCGCGAGCGGGCGAGGCTCGAACGCCTCTACGGCGAGAGAACATCGAGTTTCAGTGATGACTCCGAAGTCCCCTCGCCCCAGCACGTGATCCAGCTGTTGCCACCGCTTCCGGCCCGGCCGCTCAGCGTTCCAACAGCTCACAGGGGTCGCGACTATGTGGCCTGAGTCGTAGCGCGCCTTCATCATCGGCACTCACCGCCGCGGCGACCCTGTGAAGGGATTTATAGTCCGCGCCCGGGTCTCGCGGTTTAGACTTGGGCGGGGCTGTCGCAATGGCGAAACGGAAGACCACACAATCGGGTTTCGAGATGTCGTTCGACCCGTGGGCGGCGGTGATCGCAAATCTCCTGACGCTCGCGACCCTGGCCTACGCCTGGTTCCTGCTGCGCTCTGACACCGACCACTACTACCGTAGCGTCCAGGAAGATCAGGCGCTCGAGTGGGCGAGCTTCCTGGCCTTCCTCGTCGCTGCAGTCCTGTTCGCGATCGCCGCGCTGCGCCAACGTCGCGCCACCGGAAAGGTTCCATGGTTCCTCGCCGGCGTTGGCCTATTCTGCTTCGTGGTCGCCATGGAGGAGATCTCCTGGGCACAGCGTGTGTTCGCCTACCGGCCGCCGGTCTACTTCCTGGAGAACAACTTCCAGCAGGAGTTCAACCTCCACAACGTGGTCGACACCGGCTACCGCAAGCTGGCGGTCAAGATAGTACTGCTCGGATACGGCGTGCTCTTTCCGCTGGCGACCCTCTATCGACCGTTGCGCCGCCGCCTGGCGAGTTGGGCGATCATCGCGCCGTCGGTCAGCCTGATCCCGCTCTTCCTGATTTCCTACTTCGTCTACTCCGCCTACAGCTGGGAGTTCACCGGCGAGTGGATCGAGCTGATGATGGGGCTCGGCTTCATGTTCGCCGCGCTACCCCCTCTCCGCGCCTGGCGCTCCGAGGACGAGGGTCCGCCCGGAGCCAAGCAGCGCACAGCGGTCACGCTCTGGTGGCTCGGAGTCGTGCTGTGCGGAGCACTCCTGGCTTTTGCGTCGGAGGGACTCCGCGGTCAGCAGCCGGAGTTGATCGAGCTCGCGCGCACCGAGTCAAACGCCCTGCGACTCGATTTCCTGGGACTTGGCGAGGCGTGTCAGGGCAAGCGCCACATCAACAAGCGGATCTACTCGTACGTCGAGAAGTATGACGAGGAGGATCTCTATGACGGCGCGTTCGCCGCTCTGACCCGCCAGGGGCTGCCCGAGGATCGAGCTCAGTTCTTCCTCGACCCCTGGAACTCTCCCTACTGGATCCAGTGTACGTCCAAGGATGGACGGCGCTTCCACTATGTCTACTCGTTCGGGCCCAATCGGCGGCGCGAGAGCACCGAGTGGGAGATCCTGGGCGATGATGTCGGCGCGGTGTTCCAGAAGCGCGACGGCGACTGACTCAGGCCGCCAGATCTCTCGCCAGAAGCTTGAACAGCTTCTTCAAGCAACGATCACGAAGCGCCGATACCGAGCCCTCGGCCACGCCGAGGAGCTCGCCTACCTGCCGGTAGGTCGGCTTGGGCTGGGTGAAGTAGAGCTGCTCGATCAGTATCTGGCAGCGCGAGGGCAGCTCTGCGATCGCGACCAGGAGGCGCGTCTGCGCCTCGGCGCCCAATGGATCGTAGGGCGCGATCGCGTTTCGGGCTTCGAGATCCGAGAGCACGTAGCGGTCGGTCTCGCGGTGCCGGATCCGCTGCCGCTTGCGGCCTAAATGGTAGCAAGCGTTCTTGGTCAGCGTACTCAACCAGGCGCGGAACGAGTCGCCGTCCCGCAAGGTGGAGAGTTGAAGATAGACCTGCGTCCAGACCAGCTGATTCAGGTCGGCTGAGTCGTGTCCGGCGAGACCACGACTCGACGCGATCGACCGGACCAAGCGCTCGTAGCGTCGGATGAGCTCGGCCCAGGCGGGCTCGTTGTTCTCGAGACAGGCGCTGATCAACTCGCCGTCGCTCCAACTCTCCTCGCCCCCGACCTCCGGTAGACCGGACATCTCCCCTCCGCTAGACAGCTCTCGAGACCGGATTACCGGTCCAGGCTCTGATCAACCCCACAATGTCGTCGGCGGCTACCGGCGGGCTGAAGTGGTAGCCCTGAACCTCGGTGCAGCCGCAGCGCGCCAGGAAGTCCAGCTGACGACCGTCCTCGACGCCCTCTGCCAGGACGACCAACCCGAGCTTCACCCCCAGACCGGCTACAGCATCGACGATCACGGCATCGTCCGAGCTATCGAGGATGCCGCTGACGAACTCGCGCGCGATCTTTACCTTGTGGAACGGAAACGACCGCAGGTAGCGCAGGGAGGAGTAGCCGGTGCCGAAGTCATCGATGCAGAACTTGATCCCCTTACGATTCAGGATCTCGAGCGCCTGCTCGAGTGCATCGCTCGGCTCCAACAGCGTCGACTCGGTGAGCTCCAGGTGCAGCAACGAGGGCGGCAGCCCGGATCTGTCCAAGGCGTCGACCACCTTCTCGGCGAGCCGCGGGTCGCGAAACTGCGCCGCGGCCAGGTTGACGGCGATCGGGAAGTCGGGAACTCCTGCGTCGGACCACCGCTTGCGCTGCCGGCAAGCCTCCTCCAGCACCCACTCGCCGAGCGGGCCGATCAGACCCGACCGCTCGCAGATCTTGATGAACGAGTCCGGCCCCAGCACTCCACGCTCCGGGTGGCGCCAACGGACCAACGCCTCACAACCAACGACGGCGCCGCTCGCCAGATCGACCTGCGGCTGATATTCGAGAAAGAACTCCTCGCGCTCCAACGCTCGATGCAGCTCCCGATGGATACTGGCGTACTCGCAAACCTCGTCAGCCATCGCCCGGTTGTGAAACTCGAACCGATTCCTGCCCGCGGTCTTGCCCTTGTAGAGCGCGGTGTCGGCCTCGGCCATCATCTGCTCGGCACCGGCCTCCGGTGATGACAGGCTGATGCCGACCGTGACCGCCGTCGGCACGCGGCGACCGTTGATCCTCACCGGCTCGGAGAAAGCATCGACGATCTTTCGCGCCAGGATGGTCGCACCCACCGCGTCGCTGATGCCGGTCTGGAGGACCCCGAACTCGTCGCCTCCCAGTCGGGCGACCGAGTCGCTCTCGCGAACGGTCTCGCGCAGCCGCCCGGCTGCCGCTTGGAGGAGCTGGTCTCCGGCGCGGTGTCCCATCGTGTCGTTGATCGCCTTGAAGTTGTCGAGATCGAGGAAATGCACGGCGATCCGCTCGCCGGTGCGGCGCGCTTTGGCCAGCATCTGGCGCAGACGATCCTCGAACAGAAAGCGATTCGGCAAGCCGGTCAGCGGGTCGTAGCGAGCCAGGTACTCGAGGTGACGCTCGTGCTCCTTGCGAACGCTGAAGTCTCGATAGATGCCGAACACGCCCAGGCGCTCGGAATCGAGCTCGATCGGACAGCCGAGGAGCGACACGTCGACCAACGTGCCGTCCTTGCGCCGCCGCACCGTCTCGTGATCCACGGGCGTTCTCAAAAGCACACGCTCGGACAGCTCGCGGGCTTCCTCGACCCGATCCTCGGGCACGATGAGATCGTTCAGGTCGCGTCCGTGGATCTCGCTCAGGCTGTACTGAAAGAGCTCTTCGAACGCGGCGTTGGCGTCGACCACCCGGTCGGTGTTGTCGAGTAGAACGATGGCTTCGGGCGAGTTCGAAAACAGCTGACTGAAGTATGCCCGCTGAACCTCGAGCTCTGACGATACCCGCGCCCGCTCCACTTCTGAAATTTGTAACTCGAGCATGCGCCTTCGCAACTCGCTCGAATAGTCACTCGATGTCATCACCCAGACTCACTCCCTTCCCGCCCTCTCGGTGCTCCCTCACCCATATAGACGCTTGGACGCTATGTGCAGGCTAGGCGGCGTGCTCGGCTGCCACTATCAGTAACCGGCACCGCGAGCCGTAGGGTTTGCTAGGCGCGAATGTAGGACTCGACTGACGCGCAACCGTTGCCGTCGGACGCGCAAACGCCCACGGACGAGTCAGGAGACCAGGTTGTTGCTGATCGCGTAGCGAATCAGATCCGCGGTGCTCTCGGCGCCCAGCTTCTCGAGAATCCTGGTGCGATAGGTGCTGACCGTCTTGGGGCTGACACCGAGCTCAGCCGCGATCTCCATCACTCGCCGGCCCTCACCGAGCAGGCGGAGAACCTGATACTCGCGATTCGACAAGCTCTCGTGTGGCTGTCTATCGAGCTCGCCGTCGTTGAACACGAGTCGCTCAGCGAGCGCTTCGCTGACGTACCGACCTCCCGCATGGACCCGTCGGATCGCCCACGCCAGCTCTTCGGGAGAACGATCCTTGCTGACGTAGCCGGCGGCGCCCCCCTTGAGCGCGCGCACCGCGTACATCGCCTCCGGTTGGACGCTGATGACCAGTACCCGTAGCTTCGGATAGGTCTCCTGGCACTGCTGGAGCAACTCGAACGCACCCGGTCCCGGCATCGACAGGTCCATCAGCAGAACGTCGACCTGCTCGGACGCGAGCCGCTCTAGCGCCTCCTCGCCAGTCGCGGCCTCGGCAACGACCTCCATGTCCAGAGCGTCCCCCAGGATGCGCTTGAGCCCTTCCCGGACGACCGCGTGGTCGTCGGCAACCAGCACCCGGATCAGATCCGGCTCCTTCGACTTACAACGAGTATCTGAAAGGCCGATACCGTTTTCACACCTTCCCCCAGCGGTCAAGATCGAAAGATTTAATGACAGTTTACACCGTCCAATGGGACTTCGTAATCCGCACCCCACAGCGAACTTCGTCGTTCCCTACACCCGATGGGTGTGTCTCCCTATTGGGCAAGGCAGTCCGAGGTCGTAACTTGACCGTAGAAAAGCTCGACTTGAGGGGGAGGAATCTTTGAAGAGATCGCTCGAGCGGCTGTCCAGCCTGTGGAAGATGGTGGCCAAGGCGAAGCAACCGGCACCCCGAGCCGAGGTCGCCAAGGGGGCCGAAGCTCGGCGCGCGACGCCGGCTGTGGTGGGTAGGTCGCGCCGTCGGCGCCGACGCAACCGCCGCACGCGAGCAGCGGTTGCGATGGCCGCTCATCGCTGCCGCTGAAAAAAAGAGGGCGGCTCCGAAGAGCCGCCCCAAGGAAATCCGAATCGACGAACCGTCGACTCAGGTCGAGGAACCCCTATCTCTCACATCCCCCCTTCATTCAGGGATGAACTCCACAACGATGACGCCGCCGAACTGATCACCGACGTCGAGACTCTTTGAACAAGAAGTGTGGACCTTCAGATCCTGGAGGACCTGGCCACCCTGACGGATCTCGAAGACGACGTTCGACCGCAGCCGCCCGCCATCGTTGGACGAGATCGTGAACAGATCGCCGAGGCCGATGCTCTCGTCTCCCGGGGTCACGGTCATCTTGTCCGCGTCCTTGGTGAGCACGATCTGCACGGGCGCCGCGAAGCTGGGATCGCCGTCGCACTCGAACGATCCGTCCTGATCGTTGGTGGTCGCGTCACAGCTGTCGCCGGTGTACTCGAAGACCAGAACCTGCGGCTTGCCGATATCGCACGACCCCGGCGGATCGGGCGGATCGGGTAGACGGCTGCAGACGTAGCCGAAGTCCACGTCGAGGCGCATCTCGCCCGGTCCGAGCTCGACCGTGGCCATGTGTGGCGTGTCCAGACCGTCGAGATCGAAGGTCTGCATCAGCTCGTAGCCGGTCGCCGAACTGCACCGCTTGCGGCCGTCGTCCGAATCGGAGTCCGAATCGCTATCGTCACCCGAGTCCGAATCGCTGTCGCTGCCGGAATCCGAGTCCGAGTCGCTACCCGAGTCCGAATCCGAGTCTCCGCCGGAGTCCGAATCCGAATCGCCGCCGTACTGGCCGCCGCCCGAGTCCGAGTCCGAATCGTCGCCCGAGTCCGAGCCGCCTCCGCACACCTCGCAGAGATCGTCGTCGCTACCCGAATCCGAGTCGCTGTCGCTACCCGAGTCTGAGTCCGAGTCGCTACCCGAGTCCGAATCGCTGTCACCGCCCGAATCAGAGTCAGAGTCGCCGCCGTACTGGCCGCCGCCCGAGTCCGAGTCCGAATCGCTGCCCGAGTCCGAGTCGCTGTCGCTACCCGAATCCGAGTCCGAATCGCCGTCATCGGCACAATCGCGGCATAGCGAGATCCGCCCGCCGGAGTCCGAATCGCCATCGCCACCCGAATCCGAGTCCGAGTCGCTACCCGAGTCCGAGTCGCTGTCACTGCCCGAATCAGAGTCCGAGTCGCCGGTCAGCTTCCTGGCTTTGTACTTCCCACCAGAGTCGCTGTCCGAGTCGCTACCCGAGTCCGAGTCCGAATCGCTGCCCGAGTCCGAGTCCGAGTCGGCGCCCGAATCCGAATCCGAGTCGCTGTCGCCGTCGTCGTCGCACAGGCAGCAGGTCGGCAGAGAGTCGACGTCGACCATGACCGAGTAGGTACCCGCGGCCAGATCGTTGAACATGTACATGCCGTCGCCATCCGTGGTGGTGGTCGCCAGGAGGTTTCCGGCCGCGTCCAGCAGCTTCATGCCGACGTCCGGAATACCCGGCTCCTCGTCGTCCTGAATGCCGTCCGCGTTCTTGTCGAACCAGACGAAGTCGCCCAGCTTGCCGAGCACCGGATCCTCGATCACCACGTCGGAGGGGTCGCAGTCACCGACCGAGACGCCGTTGCGCTCGCCCGAGGTGCACGCCTCGTTGGTGAAGCTGCTGGTCACCGCCGCGGCGACGCACGTGTAGGTGAAGCTGTCACCCGAGGCCAGGTCGCCGATGAAGCGATCGCACGCCGGCACCTCGAGATCGGTCACGATGACGTTCGACAGATCCTCCGGACCGGTGTTCGTCACCACGATCTCGAACGGTACGTCCGAGCCCGACGGGAAGTTCCGAGAATCGAAGCCTTCGGCCTCTTTGCGGATGTCGACGTCGATGATCTCGACCGTCGAAGGATCGCAGTCCTCGACCATCACGCCGCCACGATCGCCCGCGACGCACGCGAGGTTCTCGAAGCTCTGCATGACGCCGTCCACCGTGCAGCTGTAGGTGAACATGCCGCCGGCTGCCAGCGTGCCGATCGTCCGGTCGCACTGGGGAGCCAGCACGTCGGAGACCACCACGTTCTCGAGGTCCTCCTCGCCGAGGTTGCTGACCTCGATCTCGAAGGTGACGCTCGAGCCGCTCGGGAAGGTGCGCACGTCCGCGCCCTCGGCCTGCTTGCGAATGTCGACGTCGATGATCTCGACCGTCGAAGGATCGCAGTCCTCGACCTCGACGCCGTTGCGCATGCCAACGACGCAGACTTCGTTCTCGAAGCTCTGCATGACGTTTGGAACCGTGCAGGTGTAGCTGAAGCTCTCACCCGGCTCGAGGCTGGCGATGGAGTTGTCGCACTGCGGAGCCAGGACATCGGTGATCTCGATGTCGGTCAGCGTCACGCCACCTGTGTTGCGCACGAAGATATCGAAAGTGACGTCCGAGCCGGCCGGGAAGGTCCGCGTATCCGGCCCCTCGGCCTGCTTGCGAATGTTGATTCCGATGATGTC
>JAJCXP010000412.1 GCA_029263375.1 Acidobacteriota bacterium | reverse complement strand
CCGCGAGTTCATGTTCCACACGGTGCTCGCCGAGCACGGCTACCTGGTGCTCGACATGGACTACCGCGCGTCAGCCGGCTACGGCCGCGACTGGCGCACCGCGATCTACCGGCAGATGGGGCACCCCGAGCTCGAGGACATCCAGGACGGCGTCGCCTGGCTGGTCGGGAACCACTCGGTGGATGCCCAGCGGGTGGGCGTCTACGGCGGCTCGTACGGCGGCTTCATGACCTTCATGGCGCTGTTCCGCGATCCCGACCTGTTCGCCGCCGGCGCCGCCCTCCGGCCGGTCCCCGATTGGGCGCACTACAACCACGGCTACACGTCGAACATCCTGAACACGCCCGAGATCGACCCGGTGGCCTACGAGAAGAGCTCGCCGATCGAGTACGCGGAACATCTGGAGCGGCCGCTCCTGATCGCCTCCGGCATGCAGGACGACAATGTCTTTTTCCAGGACACCGTGCTGCTGGTCCAGCGGCTGATCGAGCTCAAGAAGGAGGACTTCGAGACCGCCTTCTATCCGCTTGATCCGCACGGGTTCGTGCATCCGGAGAGCTGGCTCGACGAGTACCGGCGGATCTTCAAGCTGTTCGAGCGCTACGTCGGAGGGAGCGACTAGGGCGCGACGGGGGTCGCCGCTATCCGGACCCCGCGGCGCCGAACTCGACCGACTCGAACAGCTGGACCCCGTTGGCGAGCGTCTTGTGCACCGGGCAGCGGCTGACGATCTGCTCGAGACGCGCCCGCTCCTTGTCGTCGAAGTCGCCGATGATCTTCACCTGGCTCCGGATGCGCTCGATCTTGGCGTCGCCGCCCTTTTCGCACTCTTCGCAGTCGTCGGCGTGCACCCGGTCGAACGTGCTTTCGACGTCGACACCTTCGAGAGCGACGCCGTGGCGCTCGGCCCACCAGCGTAGGGTGACCGCGGTGCAGGCGGCCAGAGCGCCGACCAGGATCTCGTACGGGTTCGGCCCCTGATCGGTGCCGCCGGCGGCGTTGGGCTCGTCGGCGAGCCAGGTGAACTGGCGGGTCGCCAGGACGGTGCGCATTCCGGAACGAAGCTGGGCGGTAACGGTGGCCATGGGAAGTCTCCTTTGTCGGTCGGGTCGAGTTACAAGCTGGTACGATCCTGTGCGCACGGTACTACGGAGGTCGCAGATGAGCGGAGGGTTCGAAGAGGCGCGAGAGCGC
Organism: Acidobacteriota bacterium; assembly: GCA_029263375.1. Classification (GTDB taxonomy): domain Bacteria; phylum Acidobacteriota; class Thermoanaerobaculia; order Multivoradales; family JAHEKO01; genus JAHEKO01. Next base: position 7,284 of record JAJCXP010000412.1, on the reverse strand, counting down.
CGCAACTGGCTGGAGCGATTGGGCGAGAAGATCCCGGGTTTTCGGGGCTTCCAGGACCGGCAGCTGCGCCGGCAGGTGGACAAGCTGCAGCGCGAGCACCTGGCCCAGGAGGTCAGCCGGATGAAGGTCGCGGTGCGCGGCAAGGCGCGTTCCTACACGGACGCCGGACAGATCGGCCTGCTGCACCTGTTCGACCGTCTCGATCGCAAGCTTGACGGCCTCGCCCAGGCGATCCGATTCGCCGACTACGGCTTCAGCGGCATCTTCGACGTGGTCAAGTTCCGCGAGGAGGAGCTCGAGAAGCTCTATCAGTTCGATCTGTCGCTGCTCGACGACCTGTCGCACCTGTCGGGCGACCTCGCCGCCGTGCCGCTGCCCGGTCAGGGCGACGCGCGCGACGGCCTGGAGCAGGCGGCGCGCCGGCTCGAGCTCCTGGAAGAGAAGTGGTCGGGACGCAAGAACGTCATCAGCGACGTGGTGAAGGCGTCGTCCTAGCGACCCGAGCTACACACGGAGGGGAAAGATGCAGGTAATCCAACACGTAGATCCGACCGGCCGGACGATGGTCGCGCGCTTCCCGAGCGAGGGCACCCGGGCGATCCAACTCGGCAGTCAGCTGATCGTCGAGGAGAGTCAGAAGGCGGTCTTCTTCCGCGACGGCCAGGCACTCGACACCTTCGGCGCCGGACGTCACACCCTGGCGACCCAGAACCTGCCGCTGCTGACGCGCATCCTGGGCCTTCCGTTCGAGGGCAAGTCGCCGTTCCAAGCGGCGGTCGTGTTCGCCTCGGTCAAGACGTTCTACGACCTGAAGTGGGGCACCAAGGAACCGGTGGTCTACCGCGACAGCGAGCTGGCCATGGTGCGGCTGCGCGCCTTCGGCAAGTTCGCGCTGCGGATCTCGAACGTCCAGCACTTCGTCAACGAAGTGGTCGGCACCCAGGGGCTCTACACCACCGATGGCGTCGAGAGCTACTTCAAGGACGTGATCGTCGCCCGGCTGACCGATCTGCTGGGCGAGAATCTGCAGTCGATCTTCGACCTGCCCAAGGTCTACGACGAGCTCGGCATGGGCTTGAAAGCGCGGGTCAATGACGACTTCGCCAAGTACGGCCTCGAGCTGGTCGACCTGATCCTGGGCGCGATCACGCCGCCCACCGAGGTCCAGAAGCTGATCGACGAGCGCACCGGCATGGCCGCGGTCGGCGACATGAACGCCTACATGAAGTTCAAGGCCGCCAAGGCGATGGGCGACGCCGCCCAGCAGTCGGGCGGTGGCACCGGCGACGGCGTCGGCGCGGGGCTCGGCGTCGGCATGGGCGCCGGCATGGGCATGATGCTGCCGCAGATGATGAAGGAGGCGATGCAGGACTCGACGCCGCAGGGCGGCGGCGGTGGGGGTGCTCAGAGCGCCGCGCCGGCCGCGGCCGCAGGCGCCGCTGCCGCGGACTCGGGAGACTCCGAATCGACCGACGAGGGCGCGGCCTTCTGCAGCCAGTGCGGCGGCAAGCTGCCCGGAAGCGCCAAGTTCTGTCCTTCGTGCGGCACCAAGGTGTCGGGCTGAATCGCTGACGTGCTGTTTCGGATCTGGAAGGTCGCGATCGCCGACGGCAAGGCGGACGAGCTCGAAGCCTTCGCCAAGAGCCGGTCGTTGCCGATGTTCCGGGAGCAGCGGGGCTGTCTCGGTGTCTTCTTCACTCGCAGCGAAAGCGAGTGCGCCACGGTGACGCTCTGGGACGGTGCCGACTCGATAGCGCGGATGGAAAGCTCGGACAGTTACCGGGCCACGGTGGCGGCGATCGAGAGCAGCGGCATCCTGGGGGACGATCATCGAACCGAGGTCTTCTCCGTCTTCGGAGGCCATGTCGACGCCGAGCTGTCGCAACTCCTCGGTGCTGCGTGGAACCGGCCTGGCTGACCTAGGGTCCAACACCGTCGACTGTCCCCAGTGCGGCGGCGAGAACCCGCTGCCGTCCGGCGAGCGGCTGCTCGCCTGTCAGTTCTGCTCCGCGTCTCTGTTCGTCGACCGCTCGGGCGTCGTCGGCCACTACTTCCTGCCGCGGCTGCTCGACGCCGACAACGCGGTCGCGGCGCTCAAGCGCTGGATGGCAGGAAACGAGACGGTCAAGGATCTCGATTCGCGAAGCACGATCGAGCCGCCCGAGCCGGTCTCGTTTCCGGTCTGGATGTTCCGCAGCCGGGCGAAGGGCGGCGCCGAGACCGCGCACATCGAGCCCGCCGCGCCGACGCCGATCCCCCAGCTGGCGGACCTCAAGGTACCGGCCGGCCAGCTGCGCCCGTTCGAGGCCGAATCGCAGGACGTGCCGCGCGCCGAGGCGACGATCCCGCTCGAGACCGCTCGCAAGTGGCTCGACGAGCGCGGCGTCGACGGGGTCTTCGAGTCATCGCTGGTCGAGCTGCCGCTCTGGCGCTGCGGCTACAGCTACGAGGGCGGATCGTTTCAGGCACTGGTCGACGGCTCGACCGGCGCGGTGATGGCGGCGGTCTACCCGGAGAAGGCCGAGGCGCCCTACTACCTGATCGCCGCCGCCGGGCTGATCCTGTTCGGCATCGAGGGACTCCTGATCTCCAACCCGCTGATCAAGCTGGTGGTCTACGCGATCACCGGTGTGCCGTTGGCGCTGATCGCCTACTGGGTGGCGCGCAAGGTATGACCGATCTACCGCCGCTGCCGCCGTTGCCGATTCCGCTGCCGGCAGCTCCGGAAGAGCCGGTCCTCGACACCGAGGGCGCGTCTGGAGCCGAGACGTCGCCGGAGGAGGCCCAGCCGGGAGAACACGAGCTCTCGAGTCGCGTCGCCGGCCTGTCGTGCCCGAACTGCGGCGGCACGCTCGAAGTCGACGCCGGCTTGCGCGTGGTCGTCTGCCCGTACTGCCAGACCCATCTGCTGGCCCTCAGCGAGCTCGGCACCCGGCGTTTCGCGGTCGAGCCACAGATCGATTCGACCCGGGCACGGGAGATCGCCGGCCGCTGGCTCTCGTCAGGCATGAACAAGGACCGTCGGCTGCGCAAGGAGGCCGAGGTGCGCGAGGCGTTCCTGAGCTTCCTGCCGTTCTACCGTGTCGAAGCGGACTGCGTCGGTTTCGCCCTCGGCACCGAGGAGCGCCGGCGTTGGGTCGGCTCGGGCAAGAACCGGCGGATGCAGACCTACGAGGTCGACGTCGAGCGCAGCGTCGAGAAGAGCTTCGACCGGACCTATCCGGCCGTCAACGTCGCCGAGTGGGGCATCCAGAAGGTGCACCTGGCCGGTGATCCGATCGTGGCCTACGACTCCGATGCGCTCGATCGCCTGGGCATGGTCTTTCCGCCGACCGGGGCGGAGGGTGCGGCGCGCGCGTCGGCGGTCGAGCAGTTCAAGCACGAGGCCGATCCCTCGCGCGGTTTGAAGCGCAAGCGCTTCCGCTTCCTCCAGTCATTGCGCGAGCGGCTGAGCGTTGTCTACTACCCGCTCTGGGTGGTGCGTTACCGGTTCCGAGAACGTTCGTACCAGGTGCTGGTCGACGGCCAGGACGGCGGGCTGGCCTACGGCAAGGCGGCCGGCAACGATCTCTACCGGGCGATGATGCTGGTCGGCACCGAAGCCGCGGCGGCCTTCATCGCCACCACGGCGCTCCAGGTGGGGGGAGCGAACGTGTTTTCGCTGATCGCGGCGGGCATCGGCCTGGTGATCTTCTTCTGGGGCTGGAGGCGCTTCCGCTGGGGCGGCGTGGTGATCGAAGGCACCGGCGTCGACGCCGCCCCGGGCCTCGCGCGCTCGATCGGCAACGCCGCGCGCTCACCGCGGACGCTCCTGAGCTCGACCTTCGAGAAGCTGGGGAAGGGATGACCGAGGCCACCTACGAGCTGGTGCCACTCGATTGTCCGACCTGCGGCGCCGCGGTCGCGGCCGAGGGCGAGGATGTCGTCTACTACTGCACAGCGTGCCGCAACGGCTACTCCTTCGACGAGGAGCGCAAGCAGCTGGAGTCTGTCGAGGTCGCCTTTGCGCTGGCGCCGAACGTCGCCGTCGAGAGCTACCTGCCGTTCTGGCTGCTGCCGGCCAAGGTCACGATCCAAGACCGGAAAGCCTCCGGCGGCGGCTTCTCCGGGCTGATGAGCCTGTTTCTAGGCGACGGCGGCGAGAAGGGGCTTGGACCGGGCGAGGGGACGTTCGTGGTGCCCGCGTTCCACTGCTCGCTGGCGTCGCTGACCGCCTTGACGCGGGCGTACACGGCGCACTCCTTGAATCTCGGCGAGCGGCTCGGCGAGCGCCTGGTCGGCGGCCGCTACGCTCCCGGCGACGCCCGCAAGCTGGCGCACTACGCTCTGATCGCGAGCGAGGTCGGCAAGCCCGACACGCTCCAGCGGCTCGAGTATGGGATCGAGTTCGGGGAGGCTCGGTTGTTGGGAGTGCCGTTTTCGCGGGATGAGAAGGGACGGCTCAGAGATTCGCTGCTGGGTGCGGCCCTACTGGAGCCGGAGCAACCAACGCGAAGATGAACGACTGACCGCGATCGCTGGGCCGGCACGAGCAGCTGCAGGAATCGTCGGCTACGCGACGGGCACGAGCGCGCCGGCGATCGCCGCGGCCAGCCTCGCGTTCTCGACCAGCAGCGCGACGTTGGCCGATAGCGCGCGGCCTTCACTGAGTGCCGACACCCGCTCGAGCAGGAACGGCGTTACCGCGCCGCCGGTGACGCCTGCCGCTGCCGCCTCCTCGAGCGCGCTGGCGATCCATGTCTCGACGTCCGGCTTGGCAATCGCCTGTTGGGCAGGCGGCGGCTGGACGATCAGGACCCCGCCGAGACCCAGGGCGGTCTGAGCCTCGATCAGTCGAGCGGCTTCTTCCGTGTTCGCAACCGTGTGCGACGTCTCGAGACCACTCTCTCGGCTGTAGAACGCCGGGAACTCCGAGGTCTGAAAGCCGACCACCGGTACGCCGAGCGTTTCGAGCACTTCGAGCGTTCGCGGCAGGTCGAGGATCGCCTTGGCGCCGGCGCAGACCACGCCGACCGGCACCCGCGCGAGCTCGTAGAGATCCGCCGAAACGTCGAGGCTGGTCTCGCCGCCCCGGTGGACGCCGCCGAGGCCGCCCGTCGCCATCATCGGGATGCCGGCGCGGGCGGCGAGGAAGATGGTCGCGGCGACCGTGGTCGCTCCGGTCGCGCGCGTGGCCAGGACGGCCGCCAGGTCGCGGCGGCTGACCTTGATCACGTCGTCGTCCGAAGCCATACGCCGGATCTCGTCCTCGGACAGGCCGATGACCGCCTTGCCGTCGATGAGGCCGATGGTCGCCGGGACCGCGCCGCCGTCGCGCACGGCGGCCTCCATGGCCAGGGCGGTATCCACGTTGTGCGGGTGGGGGAGACCGTGGGCGATCACGGTGGACTCCAGGGCAACCACCGGTCGGCCGGCCGCGAGGGCTCGGCGGATCTCCTTCCCGAGCACGAGGACGTCGCTCATGACGCGGCTCGGTGACGGGCGCGCAGAGCCTCGGCGGTCAGACTGTCGGGGACTGCGGTCGGGCTCTCGACTGCGAGGCTCGCTGCGGCGAGTCCATAGCTCAGCGGGTCGATATCGAGCCCGGGGCCGAGGTCCGCGTTCGCGGCCCGCTCTGCGAACACAAATCCGGCCACCAGACAGTCTCCGGCGCCGTTGACGCTGACCAACTTCTCGATCTCCACTGCTGGGAGCTTGTCATGGCGGGCAGGGGTGTCGATTCGCACGCCCTCGGAACCCAGAGTTGTGACGACCCGGCGCGGTCCGCGCTCGAGGAGTCGGCCGGCCAGCAGCTCGGGCGGCTCGTCTTCTTCGCTGTTGGCAAGGGCCGCGGCTTCGGCCCGGTCCGGGAAGATCGTGTCGATCCGCGCCAACACCGGAGCGAGGCGCGCCGACTTCTCGACCGAGACCGGATCGGCGTAGATCCGACCGCCCTCGGGCAGAGCCTCGGCCAGCCGCTCCAGGACCGGGCGCGGCAGATTCGCGTCGACGATCCAGAGATCGTGCTCCCGGAGACCTTCGAGCCGGTCCTCCAGCCATGCGAGGTCGAGCCGATCCAGGATCTCCATATCGGCGAGCCCCATGACCAGTTCGCCATGTTCATCGTGGACCGCGGTGTAGCTCGCCGTGGCCAGCCTGGGATCGCGGTCGACTCCGGCGACATCCGCGCCGAGGCGCTCGAGATCCGCGAGCAGCCGGTCTCCCGCCGGATCTCGGCCGACGCGCGAGAACAGGTCGACCTCGAGGCCGAGCCGAGCCAGCGCCTCGGCGATGTTGCGCGCGGTGCCGCCGGCGCTCGACTCCGAGCGGACAGGATTGGACGTGCCGGTCCTCAGCTGTCCTAGCGGCTCGATCCTGTGATCGAGGGTGGCGCCGCCCAGGCACGCGATACGTTGAGACGGTTGGAACATTGGTTCGATTCTAGTCTCGGCCCGGCAACGGCGGTAAGCTCGCCGCGATGACGACGCTGGAGCGAGATCCACAGTCGCGGGTCACCGCCGAGCCGCGGGTGCGACTGCTGCGCTACGCCTACATGAAGCTGGCGCGCGAGCTCGACGCGCGGTTCGAGAACCTGCTCCTGACCGGACGGGTATCGAAGTGGTACAGCGAGGTCGGCAACGAGGCGACCACGGTCGCCGCCGGCATGGCGCTCGAGCCGGGCGACTCGCTCTGCACGCTCCATCGTGACCTGGGGGCGATCCTGCCGGTCTACCTGGATCCGGCGCGCACCTTCCCGGGGTTCGAGTTCGGGGCGCCGGACGATCGCCGGCCGGAGCCGCTCCAACTGCTCTACCGGCTCTGTTGCCAGCTGCTGGGTCGCGCCGACGGCTTCTCGCAGGGCGTCGAGCGGTCGTTCCACTACGGCTACTTCGATTCGGCCGCGGGAATCCATCACGTCGGCATGATCAGCCATCTCGGCTCGATGATCCCGGTGGCGGCGGGCTGCGCGTTCGGGCATCAGCAGGATCGCGGCCGGCGGGTGGCGATGAACTTCATCGGCGAGGGGGGCACATCGACCGGCGACTTCCACGAAGGCCTGAACATGGCAGCGGTCTGGAAGCTGCCGCTCGTTCTGATCGTCGAGAACAACCGCTACGCGTTCTCGACCCCCTGGTACCAGCAGTACGCCGCCGAGAAGCTGAGCGATCGCGCGCTCGGCTACGGCATCGCCGGGGTGACGGTGGACGGCAACGACCCCGAGGCGATGGCCGCGGTGCTCGAAGAAGCGGTGGCGCGGGCTCGATCCGGGCTCGGCCCGACCCTGATCGAGGCGATGCTCGGCCG
>JAJCXP010000411.1 GCA_029263375.1 Acidobacteriota bacterium | reverse complement strand
GCTTCGTCCGCTCGATTCCCCTGTGGCTCTTTACCGCGATCGGCGCACTCGCCACCGTCGGTGTCGCGATCGATTGGCTCCAGAGTGTTTCGACCTATCTCTGGGAGGAATCGACCTGCACCATCGAATCGTCCGAGGTCGTCGAGCGACCAGCCAGCGGCGAGTACGAGCTGACGGTCAGCTACCGCTACCACGCGCGTGGCGACACCAATCTGGGCGACCGCGTCAGCCACAGCTACACCGGCTCGAAAAGCGTTTCCGAGACTCACCGGCTCGCGGCGGTCTACGCTCCCGGCGAGACCGTAAGCTGCTGGGTCGACGGCGACGAGCCCTGGAACGCCTACCTCCGGCGTGCCAATCTGTGGCGCGGACTGCTGATCTTTATCCCGCTCGTGTTCGTCGCCATCGGCCTGGGCAGTCTCTACCTGGTGCGCGGGATGGGGTCCGCGCCGAGCGCCGGCTCCAGGGCCGCCCCGACCCGGCCGATCCGCGCCGGGATCATCGGCAGCATCCTCTTCGGAGCCTTCTTCCTGATCGGGTTCGGACTGTTCATTCCGTTCTTCGTCTGGCCGACGTTGCAGATCGTCGAGGCGCGATCCTGGACGCCGGTGCCGTGCGAGATCGTCTCGAGCAGCGTGCGCTCCCACGCCGGTGACGACAGCACGACCTACAGCATCGAGGCAAACTACCGGTATCAAATCGACGGCCGGCAGTACGAATCGAATCGATACCAGTTCTTGCGCGGCTCCTCCAGCGGTTACGACGGCAAGGCGAGGGCGGTCGCGACGATCCCGGCCGGCAGCCGCACCGAATGCTACGTGGACCCGGACGATCCGTACGAGGCCGTAATCAACCGGGGTTTCGGCTTCGAGTTCCTCTTCGGACTGATCCCGCTGCTGTTCGGAGTGATCGGCGCCGCCGGCCTCAGCTTCGTCATCTGGGTGGCCCGCAAAGCCAAGCGCGAAGCGGGCCGGCCCGGGTGGACCGCGCCCGCGGCGGTCATCAACTACCCGACCGGGCCGATCACCCTCGAAGCGCGCATCGGACCGCTCGGCAAGCTCGGCGGGGCGCTGTTTCTGACCCTGTTCTGGAACGGTATCGTGTCGATGTTCGTCTGGGTCCTGGTCAAGGATTGGGCGAGTGGTCCGGATTGGATCATGGCGCTGTTTCTGATCCCCTTCGTGCTGATCGGACTGCTGATTGCCAGCATGGTGCCCTACACGCTACTCGCCCTGGTCAACCCGCGCCCGACGGTCCGACTCAACCGAGCGGTTCTGAAGGCGGGCGAGAGCGCGCAGCTCGACTGGACGTTTCGCGGCGCCACCAGCCGGATCAAAGCGCTCAAGATCGCGCTCGAGTGCTCCAGGCGCGAGACCTCCGTCAGCGACAGCGAGATCAAGTCGAGCACCAGCACCGTTCGAGAGATCGAGATCCTGGACTGGGGCGAGGGCTGCCCGTTGGAGTTCGGCTCGGTCAGTTTTCGCGTTCCGAGCGACGTCGAGCCCACTCGCGCCGGTCCGGACGCAGTCACCTGGAAGCTCAAGTTCCTGGGCCGCATCGACTACTGGCCCGACGCGCACGAAGAGTTCGAGATCGAGATCGTTCCTCCAGGAGGATCCGCGACATGACGGTAGCGAAACGGGAAAGAGCGCGCACCACCAAGAGCAGTCTGGTCCGCAACTGGCTGCCTCGCTACACCGGCACTGAACTGAAGTCGTTCGGACGGCACATCCTGTTGACCAACTTCACGAACTACGTCGAGATCTTCGCGCGATTGAACGAGGTCGAGATCGTCGGTCTCGACCGGCCGATGCCCAACGCCACGGCCGGCGACATCACGATCATCAACTTCGGTATGGGCAGTGCGAACGCCGCGACAATCATGGATCTGTTGAGCGCCATCTCCCCTCGGGCGGTGCTCTTCCTGGGCAAGTGCGGCGGCCTGAAGCGTAAGAACAAGTTGGGCGACATGATCCTGCCGATCGCCGCCATCCGGGGCGAGGGGACCTCCAACGACTACCTGCCGCCCGAGGTGCCCGCCCTGCCGTCGTTCAACCTGCAGCGCGCCGTTTCTCACACCGTGCGCGAGTACGCGCTCGACTACTGGACCGGAGCGGTCTACACCACCAACCGGCGGGTCTGGGAGCACGACGAAGCGTTCAAGCGCACCCTGCGCACGACCCGGGCGATGGCGATCGACATGGAGACCGCGACGATCTTCATCGTCGGCTTCGCCAACAAGATCCCGCGCGGCGCCCTGCTGCTGGTCTCGGACCAGCCGATGATCCCCGAGGGCGTCAAGACCGAGGAGAGCGACCGGGCGATCACCAGTGACTTCGCCGAGACCCACGTGCGCATCGGCATCGAGTCGCTCGAGGAGATCCGCGACGATCGTCAGAGCGTCAAGCACATGCGGTTCGAGTGATCGCTGCCCGGGCCTTACTGCCGACGGTGATCTTCGAGCTGGAACCCGGACCCTCGAGAGCCGTCGGCGGGCATGACGATCGCCAGCACCGTGTAGGCCACGATCCCCGGCGCGACACCGGTGAGCAAGGTCCCAACCACCCACAGCCACCGGACCGAGCGCGGCGACCAGCCGAGGAAGTCGGCCATGCCTCCACAGACTCCCGCTAGCGGCGTTCCCGTAGCTCTGGCAAGCCTCTGCATAGTTCACCCGGAAGTATATGCCCAGTAGAATGACTCGCCTCGGGTTGCCCGAGGCCATCCCCAAGGAGGCCCCATGATCAGAGTCGTCGTCGGCGCCCTGTTCCTCTCGTCACTCCTCGCGCCGCAGTCGAGCGCTCAGCTGAGCGCATCCAAGCGGTCCGCAGTCGGCTCGATCGAAGCCCAGGCCGGCGACCTGATCGGCTTGAGCGATCAGATCTGGCGCTTCGCCGAGACCGCCTTGCGCGAAACCCGGTCGGCGGCGGTATTGGCGGACCACGCCGAGCGGCAGGGCTTCGAGGTCGAACGCGGAGTGGCCGGCATGCCGACCGCCTTCATCGCCACCTACGGCAGCGGCGAGCCGGTGATCGGCATCATGGGCGAATACGACGCGCTGCCGGGAATCTCGCAGAAGCCGCAGGCGACCAAAGAGGCATTCGAGGAGGGCGCCGGCGGCCACGGCTGCGGCCACAACCTGTTCGGCGCCGCCAGCCTGGGCGCCGCGATCGCCATCAAGGAGCTGATCGAAGCGGGCGAGCTCGCCGGCACGATCCGCTTCTACGGCACCCCGGCCGAGGAGTCGGTCGGTGGCAAGCTCTACATGGTGCGCTCTGGGTTGTTCGACGACGTCGACGTCGCCCTCGCCTGGCACCCGAGCTACGAGAACTCCGCCGACACCAGCAGCAGTCAGGCGATGGTCGATTTCGTGGTCGAGTTCCGCGGCAAGGCAGCGCATGCGGCCAGCGATCCCTGGAACGGACGCAGCGCGCTCGACGCGCTCGAGATCTTCACCTTCGCCCTCAACCAGATGCGCGAGCACGTCCGGCCGACCGTGCGCATGCACTACTCGATCCTCGAGGGCGGCGACGTGCCCAACGTCGTGCCCGAGCGGGCCAAGCTCTGGTGCTGGTTGCGCGATTCGAAGCACACCGGGGTCGACGATCTCCTCGAGCGCGCCCGAGCCATGACCGAGGGCGCGGCCCTCGCCGCGGGCGTCGAGGGCGAGCTCAGCGTCCAGTCGGGCGACTACGAGATGCTGGCCAACATGACCGGCGCGCGTTTGATCCATAGCAACATGACCGCGCTCGGGCCGCTCGAGTTCACCGCCGAGGAACAGGAGTTCGCGAAGGCGATCCAGCGCGAGACCGGCGTCGAGGAGGTCGGCCTCAAGGGCGACCTGGAACCGCTCGACGAAAACCCCGGCGACCCAGAGGGCGGCTCGACCGACGTCGCCGACGTCAGCTGGGTGGTGCCGACGCTGCATCTGTCGGTCACTACGTCACCCTACGAAGCGCCCTGGCACGCCTGGCCGGTGGTCGCTTCGGGCGGCATGTCGATCGGCCACAAGGGGATGATCTACGCCGCCAAGGCACTCGCCCTGACCATGGTCGACCTGTTCGAGGACTCGGAGACGCGGGCGGCGATCCGGGCCGAGTTCGAGGAGAAGACTCAGGGGTTCGACTACGAGGGCTACATCCCGGAGGGCCCGCCTCCGGTGCCGGCGGAGATCGCGGGCCGGTAGCCGTCCTGCAGGAGCCCGGCTGGGCAGGTGGTTCCGGCTAGCGCGGCTTGTGCTCCTCAGGCTCGAGCCGGCCGTAGATGCTCTCGCGCAGGCTGCGCTCGCCTTCGATGTCGCGCTCGAGAAAGAGCACATCGGCCAGCTTCAGGACCACCCGTGCCGACCGGTCGGGGTACAAACGCAGGCGTTCGTAGAGGGCCCTGGCCAACGCGAGATCATCCGCAGCGAAGGCTCGATCGGCAGCCCGCTCCAGCCGATCCAGGTCGGAGCCCTTCCAGTCGGTCTCGAGGGACTCGAGGCCACCCAACGAGCCCCGCGCCCAGTCGAGCAGCCCCTCTCTGCCCCGCGCCGAGAGCTTCGCATCACCCCCGATCGCCAACGACTCGACGAAGAAGCGCCGCCGCCCCGGGGCGACGAACGGCTTCTGTAGTACCTGCGGATCGGTGGCTATGGTCAGGTCATCGACGAAGAAGTCGAACCGACCGGCGTCTTCGAGATCGCCGATCAGGGAGAAGAACTTGACCGAGGAGCCGGCATGCCCGTTCATGCTGACGACGTTGCGCAGGTCCACCACCGGCTCGCCGCCGGCCTCCGCCCGCCCCTCCTCGTAGATCGCCAGGTCGTAGCGCCCCCGGCCCACGTGGTAGACGATGTCGACGAAGTACCAGGCGAACGGCACCGGCGCGAACAGCTGTCGCCAGCCGTCGCCGGTGTGGTGACGGAAGTAGCCGTCGCGAGTCTGCAGCCAGATCGCCTGACCGTCGCGCTCCGTGCTCAGGAACCAGCGCCGTCCGGCCAGCCCGAAGTTGAAGCGCTGTTCAGGGTCGGCGAGCAACAGGTAGAACTGGATGAAGACCGCGCCATCGTCGGTCTCACGAAAGTAGGCGAGAAACTCGGCGAAATCTCGGTTGCCGGGCACCTCCGAGATGTGCAGCGAGCGCTCGCCGCTGACCCGGAACGCCTTGCTCAGCGCGACCTCGCCGCCCCGGCGCTCACGCACCCAGAAGGTGTCGGGGCCCGACGGCGACGAGCGTTCGAAGTCGTAGCGCGCCAGGATCGGTGATGACTCGGGATGTTCCTGATGCTCGAGGCGCGGCCCCTTGGCAGTCGCGACCACGGCGCTTGCCAGGAGCAGCGCAAACGGCACCGCCAGCCTCGAGAGGCGCTTCCGTGCAGGCTTCACCCGATCACGCTAGCAGCGTGGTGGGTCGACTGGAGTGTCCGATTCCACAACCGCAACGTTTACGAGCCAGCGCGGGTGGATCAGTTCGACCGCCGCGCCCGACCGATCGCCTGGAGATGCACCGCCACAAGCTCCTCGTGATTGCGCACGTAGAGCCGGTCGCCGACCACGGTCGGCGGCGTCTCGGTGACGGCGCCGCCGTTGACCACCATCACATCGGCGATCTGCTCGAGCCCGGCGCCGCCCGTTTCCAACAGGTGGACCGAGCCCCCCTCGTAGGACATGGCCGCGAGCTTCGTTCCGGCGATCGCCAGGCGCGAGGTGCCGATCTCGAGCCGACCCTGCTCCTCGCCGGTCTCGATCGACAAGCACGAGACACCGCCCCGCCGCGAGCCACACACCTGGTCGCCGAGCACTACCGGCGTCTCGAGCTGGCCCTTCTGCCAGAGCCGCTCTACCGCCCAACCGTCGCCCTGCCGCGTGACGCCGATCGCAGTCGCCAGGCTCCAGCCGGCGACCAGGAACCGATCCTCGGACAGCTCGACCGGAGGCTCCCACGACCAGTCTTCGTCGATGTCGTGACTCCAGAGCAGAGCACCATCCGCCACGGACAAGCCCTGGAGGCGACTGCGGTGGGGCTCCTCGGTAGCCCAGGTGTGGACGATCACCTGCCGAACTCCTCCTACCGTGGACACGATCGGCGAGGTGTAGAGCGGGCGTTCGATCTCGTCGTTGGACCACACCAACTCGCCGGAGGTGGCGGCGAGGGCGATCACGCGGCGACTCTCGACACCGGCCGCGTGCACGATCACCAGACCGTCATCGACCACCGGCGTGGTCTCACAGCCACGCGAGCGCTCACCGCCACCGAGAGACTCGAGCAGGTCCGCCTGCCATACGGGCTCGCCGTCCGGGAGCGCCAGCGCGTGCAGCCGGCAGGCGGTCGAAACCGCATAGAGACGGTCGCCCTGCACGACCACGTTGCCCATGGCGCCGGAGTGTGCTCCCGAGAAGAGCTCGTCGAGCGGCCGGCGCCAGCGCAGCTGACCATCCCCCACGCTCACCGCCAGAAGGTGCTCGGTCGTCGCGTCCGCTGCCAGGGTGTAGAGCGTCGAGCCTGTTACGGCGATTCCGGAGCGGCCGCTCGGCGACAGACCTTCCTCGAGCGGTACGCGCCAGAGCACTGCCTCGCCGTTGCGCCCACCTGCGATCGTGGAGTCGACCGAGTTCAGATCTCGAAAGGAGAGTGCGACCGCTTCTTCGAGGTTGCGCAGCAGCAGAGTGTCGGCGGCGAACGTGGGCGGAGTCAGCGCGGTACGACCGGCCTCGAAGACGGGCAAGCGCAGCAGCTCACGGTAGCCCTCCCGGCTCGGTTCGATCAGATGCAGGTGACCGGAGCGTCTGCTGAGCAGCACCAAACGACCGTCGACCACGATCAGGCTGCCGTCGTAGACCCGCTGGCGCCACAGGATCTCGCCGGTGGCCGCGTCGAGGCACAGGAGAACGCTGCCCTGGAACGTGTACACCGCTCCGTCCAGATAGACCGGCGTACCGTGGCTACGGGTGACGGACGGCTGGCGCCAGAGCTCCCGCGCCGCCCACGAGTCCCCCTCGCGCACGATCTCCACCATCCGACCGCCCTGGAAGTAGAGCGGCATGAAGAGCCGGCCTCCTGGGACCGCCAGCAGGCGGTCGGGCTCGGGATCGTCCGACTCGAGAGACCAGAGGAGGCGCCCGGTGGCGCCGTCGACACCGATCAGATGGCTTCCCGCGAGCGCTACGATCTGACGCTGGCCATCGACCTCGATCGCCAGCGGCGAGGCGTAGGTGTGCCGCTCGGCGTGGTGACTCGACCAGATCAGCTTGCCGGTGGCGCGCTCGAACGCCGCTAGATTGTGCTCTTCCTCGCCACCGACCTGAACGATGAGCCGCGGGCCGTCGATCAGCGGTGAGGCGGCGAAGCCGTAGTGCGGCAGCTTCGCGCCGAGCTCCTGGACCAGATCGACTCGCCACTTCAGCTCCCCACTGTCTGCGTTCAGAGCCACCATCCGGCCGGCGCCGCTGATCGTGTAGAGCTCGCCATCACCGACTGCCGGCGACGCCAGAGTGCCAGGATCCGAGCCGCCGCGACCTGGGAAGACGTCGTCGATTCGCGTCTTCCAGATCTCGCTGCCGGAATCTATGTCGAGTGCGGTGGCGTAGTCGCTGTCAGCGTCCGCAAACGTGGTGTAGACGCGGCCCCCGGTCGAGATCATCGCGGCGTAGCCGCTGCCCAGGGGCCGGCGCCATCGCTCCTCGACGCCGACGGTCTCGAGCCCTTCGAAGACGCCACTCGCCGTGGACGTGCCGGTGCCGTCCGGTCCGTACAGGTGCGGCCACTCCGCATCCGAAGCGAACGCGGACACCGCGACCAGCCAGGTGATCACGAGTACGAGTCGTGGCAAGACGGATCTCCTACACATGCGCAAGTCGACGATATCGGGCTTGGACTTCCGGTCACCACGAGAAGTTCCCGCCTTGGGCCGAGACGCCGGCCTGCCCCACAGGCTAGCCGTCGCCTCGGCCCTTCTGCTGCGCGAGCATGCTCTGAATCTTGTGCGCCATCAGCCTGGTGCCGCCGAGGTAGGCGCCACCGTCGACCGTCAACAGCGCTCCGGTCACATAGGAGGCGAGCGGCGAGGCGAGGAACACAGCAGCCTGGCCGATGTCGTCGACGCTGCCGTAGGTCCCGAGCGGGATCGTCGCCTGGATCTCGGCGTTGGCCTTGTCATCCTGGGGGCCGAGCCGCTTCATCCCCTCAGTGCCCGCGATCGGTCCGGGGACGATGCCGTTCGAGCGGATTCCGTAGCGGCCCCACTCGAGCGCCAGGTTGCGCATCAGGTTGTCGACCCCCGCCTTGGCGGCGCCGCAGTGAGCCTGGGCGAAGTGCGGCACCGATCCCTGGGGCGCCGAGATGAAGAGGATCGTGCCGCGGGTCTCCTTGAGCTGCTCGAACGCCGCTCGCGAGGCGTTGAATGAGCCAATCAGATCGATCTCGACGACTGTCTTGAATCCGTTCGCGCTCATCGCTTCGGCCGGCGCCAGAAAGTTGCCGGCCGCACCGCACACCAGGACATCGATCGGACCGAGCTCGGTTCGCGTGGTCTCGAGCGCAGCCGCCAACGCGTCGTAGTCGCGGACGTCGGCTACCGACGTGCTCACCTTGGCGCCCAGCCCTTCGAGCTCCGCTCGAGCGCTTTCGAGCCGCTCGGCGGTCCGTCCGCAGATGCCGAGACTCGCACCGAGAGCAGCGAAATTCCGGGCCACTCCGAGGTTGATTCCGCTGCCGCCGCCGGTGACGAACACGGTCTTGCCGGCGAACATGGTGGGCGGAAGAACGTCTGATACCTGCATGTCGACTCCCCTGGGTTACGTGACAGGTGGGTCGGTGTGACGGTGACCGCGCGCTCCGACCAGAAACGACAGCGTCTCACGATTCGACCGTCCTCGCCGCTTCCGAGGCGTGCCGTCAGCGGCCGAGCGAGGCCTGTTCGCAAGCCTGCTAGCGCGCCGCGATCTCGCACCGGGCGCTCGCGAGGCTACTGGCTCCGGTTCGTGGAAGCACGATCAGGGAGCGAATCTCGTACGACCCCGGCGCCAGCTGAAGCTGGCTCGCGACGCGAAAGTGCGGCCGGCGATACGCCTCCTCGAGCTCAGTGTCGGCAAGCGAGATCGACTGCGCGAAGTAGTCGCCGACCGCACCGTCCGCGGTCAGCGCGTAGACGTAGACCTCGGCCGCGGGCTCGGATCGCGCGACCGCAAGCAGCTCGACGGGCGCGATCACCGACACCGGGATCGACCAGAAGTCGCCCTCCGATGTCGGCCGACCGACTCTCAGGGTCGACGTGAAATCACCACCCGGGTCGCCGCCGATGATCCGACTGCCGACGAACAGGCGCCGCTCCTCGGGCGAGGGCGCTGAGGACGCCGCCGGATCGAACAGGAGGGGCGGGTGGACGATCCGCCCCGAGATGCCGTCGCGCAGCCTCACTCTCAGCTTGCCTGCCCGCTCCCGGCTCACGGTCGACGGGGGGGCGACCGAGAGCACGTAGGTGACCGCCGTGCTCCTCCTGAGCGAGGCCAGCACGCCGTCGATATCGCCCGAGCTCGGCAGGTAGACGCCGCCCGTGCCGCTCGCCAGGAGCGCCAGTCCGTCGCGGCTCCGGGAGCCGGCCTGCGCGCGATCGGCCTCTACCCTCGTGTTGATCGCATGTATGACGCTGTTGCTGCGTGCGAATTCGCTGAGCATGCGGTCGAAGCTTCTCTGCGCCGCCTCGTTGCCATAGCGCTGGTCGGTGTCGATCTTCCAGATCTCTCCCGACTCGGCCGCCCGGTTCATCACCTCGATCCGCTCCCGCTCCAGTCGGGAGCTGCCGCCGAGGCCGACCAGCATGGAGTCGTCGAAGCCCTCCGACAGGAGAACGACGTGCTTGCGGCCAGGTGCGTAGCGGAGCGTCCGGGCCAGCTCGGTCAAGGAGTCGGAGAGACCGAGCAGGCGAGTCACCGCCGCCTGGCGATCGGTTCGTTGCGCCTGGAGCTCGAGATCCGCCCCGTCGTTGAACTCGTCCTTGGAGGATCGTGTCGTCAAGGCTCTCTTGGCCACGTTGGGAACCGCACGTTCGACCGTGACGAGGTCGGTCCGCCGGCTCGCGACCGAGTGGGCGGGACGGAGTCTCAGCCCGAGTGGATCGGTGACCACCTCGGTCACCGATCGGCCGGTCACGATGTCGATCGAGGACTCCGTCGCCGAGCGGTCGGACGTGAACCCGAGCGCAAGGTGCGGTCGACGCGCCTCGGAGAGAGTCGCCAAGCCGACCAGGTCGGTGCGATGCAGGACGTCGTCCACCAACCTCAGGGCGATCGTCCGCCCGCGGCTGAGCGAGCCCGGCCCTTCGAGCCCGGTATCGAAGACCAGCAGGAAGTGTCGACGCGCGGCGGTCGGAACCGCTGTTGCGGAGGCCCCCACCTCTTCGCTCCCGCTCGACAGGTCCAGCACTTCGAGATCCAGGATCTCCTGCCGTTTGCCGCCGAGGAGGAGCTCGAAGTCGGCGATGGTGAGACCACGCACCGGCTCGTCGCCGGCGAGGACGCTCACCGGCACCTGTAGCCGCGGTCTGACCAAGACGACCTCGCTGACCCGAACCGCTTGAGCGGTCCGATCCGCGTCTTTCCCAGCTGGTTCAGGCGATGCGCCGGCGCCGGGCCGCGACGCCGGCGAGCGCACGACAACCAGCCAACCGGAGGCGCCCGGCCGAGCCTCCAGCTGGTGCGGCTCGAGCAGCTGCCGCAGTACCTCCGTCAGTGGCCGATCCCGCGGCTCGGTCTGCACCCGCATCGCCGGGTCGACCACCCGGTCCGAGAACAAGACTCTCAGGCCGCGCGCCTGCAACTCGGTCAGGGCCTCCTCGAGACTCCGGCCGGCCAGCACCATGCCCTCCGACGACGCGCGCGCCGGAGAGCTGGGCTGGAGTGCCAGGAGCAGACCCAGGGCCGGGACGAGAACGCGGACCGCGCGGGCTACTATTGCGCTCCCTCCTCGGACGCTCGGGTCAACTCCTGCCGGGCCAACGCGCGCGCCGCGCGCGCGGTCGGCGGCGGGCCCGACATGTGACCCACAGCCAGGGAACCGAAGACGAAGGTGTCGCGGTCGCTGTCCGACCTCACACCGAGCGAGCGAAACCCCTCGAACTCGAAGTTCATCGTAATGAGGTCGTCCGCACCCATCTGGGGCAGCGAGACACAGTTCTCTCCTCGGCCCTTTCGAACCTTGACCCTCATGCGAAAGGACTCGTTGCCATCCGCCCGGACCGCTTCGCCGGTCACGATCATCTTGCCCTTCTGCTTGTTGGTGTCATTGCCGAAGTAGCAGGCGCAGGCGATGACGCCGAAGTGGCCCTCCGGCAGGTCGGACAGGACCGCCATCCGGCCGTTCTTCGGATGCGCCTCGCCGTCAGTGTCCGGTACGAACTGATTGTAGGCGTAGAAGAAACGCCAGTCGGCTTCGGCGACACCACTCGCCAAACCGAGCACCGAGAACAACAGGATCGAAACGGATAGTCGAGACTTCATTCTGCGCCTCCCAATTCCCTAGGATTGAAGATGGTTACGACGCCGCCCTCGAGTCGAAACGAGAGTTCACAGGCCGCCAACACCAGCGGCAGGGCTTCACGCGGCGAAGCGCTCGCACGCGGACCACGGATCAAGGTGCTCTCCAACTCGGTTCTCAGCGACTCGTCGGCAAAGCGAACAGTCCACCCCGTCTCGCGAACGGTCCAACGCAGGAAGGTCCCGAGCGTTCGACCGTCCAGATCGAAGGCCGGTGCGACCGCAAGCGTCCAGTCCCAGTCCGCACCGTGTGTCGCGATCGATCCGCGGCGCACCCTCCCATCGGGCCCGAGCCGGAGCTCGTCGGCGGCGGCGCCGCGGGCGGAGACCCCCGGCCCGTCGAGGCGCACCGCTCCGTCCCGCACTCGAACTCGTAGGCCATCGTCGTCGAATCGGACTTCGAAGCGGGTGCCGATCTCCTCGACCTTTCCGAGCGGCGTCTCGACCGAGATCCCCGCGGCCACGCTCGGTGCACTTCCCGAGTCGACGTAGATCGCTCCGCGCTCGAGCTCGATCAGATCGGCCGAACTCATCCGGAGCTCGCTCGCGGTGTCGATCCGCAGGGAGGCTCCACTCTCGAGTCGGAGTGCCACCCGTCCCTCGCCCGAGGCGATGCGGTGTCCCGCCTGAACGACGAAGCCTTCGCTCAGCCGCATCGACGATCCGTCCGGGCCGATGACCGTCGGCGGCGGCCCCTCGATCCGTTCCGCAGTCGCGACTCTCGGGCCATCGACCGGGCTCGATCTCCAGACGCTCAAGCCGGCGGCGGCAATCAGGGCCGCCGCCAGGGCCATGAGCGCGGCGCTGCCGACCCGTCGACGGCGGCGAGACCGGGTCTCGGCGAGCCACGCGGGCAGCACCGCCGCCCGGATCCTGAGCGCGCGATCCTCGGGCAGACGCGGCCGGGAGCCGGCCAGGCTCATCAACTGCGCTATGTCTCTGTCGGTGGTCGGCATCTTCAACCTCGTCTCACGATCGCGTTCGATCCGTTCCCAACAGCGCCAGTGCTGGAGTCGCCGGACCGAATCCGCTCCGGAACGCGCTCCGTGCCCGACTCAGCTTGGACTGCGCCGCCGGGAAGCTGACGCCCAGCCGAGCGGCGATCTCCTTGACCGAGAGACCGTCTACGTACTTCCACTCCAGAATCTCGCCGTACCCGCCCGGCAGACAATCGAGCGTCGCCTGGACCAGCAGACCGAGCTCGCGCCGCAGCAGCTTGCGCTGCGGGTCCTCGATCGGCGACGCACCGATCGTTTCCAGCGCGGCCCGCACCTCCTCCAGGTCGGTGAGTAGCCCCTCGCGGGACCGGGCGCGCTGGTGTGCGCGGTGCCAAGCGCCAATCTCATGCCGACAGAAAGTGCACAGCCAGGTGAAGAGAGACGCCTCGGCGCGAAACGTATGGAGCTTGGCGACGACCTTGACGAGGGTCCTCTGGACGACCTCCTCCGCCGCATCGGCGTTCTGGTCGAGCCGGACGAGCGCGAAGCGGTAGAGCCTGGGCGCCTGCAGATCGAAGAACTCCGCGAACGCTTCCGCGTCACCCTTAAGAAGCTGCCGGACGACGGCTCGATCCTCTGCGAAGAGTGCGCTCACGACAGGTAAGAGGCCGCTACCCTCCGAAATCAATCGCCGCGCACGACCGCGGCCGATCTCGGCTCACGTCGCCCGGCGATCAGAACGGCGCGAAGTT
This sequence comes from Acidobacteriota bacterium, assembly GCA_029263375.1. Classification (GTDB taxonomy): domain Bacteria; phylum Acidobacteriota; class Thermoanaerobaculia; order Multivoradales; family JAHEKO01; genus JAHEKO01. The sequence continues at coordinate 1,609 of JAJCXP010000411.1, read as the reverse complement.
CGAGACATTGCCGACCCGCAGCCACTCGCCGTCGCGTTTTTCGTAGAGCTCGATCCAGTTACTCTGAAACTTGATCTCATGGAGTGCGCCGGAGGCGCCGTCCTGGACCCCGGAGGCCTCCACCTGCACGATCACCCAGCCGAGACTGCCGTCCTTGGAGACCTTGACCGCGGGCGGGACCATGTCGCGATAGACCTCGAAATGGGTGACACCGAAGTAGTCGCCGAACAGAGCTCGTCGCTCCTCGATGGACGGCCGGCTGATCTCGCCGCGGCTCCCGACCACCGCGTCGGCGCCCTCGGCGGCCAGCAGCTTGTCGACGTCGCTCTCCAGATGGGCGTCCATCGACCGGCGATGGAGCGCCAGCAGCTGCTCCTCGTCGCTCGGCGAACGCTCCTCGAGCGAGCGGTGGATTGCGCCCAGCCACTGCTTGCGCATGCCGTCAGAGCCCGTAAACTCTTCGTTCCAGGGGGCCGGCAGCGGCTGCTCCTGCAGCCGCTCGAGAGTCGCTCCCGCTTCGAGCTCGGCCTTCATCCACGCCAGGGTGGCAACCAGCATCCGGTGCTGGCGCTCGAGCTGAGAGAGGTCCTCGATCGGGCCGTGCCCGCTCACCAGCCGAGTGCCGGTCGGCAGCGTCTCGAGAAGCGCCGCGTAGGTGCGTGCCAGGCCCTCCATGTCATCGCCGGGCGCGAGATTCTCGAAGCCGTGGAAGAGATCACCCACGTGGGCGTAGCCCGCGTTCCGAAACCAGACGACGGCGTCGCCTTCGGTGTGCGCGGGACCGAAGTTGAGGAGCTCGATCACCTCGCCGTTCAGGTGCAGCGTCATCCGGTCGTCGAAGGTGACCGCGGGCAGGCCCGCCGCCGGCATCGGACCGATCCCCTGCGGCAGCCACCAGGGCGTCTGCCGGATCGAGAGCAGCCGGCGGGTCTCGGCCTGCGCGACGATCAGCGCATCCGCGCCGAGGCGCTCGTTGCCGCCGACGTGATCCGGGTGCCAGTGGGTGTTGATCAGATAGCGCACCGGCCAGGCCCCGGCCCGCTCCAGCGCGTCCCGTATCGACGCCGCGACCGCGTCGTCGGCACGAAAGGTCTCGAGATCCGGGTTCTCGAAATCCACCACCAGGGCGCCGTCGGAGCCGGTCAGCGCCAACATGACCGTCCTGGGGAGCGCCGAAGGCCGAATCAGCTGGAGGTTGTCGGTCAACCGCTCGACCTCGACCGGTTGCTGCGCGCCGACGCCGCCCGGCCCAGCGAGGATCCAAGCCAATGCAAAAAGGATGGTGGCTCTCATGTCTGGTCTCTCCTGGATCGTCTAGATACGCTCGCCCCGGTGGCGAGGTTATCTCCGCTAGACTACTCGGCCGATGTCTACGGTCGATTTCCCAGAGCTCGAACAGCGAATCCTCGACTTCTGGAAGCGCGAACAGTGCTTCGAGAAGCTGCGTGAGAAGAACCGCGGCAAGCCCGCCTGGTCGTTCCTCGACGGGCCGATCACCGCCAACAACCCGATGGGCGTGCACCACGCCTGGGGTCGGACGTACAAGGATCTCTTCCAGCGCTACTTCGCCATGAACGGGCGCGAGCTGCGCTACCAGAACGGCTTCGAC
>JAJCXP010000410.1 GCA_029263375.1 Acidobacteriota bacterium | reverse complement strand
CGCGCGCCGGCCGACGGCGCCATCGCGTCGGTTTCGATCGAGGTCAACGAGAACGTGCAGGCGGGGCAGGTGATCTGTCTCTTGATCGCCGCCGGCCAGCCCGAGGTGGTGGTGCCGGTTCCCGAGGGCATGATCGCCGCGGTCGAGAAGGGCCAGCAGGTGTCGGTCGAGATTCCGGCCCTACCGGGGCAGACCTTCATCGCCGAGGTCACCGAAGTCGGGGTCTCGCTGACCGGCGGCGCGGCCACCTATCCGGTGAAGGCCCGTCTCGTCGGAGCGACCGTCGGGATCCGGGCCGGTATGGCAGCCGAAGTCACCTTCAAGTGGACCGATGGCGGTGGCGAGGTGCGGCTGTTCGTGCCCGGAGTGGCCGTGGGCGAAGATCGCGACGGGCGCTTTGTCTTCGTGCTCCGTCCGGGCGAGGCGGGGGTGGGTACGGTCGAGCGTCGCGCGGTGAGGGTCGGAGTCGCGAGTGCCGCCGGAGTCGAGATCGCCGCGGGAGTCGCCGCGGGGGAGCTGGTGGTTACCGCCGGCGTACGCCGCCTGTCGGACGGCATGCGGGTGCGGGTGCCCGACGCGGCCGGAGCGCCCGGATGAGCATCACGCGGGCGGCGATCGAGCGCAATCGGGTCACCTTCGTGCTGCTGCTGGTGATGGTGATCTGGGGGCTGATCTCCTATCTCGGTATGCCGCAGTCGGAAGATCCGGGATTCACCATTCGCACGGCGATGGTGCAGACGACCTTCCCCGGCGCCAGTCCAGAACGGGTCGAGCAGCTGGTCACCGACAAGCTGGAGAAGGCGATCCAGGAGATCCCGGAGCTCGACTTTCTGGCCAGCGAGTCGAAGACCGGCGTCTCGATCATCTTCGTCAACATCCAGGAGCGCTACGATCTCATGCGGCCGATCTGGGACGATCTTCGGCGCAAGGTCGAGCGGACGAGACCCGATCTCCCCGACGGCATCATCGGGCCGATCGTCAACGACGAGTTCGGCGACGTGTTCGGCACCATTGTCACCCTGACCGGCGACGGCTACTCCTACGCCGAGCTCAAGGAGATCGCCGACGACGTGCGCGATGAGCTGCTGCTGATCCACGAGGTCGCCAAAGTCGAGATCCACGGCGCTCAGGAAGAGCGGGTGTTTGTCGACTTCAACAACGCTCGGCTGGCGGAGATCGGCCTCGCGCCGCTGCAGCTCCGGAACATCCTGGGGAGTCGCAACATCATCAACCCGGGCGGCGAGATCCGCACCGACGAAGAGGCTATCGTCTTCGAGCCGACCGGCAACTTCGAGTCGATCGAAGATCTCCGGCGCAGCGTGATCACCGTTCCGAGCAGCGGCGAGCCGATCTACCTCCAGGATGTCGCCAACGTCTACCGGGGCTACATCGATCCACCCCGGACCAAGATGCGCGCCAACGGCGAGCCGGGGTTGGCGCTGGCGATCTCGCTGCGCGAAGGCGGCAACATCCTGGTGCTCGGTGATCTCGTCCAGGCCACGATGACGCGCATTCAACACTCTTATCCGCACGGCGTCGAGTTCGACTATCTGATGTTCCAGGCCGGTGCGGTGGAGAAGAAGGTGGACGACTTCGTCGGCAACCTGCTGCAGGCGGTCGCGATCGTGATGCTGGTGATGCTCGCCACGCTCGGTCTGCGCACCGGGCTGGTGGTCGCGAGTTTGATCCCGATGGCGATCGTCGCCAGCTTCATCTTCATGGCGCTGTTCGACGTCGGCATCAATCAGATGTCGCTCGCGGCCTTGATCATCGCTCTCGGTCTGCTGGTCGACAACGCGATCGTGATGTCGGAGTCGATCATGGTGCTCATGTCGGAAGGGGTGGAGCCGGTCGAGGCCGCGGTCAGGTCGGCGGACGAGATGCGAGTCCCTCTGCTGACCTCGTCCCTGACGACGGCGGCCGCCTTCCTGCCGATCTACCTGGCGGAGTCGACGACCGGCGAGTACACGGCGCCGCTGTTCCAGGTCGTGACCATCACCCTGCTCTGCTCCTGGGTGCTGTCGTTGACCATGATCCCGTTGCTGTGCGTGATCTTCCTGAAGGTGAAGAAGAGCGCCGGCGATGCCTACAGCGGCCGTTTCTATCGGGGCTATCGCAACGCGCTGATCCAGGGCCTCCGGCATCCCTGGCTGTCGATCGCGGCGGTGCTCGCTCTCTTCGTGGGCACCATGCAGCTGTTTGGCTTCGTGCCGCAGATCTTCTTTCCCCCCAACGATCGGCCGACTCTGATCGCCGAGCTGATCCTGCCGACCGGCACACCGCTCGCGGCGACCGAGAGGCTGGTCCTGAATGTGGAAGCGTTCATCCGCGACGAGCTGTACGTAGGGACGCAGAGCCCGGAGAGCGACGTCAGTGGCGTCGTCAACTGGTCGACCTTCATCGGCGCCGGAGCGCCGCGCTTCATCTTGCCGATCAGCCCTGAGCAGTCGAGCCCCGAGTATGCGGTGATGATCATCAACGCCACCTCGCGCCCCGCGGTCGACGAGGTGGTGAACAGCTTGCGCGAGTACTGTTCCCGCTTTCCCGACCTCAAGGCGAAGATCGACCCATTGCCGCTCGGTCCGCCGGCCCACAATCCGATCGAGGTCCGAGTCTCGGGTCGCGACACCGATCGGGTGTTCACCTACGCCGACGAGATCAAGGCGCACCTGAGTGAGATCGCGGGGCCGCGGTCGATCGCCGACAATTGGGGTGCGCGCTCGAAGAAGCTGTTGGTGCGAGTGGACGAGCAGCGCGCTCAGCGCGCCGGGGTGACCAATCAGGACGTCGCGATCTCGTTTCAGACCCTGTTCTCGGGCTTCGACGCCACCGAGTACCGTGAAGACGACAAGGTGATCCCGGTGACGCTGCGTGCGGCCGGTGCGGGCGGCCTCGACCCGACCACCGTCGGTAGCGTCAACGTCTTCTCGCAGTCCACCGGCCGCTCGGTGCCGGTCGGCCAGGTCGCCGACATAGAGCTCGCCTGGCAGCCCGCGAAGATCCTGCGACGCGACCGGCTGGCGACCGTGACGATCGAGTCGGACCTGGAGCCCGGCTACACCGCGATCGAGGTCAACCGCCGGATCCAACCGTGGCTCGAGGATCTCAGCGCCGGCTGGCCGCGCGGCTACTCGTGGGCGATCGGCGGTGAGGAGGAGGAGGCGACCAAGGCGAACGAATCGATCGCCGCCAAGCTGCCGATCGCCGGGTTGATCATCGTGCTGCTGCTGGTCTCGCAGTTCAACTCGGTGCGCCGGCCGGCGATCATTCTGATCACCATCCCGATGGGACTGATCGGCGTGGTCATCGGTCTCCTGGTGATGCGCTCGTACTTCGGCTTCATGACCCTGCTCGGTGTCATCTCCCTGGCCGGTATCGTGATCAACAACGCGATCGTGCTACTCGATCGAATCAAGATCGAGATAGACGAGAACGGCCTGAGCCCGCAGCGCGCGGTGATCGAATCGGGGCAGCGCCGGCTGCGCCCGATTCTGCTCACCACCGTGACGACGCTCGGCGGTCTGCTGCCGCTCTACCTGGGCGGCGGACCGATGTACGAGCCGATGGCGGTCGCGATCATGTTCGGTCTGCTGTTCGCGACGGTGCTGACGCTGGGTCTGGTGCCGGTGCTCTACTCCCTGTTGTTCCGCATCAGCTACAAAGACTTCACCTACTGAGCTCTCGCTCGAACCCTAGGAGTGCCCCGATCATGAGACGCCACGTCCGGCTTACTTCCCTTGCCGCGGTTCTTGTCCTCGCAGGAGCCGCTTTCGCTGCCGACTCCGACCACTACTGGCCGAGCTGGCGCGGACCCGAGCAGACCGGTGTCAGCCCACACGGTGATCCGCCGACCTCCTGGAGTGAGACCGAGAACGTCCGCTGGAAGGTCGAGGTGGCGGGGCGCAGCCTGTCGACGCCGGTCATCTGGGGCGACAGCATCTTCCTGATGTCGGCAATCGCGGTCGATTCGACCGCCTACGCCAAGAGCCAGGAGGCGGCCGCCGCCAAGCTGGAGCGTCGGGAGTGGCCACCCGCGGTCGAGCCGGTCAAGCAGAGGTTCGTGGTCCAGGCGCGGAAGCGCAGCGACGGCTCGCTGATCTGGGAGCGCACCGCCGCCGAAGTACTCCCGCACGAGCCCCACTACGTCGACTCGTCCTTCGCCTCGGCATCGCCGGTGACCGACGGCGAGGTGCTGCTGGCGCACTTCGGCTCGAACGGGCTGTACGCGTTCGATCTCGACGGCGAGCCGATCTGGAGCGCGGATCTCGGTGACATGCGCACCCGCAACGGCTTCGGCGAGGGCGCTTCGCCCGCGATCCACGGTGACGTGGTGGTGGTCAACTGGGATCACGAGGACGACTCGTTCGTGGTCGCCCTCGACCGGATGACCGGTCGCGAGCTGTGGCGTACCGCTCGCCCGGACGAGGTCTCGACCTGGGCGACGCCGCTGATCGTCGAGTCGGCCCGCGGTCCACAGGTGGTTATCCCGGGCACCGGACTCAGCCGCGGCTACAGCCTGGCCACCGGCGAGGAGCTCTGGCGACTCGGCGGGATGACGACGAACGTCATCCCCTCGCCGATCCACCGCGACGGCGTGGTCTACCTGGCGAGCGGATACGGCGGCAGCATGCTGCAGGCGGTGGTGCTCGACAAGGCTGCCGGCGAGGTGGACGGCGCGGACGAGCTGCTCTGGCAGTACGAGCGCGACACTCCGTACGTGCCGTCGGTGCTGGTCTACGAGGACCAGCTCTATTTCATCAAGCACTTCCGCAACATCCTGACCAGCCTCGACGCGCGCACCGGCGAGGTGATCTTCAACGAGATCCGGATCGATGGCATCGACAACGTCTGGGCGTCGCCGGTGGCGGCCGCCGGCCGCGTCTACATCCTGGGTCGCGGCGGCGATGCGGTGGTGCTCGAGCACGGCAAGGAGTACAAAGTACTCGCGACGAACACCCTGGATGACGGTTTCGACGCCAGCCCGGCAATCGCTGGCGACGAGCTCTACCTGCGCGGTCACAAGTACCTCTACTGCCTCGCCGAGAGCCGGCAGGACCAGGAGGCGAGCCGGTAGTCAGCCGAGGGGCTCGCTATACTCGGGTCGCTGATCCGGCTGCGAAAGGAGGCGGTGGTGACCGCGAGCTGGAGGACGCAGGTTCTCAGATTCGCCATGGCGGTGACGGTGGTCGGGGCGGCGTTTGTCCCTTGGTCGCTGGCCGCTCAGGCGACCGCGGGCGGTGCGACCCTCGACATCGTCACGTTCAACGTCTGGCATGGCCGCCGGAGCGGCGAGAGCCGAAAGTTCTTTCCCGGCGAGACCGCCGAGCGCAAGGAGCGCCGGTTCGCCTGGCAGATCGAGGAGATCCGGCGTCTCGATCCGGACGTGCTGCTGCTCCAGGAGGTCAATCCGAATCAGCGCGAGGCGCGCAAGTACGCGCGTGCTCTGGGATACGACGAGATTCACAAAGTCACGAGCTGCGGCCTCCACCTGGGCAAGCTCTACAAGATCCCGCGCAACGTCAACGAGGGCCTGGCCATCCTGGCCAAGCCGGAGCTCGGCCTGCGGCACGGCGGCTGGAAGCGCCTGAGCGGCAATGCCTGGTGCACGGCCAGCTTCGGCATCCAGACCCGCGAGTCGCGGTTCGCGCTGTTCGGTGAGATCCGGCTGGCCGGGCGCCCGGTACTGGTTGTCAGCACCCACCTCTTCTCGCCGGCGTACATGCCGCCTGGATTCGGAGACGACCTCGAGCGGCTGGTCGAGGGCGGCCAGGTCACGACCGAGCATCGCGACGAGATCGTCGGAGTGCTCGGCGATCGGTCGGCGCGGAATGTGCGCGAGATTCGGCTGCTGCTCGGCGAGATCGAGCGTCTCCGGAGGCGCTTGGGCTCCCCAGGTGCGCCGGCGCCGGTGATCCTGGGGGGCGATTTCAACACCGAGCCGGGGACGCCCGGAATGGTTGCTTTCGGAGAGGGTGGGCTGGCGTCTGCGACTGCCGGTCTCGAGGTCGCGACCTGGGACCCGGTGACCAACCGGGTGAACTACGAGACTGGTACCAAGAAGAGCGACCCGTTCGACACGCGCGGCATCGCCGAGCTGATCGACCTGCTCGAGCCGCGCTCGACGATCGCTCGCCAGATCGATCACCTGCTGGTGTCACCCGATCTCTCTGTGGCGGAGTCGACTCGCGCGCTCGATCGCCCGCGCGACGAGATCTACCCGTCGGATCATTTCGCGCTGCACGCGACCGTGCGTCTGCCCTGAGCCGGCCGCACGCGGACATGAAAAAACCCGCCGGCCGGAGCCGGCGGGTCGGGTTGTTCACGATTTCGAACGGTGGCCTAGCAGCCCTCGCCGACGCAACAATCGGTTGTGATCGAGCCGATGTTGGTACCCCAGTTCGTGATCCCATTGGTGAGATCCTTGGAGTACTCGCCGAAGTACCAGAAGTCCTTGCCGTTCGGGTCGGTGGTCATGCTGGTGTAGTCACCCCACCTGAGCGGTGCGCCGTCGAAGGCGTCGTACGGGATCTGACCCGCCTGGATGCCTTTGCCGCAGCGCATCGCGCCAGGAGCTGTGCTGCCCCGGCGTCCGCAAACCGCGGTTCCCGGGTCGTCGCTCGCCTGCGAGCGGGTGAAGCCGGCGAAGGCGTCGCCGCACTCGTTGGCCGAGATGTCAGCGAAGATCGCGTTGCGTAGCGGGTCGATGTTCGTGTCGGGGCAGACGAGTCCGCCCTGCAGCACCGAGTTGGACGCTACGTCGACCTCGGCCCACTGGAAGCAGTTGACCGTGCCCGAGCCGGGGTTGGCGCTGACCGTCGCTGCGATCCAGGCGCTACCGTTACGCTGCGTGGCCTTGGTCGCGATCCGCCAGTCGTTGGCCTGCAGAGAATCGGGGCCACTCTGCAGCGTGTCGATCGGGAAGCCGCCGCCGCCGGGAGTCCACGCCGGAGTGGCAACTTCGACCGGATCGCCGCCGGCACCCAGGGCGTCCCACTCGAACATCCCGAAAGTCTGACCGTCGAACAGATCATCGGTGAAGATGTGGTGCTCGGGGCCGGTGCTCGTCAGGTCGGAGCCCTTGAGGTCCGCGAACTGAGGCGTCGAGCTGAAGCCGGTCGTGCCCATGACCACGGTCAGAGCCGCTCCGGCGTAGCCGTCGGCCTTCTTCATGCACCAGACGTCCGAGCCGACGAAGCCGCCGGTGAACATGTTGGCGCCCATGCCGATGCACTCAGGACCGACACCGATGTGCGGGAAGTCGAAGAACTCGCCGCCGAAAGCTGTGGCGAACGAATAGAGGAACCAGGTTCCGTTCGGGTCCGAGTCGTCGCTGAAGCCGACGCACGCGTGGGTGCCACCGGCGTCCCAGCTCTGGATCCAACGTCCGGCGTCCTCGTCGTAGGCGACATCGGGGTCGAACAGACCGAGCGGGCAACCCGCGTCGGCCGAGAAGAAGGCGTCCGCGTCGAAGATCGTAGGCGCGCCGCCGACCTTGTCGTGAATGGCGAACACGCTGTTGACCACGGTCATCAGGTGGTCGGGACCGGCCGCCATCTCAGGATCGGGCGGAACCGAAAAGCCGGAGTTGTCCTCGGCGTCGGGGCCGTCCTGGTAGTTCGTGATCGACACGCCTGGCGGGTCGAGCATCGGCGGTACGGAATAGCCGGCGTCGACGCCGACGGTCAGGTGCTGGCGCATCGCTCTGCGGCGCAGGCGGCGTGCCATGCGCTCACCGATCGGGCTCTCGGGCCGGCCGACGATCTTGCCGGGGTCGAACATCGGCACGTGGCCGGGCTCGATGATCGCACTCGCGGTGTTCCCGATGGCAGCCGGGATCGGTGCGTACACGGTCGGTGCCAGTCCCCAACCACGCGAGACCTTCGCGCCCGCCGGGGCCGAGCCGGTGATCTCTTCAGTACCAGGTGTGTCCATACGGACGTAGATGGTGCCCGCCGCCGCCAACGTGACGATCAGCGCGGCCACCAGCCAAACAGTTGACTTTCGACTCATCTCTCGATCTCCTTTTCCGCGTTCCCTCAATAAGAAACAGCTGCTCAAACGGCGGAAAGGGATCTCCTTCGTCGGTGCTGCCGTCCCTCTCCTGCCCTAGTCAAGCCGAGTATCCTCCGAGATTAGGGGGGCGAGCGCCGATTTGTCAAGGCAAAAGGGCTGTAATCCCTTTGGTACGTTATATTTGCCGCTAGCTATAACTCGGGTTCGGGTTGCAGCCGTTGCTCCTCGGCCGGCGACAGCTTGCGCGCTTTCCAGGTACCGCCGCCGAGCCGGCCGCCGCTCAGGTCGACCGCCGTCCATCCCCCCTTGATCTGGCGGTTTGCGGGGTTGAACTCGCCCTTGAGCACCGAATCGAAGCCGTTGGCGTTGTCGATACGCTCGAGATCGACCTTGTTGTCGGCGATCGTGCCTCGAACCGAGCCCGTACGGCCGCCGCTGACTCGGTAGGTACCGGTGATCAGGGTGCCCTCGACGCGCAGCTTCAACAGGCCGACTCCACCGGAGGGCTCGAACTCGATCTCCCAGAAGCCGTCGAGGACGCTCGGCGGCACCAGAGCTCGACCGCGCTCGCTCGCGATCTCCGCGTCGATCTCCGCCAGCGTCGCCATCCGCAGGTAGAGCTGGCGTCGCTGCGCTGCGAGCTCGCGCGACGCGGCGTAGGCGGTCTCGCGCGCCACAGTTACCGCCGACTCGAGCTCGGCGAGTTGGTCGAGACCGGTGTTTCTCCTCCTGAGCGCTCGGTCGAGGAGGTCGGCGCGGGTCCTCAGGGTGTCGTGAGCCTCTCGCTCGCCGAGCCGCGCGCGGTCGTAGCGCTCGAGCTCGCCGTCGAAGAGGCGGATCTCGACTCGTTGGCTGGCTTCGAGCGCCTCGAGCAGGGTCTGCGCCGAGGCCGGACCCGTCACCATCGCAATGAGACTAAGGGCGACCTGGAGATATCGGAGCACGAGAGTAGTGATTCTACTCCTGCGTACGTCGACGGCGGTGCGTGCGTCTAGCCCGCCGCTAGGTCGCCGGCTCGGGCGCGGCCAGATACTGGTCGAGAAACGCCAGGATCGAGCTGTAACCCTCGATCTGGTTCTCCTTCTTGACGAAGCCGTGTCCCTCGTCCTCGAAGACCAGGTACTCGACCGGCGTGCCATTCGCCCGGGCCGCCTCGACGATGTCGTCGGACTCGACCTTGATCACGCGCGGGTCGTTAGCGCCCTGGAGCACCATCAGCGGACGCACGATCCGATCGGCGTGGAAGAGCGGGGAGATGCGCGTCAGGCGCTCGCGCTCACCCTCCTCGGACGGGTCGCCGATCTCCTTGAGCAGGGCTTCGCGGAACGAGCCCCACCACACCGGCATGCTCTCGATCGTCCGCACCCAGTTGGAGATGCCGAAGATGTCGACTCCGACGGCGAACTCCTCGGGCGCCAGTGTGAGCGCCGCCAGCACCATGTAGCCGCCGTAGCTGCCGCCGATGATGCCGATGCGCTCGGGGTCGACGTAGCCGCTGTCGATCAGCATCTTCTTGCTTGCCACGCAGTCGCCGAGGTCGGCCTCGCCGTGGCGGCGGTCATCCATGCGGTTGAAGGTCTTGCCGTAGCCAGTCGAGCCGCGGTTGTTGATCGCATAGACCACGTAGCCGTGGTTGACCAGGTACTGGATGATGTCGACGTAGCCGATGCGCGACTGTCCGCCCGGGCCGCCGTGCACCCAGACCAGAGCGGGCCCCGGATTGTCCGGGGTGGCGTCGTGCGGCTTGTAGAGGATGCCGGGAATCACGACTCCGTCATAGGAGGCAAAGCGCACCACCTCACCGTCGACCAGGTCCTCGGCCTGGAGGTCGGTCGACAGCGAGGTGGTCAGCCGGCGCGGCTCGCCGCCGATCTCCTGGACGTATAGGTCGCTCGGGTTGCGGCTGCTGCTGGCATAGAAGGCGAGCATCTGCTCGTCGCGCGACAGGCGGATCGAGCTCACGTCGGCTGACGGCACCGTCGGCAGCTCGATCTCGTTCATCGTCGCCGTCTCGTACAGCCGCACCTCGGTGCGCCCGTCGTTGTTGATGCCGACGATCAGGTATTTGCCGTGCTGCGACGGATAGCCGTACCAGACGTCCCAGTCCGGGGCTACCAGCGTCTCGCGCTCGCCGGTGGCCAGGTCGTAGCGCACCAGCTGTGCGAACTCGCTGCCCTCGTCGGTGGTCATGTAGAACGACTTGCCGTCGGGAGAGAACGACTGGAAGTTGTTCGCGACCTCGTCCTCGCTCTCGGTGACCAGGCGCAGTTCGCCGGAGTCGATCTCATAGAGATAGATGTCCGAGTCGCTGGTGGTGTTGGTCTTGGTCAGGGCGAGTAGCTTCTTGTCGGGCGATCGGCCCTGGAAGTCGAGCCCGCTCTCGTTCTCGTAAAGCAGCAGCCGCGAGTAGTCGGCGGTCGAGTACTCGTAGACATCGAAGAAGCTGTTGTCGCGCTCGTTGCTGCCGACGTAGAACGACTCGTCATCCCACGCCCAGCCGAAGAACAGCGACCGGTGGCCCTCGCCCGGCGTCAGGTCGGTGACCGTGCCGTCGGTCCCGCTGACGTAGAGATGGAAGAGCTCGTTGCCGCCCGCGTCCTGGAGATAGAGGAAGCGCTCGTCGGCCGGGAAGTAGCCGACCGCGCGGATGGTGTCAGTGGTCGAGTTGGTGAGCGCGACCGGATCGCCGCCAGCCACCGGCACCGCGTAGGCGTTGTAGATACCGGTCGCGTTCGAGCTCACCAGCACCTTGCTCTTGTCGGATGAGATCGAGGCGCCGAAATGGTTGGTCGTGCCCATGAACGCTTCGATCGGATACTCGGGCACTTCCCGCACCACCGGCTCGGGCGCGCACGCCGTGAGCAGAAGGCAGAAAGGAATCAAGAGCTTCGAGTGCTGGGGCCAGTCGAGCATGGATGCCTCCGGAATGTTCGGGGTCTCGGGGTCGCGAGGGTGGGGAGTATATCGAGGGGTCGGGCTCGCCAGATGCTCGTGGGATGAATCGTTGGTTGGGCCGGCCAGAGGAGCGGTCTCGGAGTCCGATCTGGTTAGAATTGAATGTCACTCCCACCCCTACTGTAGACTCCCCGCCAGACGGGGCGTGGCGCAGCCTGGTAGCGCATCTGCTTTGGGAGCAGAGGGTCGTCAGTTCAAATCTGGCCGCCCCGATATCTCGATCTGCCAGTAGCTCAGCTGGATAGAGCAGCGGCCTTCTAAGCCGCGGGTCGGGGGTTCGAATCCCTCCTGGCAGGCCAA
>JAJCXP010000409.1 GCA_029263375.1 Acidobacteriota bacterium | reverse complement strand
GGTGCCGCAGCAGCCGCCTACGACGCTCAGCCAGCCGTTGTCCAAAAACCGGCCGATGACATCGACAAAATGGTCGGGCCCCTGGTGGTAGAGCCCGTCCTCGTCTGGCAGGCCGGCATTCGGGACGCAGCCGACCCGGGTGTGGGCCAGCTCGGCCAGGGTGCGCACGTGCTCGGTCATCAGCTCCGGACCGGTGGCGCAGTTGAGCCCCAGGTAGAGCAGGTCGGCGTGCAGCAGCGACACCGCCAGCGCCTCGGCGTCCTGGCCGGCGAGCATGGTGCCGGTGGTCTCGATGGTCACCGACACGGCCACCGGCAGCCGCCAGCCGGCGCCGTCGAAGGCGCTCTCGATGCCGAGGAGGCCGGCCTTGATGTTGCGCGTGTCCTGGCAGGTCTCGAGCAGCAGATAGTCGGCGCCGCCGGCCATCAGGCCGCTCGCCTGCACGCGATAGTGATCGATCAGCTCCTCGAAGGTGACACCGCCGGTAACCGAGATCGCCTTGGTGGTCGGCCCCATCGAGCCGCACACGAAGCGCGGCCGACCCGGCTGGTCGAAGCGCGCGCACGCCCTGCGCGCCAGCTCGGCGGAGAGCCGGTTGAGCTCGAACGCCTGATCGCCCAGATCGTACTCGGCGAGCACCAGCGGCGTGCCGCCGAAGCTGTTGGTCTCGACGACGTCGGCGCCGGCCTCGAGGTAGGTCGAGTGCAGGCGCTCGACCACGTCGGGGCGGGTCGCGCACAGATTCTCGTTGCACCCCTCGAGCTCCGGGCCACCGAAATCTTCGGCGCTCAGGTTCTCGTCCTGGAGGCCGGTGCCGGTGGCGCCGTCGAGCACCAGAATGCGCTCCTCGAGCGCTTCGAGCAGCGCCTGGGTGCGACCCTCGGTATCGGGCCGGGGCTCGATCAGGGGCGTCATAGATCCAACTTCCCCATCACTCGCTGCACCGCCTTGGCGTTCAACATGACGTAGAAGTGAATCGAGGGCGCGCCGCGGTCGAGCAGCTCCTCCACCTGGCGCGCCGCCCAGCTGGCGCCGATCTCGATCACGTGCTCGCGCTCTGTCGCCGCCTCGACCTCGTCCGCCAGCTCGACCGGGATCTCGCAGTGGAACATCTCGGGCAGCGTCCGCAGTTGCTTCTTGCCGACCAGCACCTTCAGGCCCGGGATGATCGGTACATCGATGCCGCGCTCGCGGCACTTGTCGACGTATTCGAAGTAGTGGCTGTTGTCGAAGAACATCTGGGTGACGATGTAGTCGGCGCCGGCGGCGATCTTGGCCTCGGTGTTGCGCAGATCCGACTCGAGATTGGGGGCCGCGAAGTGCTTCTCCGGGTAGCCCGACACGCCGACGCCGAAATCGGTCGGCTGGGCGTCGAGCAGCCCGTCCTCCAGATACTTGCCGTGATTCAGGTCGGTGATCTGGCTCACCAGATCGAGAGCGCTGTCGTTGACGCTCTTGCCGTCACGGGGCGTCTTGCGGAAGCCACTGTCGTCGCCTTTGACCGCCAGCACGTTGTCGATGCCCAGATAGTTGAGCTCGATCAGGAAGTCTTCGGTCTCCTCGCGGGTGAAGCCGGTACAGATCGCGTGCGGCACCGCGTCGATTTTGTACTTGTTCTGAATCAGCGCGCAGATGCCGATCGTGCCCGGCCGCTTGCGTTTGACCTTGCGCTTGATGCCGTCGCGCGTCTCTTCGTAGACGACCTGGGCGGCGTGGCTGGTGATGTCGATGAACGGTGGCTCGTAGTGCACCAGATCGTCGATCAGCGCCATCAGATTGGTGACGTTGCCACCCCTGAGTGGCGGGATGATCTCGAACGTGATGACCGGCTTCTTGGCACTCGCCAGGTGTTCAGTGACTTTCATCTCGAATGGTCTCGCATAACGAAAAACCCGCCTCCTGCATCGGAAGCGGGTCGCGGGACCTGCCGGACAGTTCGTTGCCGGGGATTCCCGGCCGCATTCTCGTTCGTTGAGCCTCGTTGAACCGAAGCCCGCGAGCGAGTTGGCACCTTGGGTGTCCGTCCCAGGTTGCCGTGCCCGACTCCCGCCGGACCGCTCCAAATGCTTGGAAAGCCTAGCTTGTCGTCAGGCGGTAGTCAAACGGAAGGTGATCGTGCCGCCGACCAGGATGGCCGCTCGAGGCCCGGTACCCGCGCCGTCAGCTCGAAAGCCTCGCAGCGAACACACCGATCAGGGCGCCCGCGCCGTTCATCATGAAATCGAACGCCTCGAGCCCACGACCCTCGATCGGAATCTGCCCGAACTCCAGCGCCCCACCGTAGACGAACGCAGTCAAGAACGACAGCGCCAGAGCGCGCCTCACCCCTTCGCCGGCCAGCGACCGGTGGAGCACCCACGCCATGACCATGAAAAGAACCAGGTGCGCCGCCCCCGCGATCCAGTTCGGAGGCCGCGTGATCCGCTCGAGCTCCGGCCCCGGGGTCAGCAGGGCGACCGCGACGACCAGGGCCCAGAGCAGCGTCGGAATATGGGTTCGGATAGGCGCTCGCATGTCTGCACGGCTAGGATAGGCGGCGGATTATGCCAGACAGCACTCCAGCAGCCACCCCCTCCGATTTCGTCGCCGCGATCGAGCAGCGGCGAACCCAGGTCGGAATCCTCGGGCTGGGCTACGTCGGCCTGCCGCTCGCCCTCACCTTCACCAGCGCGGGATTCCGAGTACTCGGATTCGATACCGACGACGAGAAGGTCGCTCGGCTCAACGCCGGCGAGAGCTACATCCCGCACATCGACTCGACGCGTCTTGGCTCGGCCGTCGAGTCAGGACGGTTCGAGGCGACCGCCGACCCGAGTCGACTATCCGAACCGGACGCGCTGATCATCTGCGTGCCGACGCCGCTCGACGACCAGCACCAGCCCGATCTCAGCTACGTCGAGCAGACCGCGACCGCGATCGCCGCGGTACTGCGACCCGGCCAGCTCGTCGTACTGGAATCGACCACCTATCCCGGCACCACTGAGGAGCTGTTACGGCCGCGACTCGAGGCGAACGGCATGCGCTGCGGGGAGGACTTCTTTCTCGCCTACTCCCCGGAGCGCGAGGATCCCGGCAACCCCGAGTTCGCCACCCACTCGATCCCCAAGGTGGTCGGCGGCGTCGACCCGAGCTCGGCCGAGGTCGCCGAGGCGCTCTACGGAGCGGTGGTCGTCAGCACCGTGGCGGTCTCGAGCACCCGCGTCGCCGAGGCCTCGAAGCTTACCGAGAACATCTTTCGAGCAGTGAACATCGCACTCGTCAACGAGCTCAAGATCGTCTATGACCGGATGGGCATCGATGTCTGGGAAGTGCTGGACGCGGCGGCGACGAAACCGTTCGGTTTCATGCGCTTCAACCCAGGACCGGGCTGGGGCGGCCACTGCATCCCGATCGACCCGTTCTATCTGACCTGGAAGGCCGAGCAGCTCGGTCTCACCTCGCGCTTCATCGAGGTCGCGGGAGAGGTCAATGTGGGTATGCCGAGCTGGGTCATCGACAAGCTCGAGGCCGAGCTGGCCAGAAGCGGCCGCGCTCTCGACGGCAGCCGGGTGCTGGTGCTCGGGCTCGCCTACAAGAGAGACGTCGCCGACCCGCGCGAAAGCCCGGCCTTCGAGATTCTCGCCGAGGTCATGCGCCGGGGCGCCGAGGCCGGCTATCACGACCCCCATATCCCGACCGCGCCGACCATGCGCTCATGGCCCGAGCTGCCGGCGCTGAGCTCGCTGCCGTTGAGCGCCGACCTGTTGGAATCGCACGATGCCGTGCTGATCGTCACCGACCACGGCGCCGTCGACTACGAACTGGTGCAGCGGCATGCTTCACTGATCGTCGACACCCGCGGCGTCTACCCTGTGGGGACGGAGCGGGTGATCCGAGCCTGACGTCTTCGATGGCGACTGCTGAGTTGAACGAAACACGGGTCCTGGTGACCGGAGGGGCGGGCTTTATCGGCTCGCATCTGGTCGACGCGCTGCTGGCAGCGGGCGCCGTCGTGCGCGTGTTCGACAACCTGGCGACCGGCGACCTCGAAAATCTCGCGCACGTCGCCGACCGGATCGACTGGCTCGAAGCCGACCTCCGCGACCTCGACGCCTGCCGGACCGCCTGCGACGGCGTCGAGCTGGTCTTTCATCAGGCGGCGCTCGGTTCCGTGCCGCGCTCGATGGAGGATCCGGCGACGTCGCTCGCGGTGAACCTGGGCGGCAGCGCCAATATCTTCACGGCGGCGCGTGACGCCGGCGTCCGGCGCGTCGTCTACGCCTCGTCGTCGAGTGTCTACGGCGACAGCGAGGAGTTGCCGAAGAGGGAGGGTAAGGAGGGGCGCGTGCTCTCCCCCTACGCGGCCTCGAAACTGTTCTGCGAGGAGCTCGCCACGCTCTTCTCGCGCGAGTTCGACATCGAGATCGTCGGCCTGCGCTACTTCAACGTCTATGGGCCGCGGCAGTCTCCGGACGGCCCCTACGCGGCGGTGATCCCGCGCTTCTTCAGAGCAGCGCTCGCGGGCGAGCCGATGGGCATCTACGGTGACGGCGAGCAGAGTCGCGACTTCACCTTCGTCGCCGACGCGGTGCGCGCCAACCTACTGGCGGCCGCGGCACCGAACGCGACGGCGGGTCGAGCCTACAACGTCGCCGGTGGCAAGCGGGTCACGGTCAACGACATCGCCGCCACCATTGCTCGTGAAGTCGGCTCGAAAGCGCCGCCGCGGCACGATCCGGAGCGTCCCGGAGACGTACAGCACTCGCTCGCCGACCTCGAGCGGGCGACGAGAGAGCTCGGCTACCACGCCGAGACCGACCTCCGGACCGGCCTCTCGCAGTGCCGCGCCTACTATGAGAGTATCTTCAGCCGAACAGCCTGAGGGCGAACCTGCCCTGGACTCCTCGAATGGCTCAGACTGACCTCAATACCGTACTCGTCACGGGTGGCGCGGGCTTTATCGGCTCACATATCGCGGACGCGCTGGTCGCTGCCGGACGGCGGGTGATCGTGGTCGATGACCTCTCCAGCGGCAAGCGCGAGAACGTGCCTGCGGCCGCCGAGCTGCACCAGCTCGACATCCGGTCGCCCGAGGCGGCGCAGCTGATCGAGAGCGAGCAACCGGCCACGCTGGTACACCTCGCCGCGCAGATGGACGTGCGGCGCTCGACCGCCGATCCGGTGTTCGACGCCGACGTCAACGTGCTCGGCACACTCAACCTGGTCGCCGCCGCGGTCCGCGCGGGCAGCCGCCGAGTGGTGTTCGCATCGACCGGCGGCGCGATCTACGGCGAGCAGGAAGTCTTCCCGGCGACCGAGGAGCATCCGACCCGCCCGCTCTCGCCCTACGGCGTCAGCAAACTCGCGGTCGAGCGTTATCTCTACTACTTCCACATCGAGCACGATCTCAACACGATCTGCCTGCGCTTCGCCAACGTCTACGGCGAGCGCCAGAACCCCCACGGAGAGGCCGGAGTGGTTGCGATCTTCTTGAAGCGACTCCTGGCCGGCGACCGTTGCCGGATCACCGGCGACGGCCTCCAGACCCGGGACTATGTTCACGTTTCCGACGTCGTCCGCGCCACCCTGGCCGCGGTCGACATGTCGGGATTCCAGACCTTCAACGTCGGCACCGGCGAGGAAACGTCGGTAGTCGACCTCTACCAGGAGCTGGCCCGCGCGGTGGGCACGGACGCCGAGGCCGAGCACGGCCCAGCGGCTCCCGGCGAGCAGCGACGGTCGGTGATCGACGCCAGACGATTACTCCAGACGGCGGGACTGCCGGATCCGCTGCCGCTCGGCGAGGGCATCGCCCGCACGGCCGCCTGGTTCAGGGAGCGGAGCGTGGCATGACGGCGATCCTCGGACTCTCGGCCTTCTACCACGACAGCGCCGCGGCGTTGATCGTCGACGGCAGGGTGGTCGCCGCGGCACAGGAGGAGCGCTTCAGCCGCAAGAAGCACGACTTCCGGTTCCCGAAACTGGCGATCGACTACTGCCTCGGGGAGGCCGGACTCGATGCCAGCGACCTCGACCACGTCGCCTTCTACGACAAGCCGCTGACCAAGTTCGAGCGCCTGCTCGAGACCTACGTGTCCTACGCTCCGGCCGGCTTCAGGTCGTTCCGCAAGGCGATGCCGCTGTGGCTGAAAGAGAAGCTGTGGATGCCGCGGCAGATGGACAAGGGCCTCGACAAGAAGTTCAAGGGCCGCTACATCTTCACCGAGCATCACGAGTCGCACGCCGCGAGCGCCTTCTTCCCGTCGCCCTACGAGGAGGCGGCGATCCTGACAATGGACGGCGTCGGCGAGTGGGCGACCGCCAGCTTCGGCGTCGGCCGCGGCAACCGGATGGAGCTCACTCATGAGCTCAGGTTCCCGCACTCGCTCGGCCTGCTCTACTCGGCGTTCACCTTTTACACCGGTTTTCGCGTCAACAGCGGCGAATACAAGCTCATGGGCCTGGCGCCGTACGGCGAGCCTCGCTTCGTGGACGAGATTCTCGAGCACCTGATCGATCTCAAGGAAGACGGCTCCTTCCGGATGGACATGTCGTACTTCAACTACTGCCAGGGGCTGACCATGACCTCCGGCAAG
>JAJCXP010000408.1 GCA_029263375.1 Acidobacteriota bacterium | reverse complement strand
CGAGTGCCGCGGAGATCGGCGCTTCGGTGCGCTCCGGTTCACTCGAGCAACCGGTCAGGACGAGCGCTAGCGCGACCGCCAGTGCACTCCGAAGGATCATGAGCCGCCTCCCGTTCGCAGATGCAGGAGGACCGGCGCCTCCGGATCGACCACCGTCAGGTGGCTTCCGGGCGCGCTCTTGCGTCCTGCGAGCACGACCGCTCCGCGAGGTCGGAGCGGGGCGTCGGTCGTCATCCCCAGGCGCGCCTGGATGGTCGCCAGCGTCGACTGGTTCACCCGCACGGCCGCGCCCTGGAGCACGACGCAGTACCAGTCGTCGGGCGCGATCTTGTCGAGGAATCCGAGCATGCCCAGCACCTTGGGATCCTCGATCCAGGCGTCCGCGAAGGTGAACGACGCGACGCCGCGGGTGCGTCGGGTCGAGCCGTCGAGCACGGCGATCTCGATCGGTGCGACTCCCTCGGTGAGGGCGTGCCCCTCGCCGGTCCGGATCTGGAGCTCGCCCTGGTCACCGCTGTGCACCGCCAGTCGGTCCACCGGCCAGCGGGTGCCGGTCACGAAGTAGCTCGACAGCGGGTTCTCGTTGTACCAACGCTGCAGGTAGTCGACCTGGTGGCGGTCGAAGTAGCGCTTTACCTTCTTGTCGATGAAGTACATGGGCCGGTCCTCGAGAAACGCGTACTCGACCTCGAACGCCTCCTTTGCGGTCAGGAAGTGAAGATTGCGCTCCTCTTCGAGGTGCAGACCGAACCGATAGTAGTTGTTCAGCTGCTTCGATTTGTAGCCCGGGCCGCGAAAGGCGACGACCTGGGCATCGTGGCCGGCGGCGGCGACCAGCAGCGTACGGTCGTTCTCGTTCTCCTCGACGTAGAGCGCCCGGTAGTTCAGGGTTCCGATCAGTGCCAGTAGCGCGGCCCAGGCGGTCAACGCTCCGGCGCGCGCGATCCGCCCCTGGATCGCCCTGCCGACGCCGATCGCCGCCAGGCCGCCGATCATCACCCACGCGGGGGTCAGATAGGCCTGCCAGTCGCCGATGTGGTACGCGGCGATGAAGGCGGTGGGGCCGAGGATTCCGAGCGCCAGGTACCAGCGCATTGGCTCGCGCCGCCGGTAGGCCGAGATCAGCCCTACGACTCCCAGGAGCAGGACCACCGGCCCGAGCTGGCGCGCGGTCTCGATCGGCACCCCGCGCAGGCGGTCGACGAGCTCAGCTTCGCCTTTGCGCAGCAGGTTCTTGCTCGTGAAGCGATCACCGCTCATGCTGTCCGCCAGTCGCTCGAGATCGGCCTCGCGTCCGATCCCCTCGACGAACGGTGCGTCGCTATGCGACCGCCACAGGACGTAGCCGTACTGGCCGAGGCTCAGGAGCAGCGCGACCGCCGTCACCAGGACGACCCGACGCTCGAACGTTCGCCGGCCTCGAATGCCGAACAGCAGCACCGCCAGCCCAGGCAGCAGGGTGATCATCATTGGATGGTTGCCGAAGCTGAAGGCGTACAGCACCAGCACAGCGATCAGCCAACCTCGGGAGCGGTCGCGGCTGAATCGGCACGCGGCCCAGGAGACCGCCGCCACCCACAGTAGGTGCAGCGAATAGACCTCCGCCTCGGTCGAGAAGCTCCAGATCGTGCGCGCCAGGAGCACGCTCCAAGTGGCGAGCGCCGCCGGAAGTGCGCCTTCGCCGAGCTCCCGGTAGAACAGAAAGAGAAACGCGCCGGCGGCGAGCGCGAAGATCGCGGACAGCAGGTTCACCTGAGTCGCCAGCTCGAGCGGCAGCGGCAGCCGCGTCCAGAGGAAGTTCAGGACCACATACTGCGGATAGCCCGGCTGATGGGGAACGCCGAGCACCTCGCCGATGTACTGAAACTTGGCGGAATCACCGGTGTTGCCGCGACCGCCGACGCCGGGGTAGAGGGTAGCCCCGTAGAGAGCCGCCAGAACGACGAGGACGGCGACGATGGTGAGTCTGGACGACACAGGCTGAGCAGCGGCGGGCTCGCCGGCGGAAGCGGTAGTCGGCAGCTCAGCCCTCGATCGGTGTCGCGACGAGGCGGGCGGCGGCGGTGATCCACTCGAGCTCGTAGTGCTCGTTGGCCGCGGCCAGTCGCTGCGTCCACTCGCCGACTCGGCCGCCGGCGATCGGCTCGCCGTCGAGCTCGACGACCGGTTGAACGCCGGTGAGCGTGCCGCAGATGAACGCCTCCTGCCAGTCGGCGCGTTGGGATAGTCGTGGGGCGGTCTCATTGAGCGGCAGACCCGCCTCGCGGGCGAGGCCGAGCAATAGCTGACGCGTGACGCCGGGCAGGATCCGGTGGTCGGCGGGATGGGTCTCGAGCGCATCGTCACGACGGACGAAGAAGTTGGTCTGCCCGCCCTCGCGCACCACACCGTCGCCGCTCACGAACAGGATCTCGTCGGCCCCCGCGGACTCGGCGGAGACCTTGCCGAGCACCGTGGCGATCAGGCTGGTGCTCTTGATGTCGCACTTGCGCCAGCGGTAGTCGCGCTCGCTGATCGTCCGGATCTTGCGGCTGGCCGGTGAGTCGAAGTCGTAGAGCGCGGGCAGGATGAAGACGGTCGGTGTCATCCCGGCCGGCGGCAGGTGCGTGCGCGGCGCGACTCCCCGGGTCACCTGCATGTACAGAAATCCAGTGTCTAGCTCGACCGCCTCCACCAGTTCGCGACACGCGGCGGCAAGATCGGGCGGCTCGCCGATCCCGGTCTGCTCGAAGGTGCGGCTCATTCGGTCGAGATGGGCGTCGAGCTCGAAGACGATCCCGGAGCGCACCTTGACGACCTCGTACAGCGCGTCGCCGAACAGGAAGCCGCGATCCAGCGGGTCGATTCGGGCCTCGGATAGAGGCAGGATTCGGCCGTTGAGGTGGCAGAGTGCTTTCACCGGTCGATTCTAGCTTGCATTCGGGGCGTTTTCAGGAGTTGAAGTGGCGCGCTTCACTGCGCCCGGGCGCCCCACTGCATACCTTGCAGGAATGCACCGGATCGCCCGCACTGTCGTCATCGCAAGTCTCGCCGCGACCCTCCTGGCTTCCTGCGTGATCGCCCAGCCGACCCCCGGTCAGGTGGTCGTCAGAGCCGATAATCCGCGCTGGCTCGAGTATCACGAGCGCGGGCCGTTCTTCATGGCCGGCCCCGGCGATCCCGAGGGGTTTCTCTACCGCGGGCAGCTGCAGCCGGACGGAACGCGCAAGGGCGACCAGCGCAGGCTGATCCGCAAGCTGGCAGCCTCGGGGGCGAACTCGATCTACCTGATGGCCGTACGCTCGCACGGCGGTGACGGCGAGTCGACGCACAACCCGTTCATCGGCCACGACAAGAACGCCGCCTTGAACAAGAAGGTGCTCAAACAGTGGGGCAAGTGGTTCAAGCGCATGGACCGCAAGGGGATCGTCATCTTCTTCATCTTCTATGACGACGGCTCCGAGCCGTGGGTGACGGGCGACGTGGTCGGCAACGAGGAGCGGGCCTTCGTTCGCGGTCTGGTGAAGGAGTTCGATCACTACAAGCACCTGATCTGGGTAGTCGCGGAGGAGTATCAGGAGCGCTTCAGTCCGGCACGCGTTTCGGCGAT
The DNA here is from genome assembly GCA_029263375.1 of Acidobacteriota bacterium. Taxonomy (GTDB): domain Bacteria; phylum Acidobacteriota; class Thermoanaerobaculia; order Multivoradales; family JAHEKO01; genus JAHEKO01. The sequence goes on along the minus strand of JAJCXP010000408.1, from coordinate 203 downwards.
CGCCGCCGAGATCCGCGCCGCCGACCCGCGCGACCACCCGATCGCGGTCCACAAGCTCAACGGCCTCCGGTTCGACGAGTTCGCGGACGACCCCAACCTCGATCAGTTCGCGATCCAGTTCCACGGTCCCGACGCCGACGATCAGCACAACGGCATGTTGGTCGCCTTCGAGGAGGCTGCTGGCCGCTACAACCTGAACATGG
>JAJCXP010000407.1 GCA_029263375.1 Acidobacteriota bacterium | reverse complement strand
CGTGTCGTCCAAGCTGACGCCGGCGCGGCGGCTGATCTTCGCGCTCTCCATCCTGTTCGCGATCTTCGGCGTCGTCGACATCAACCCGGTCGACGTCGGCGCCGTCGGCCTGCGCGTCGGCGTCACGGTCATCTGGTTCCTCCTGAGCGTCTCGGGGCTGACGTTCCTGTTGATCATGGAGCTGGTCGACCGGATCCGGGTGCGCGACGAGCTCGAGGTCGCCAGGCAGCTCCAGAAGGAGCTCCTGCCCCAGAGCTCGCCCGAGATCGAGGGCTTCGACTTCGCCCACTCCTACCGCACGGCCAACGAGGTCGGCGGTGACTATTACGATTTTCCGACTCTGCCGGACGGCCGCCTGGCGCTCCTGATGGCCGACGCCAGCGGCCACGGCATCGCTGCCGGCCTGTTGATGGCGATCGCCAACGCCACCCTGAAGACCGCGCTCGACATTGATCCGAAGCCCACCCGGGTGGCGGCGCTGCTCAACTCGGCCATCTACCGGACCGGCGACCGGCGCGCCTTCATGACCCTGTTCTACGGCCTCCTCGACCCCGACAGCGGCCGCATGGACTACGTCTGCGCGGGACACCCGTTCCCGATGCTGCGCCGGGCCAGCGGCGAGGTGGTCGAGCTCGGCAACGGCAACCTGCCGCTCGGGCTCCGGCCGACCCTGGCGCTCGAGACCGGCCACGTGACCATCGACGAAGGCGATCTCCTGGTCGTCTTCACGGACGGCCTGCCGGAAGCGGTCGGCGGGACCAGCGGCGACGCGTTCGGTTTCACCCGCGTGCGCGAGCTCCTACGCGAGGTCGGCTCGGCCCGACGGGTCCACGATCGGATCTTGATGTCCTTCGATCAGCACGCCGGGCAGGAGCCACTCAAGGACGACTTGACGCTGTTGGTGGTCGGACGGGACGTCCAGACGATGGCGCCGATCCCGCCGCCGCCTCGGCCGCAAGCCAAGTAGCCCGGCCTTCTTGAGCCACTACGCAGCTCGCGACCTGAAGGCCCGAGAGCGCTCGCGCTACTCGCGCTCGACCACCATCGCGAAGCCCACCCCACCCGCCGCGCACACCGTTATCAGGCCGAGATTGCCGCCACGGCGTTTGAGCTCGAACAGCAGCTGGATCGTTACCCGGCCGCCGGTGGCGCCGAACGGGTGGCCGATCGAGATCGAGCCGCCGTTGACGTTGTAGCGGTCAAAGTCGATCTCGCCGAGCGGCTTCGAGCGGCCGAGCTCGTCGCGGGCGAACTTGGGAGACGCGAACGCCTTGAGGTTCGAGACGATCTGGGCGGCAAACGCCTCGTGCATCTCGACCAGATCCAGATCGCCGAGCTCGAGGCCCGCCTCGTCGAGAGCTGGCGGCGCGGCGTAGGCGGGGCCCTGCAGGAGCTGGCTGCCCGGATCGAGCGACGCGTAGGCGAACGACCGGATGTAGCCCAGCGGCTCGATGCCATCGGCCTTGGCCCGCTCCTCGGACATCAGGAGGACCGCCGAGGCGCCGTCGGTGATCGGGCTCGAGTTGCCCGCCGTGAGCGAGCCATAGCGCTTGTCGAAAACCGGTCGCAGACCGCCCAGAGCCTCCATCGAACTGTCGGCGCGCACGCCGTTGTCGGCCGAGATCGGCTCGCCGGACCGGGGATAGAGCGTCACGATCTGGCCGTCGAACCGCCCTTCGGCCGTCGCTGCCGCCGCGCGTTGATGCGACATCAGTGCGATCTCGTCCTGGGCCCGGCGCGAGATGTCGTTCTCCTTGGCCATCTTCTCGGCCGACTGCCCCATGGTCTGACCGGTGGTGTACTCGGCGATCGCCGGCGGCACCGGGATCAGGTCTTTGGGCCGCACCTTGGAGATCACTGACAGCCGCTGACCAACACTGCGCGCCTTGCTGAACTCCATCAGCTTGCCGGCGGCGCTCTTCGAATACTGGATCGGCACGTTGCTGAGCGATTCGGCGCCGCCCGCCAGGACGACATCCGCCTGTCCGGTCAGGATCGCCTCGGCGGCGGAGGTGATCGCGCGATTCGACGAGGCGCAGGCGAGACCGACCGTCGTCCCCGGCGTGGTCATCGGCAGCGAGGCGCGGAAGACCACCTCCCGGCCCAGGTTGGTGGCGTGGAGCGCCGGCACCACGACACCGAAGATCGACATCCCGATGGCGGCCGGATCTACTCCCGACCGCGTCACCAGCTCACCCGCCGCGATCCCGGCCAGGTCGACCACGTCCAGGTCCTTGAGGACGGTTCCTGATTTGGCGAACGGCGTGCGGCAGCCGTCGACGATCGCTACCCGGCCGCCTTTGCCGCGCAGGCCGCGCCCGACCACTTTGGCGATCGCCGGCGCCGCGCCCTCGCCCCGGGTCCAGACCGTGTCGGCCCGCTGGCGGACCTCCTCGTCGACCGAGGCGTCGTTGGGCGGTGGTAGAACCGTGTCTTCTGTAGTTGTGCTCTGTGTAGCTGTGCTCTGCGGCTCGGACATCACGCCTCCTGGAGACCGATCATAGAGCAAGGCGTGGCATACATCCTGCTACAGTAAATTCCATGCTCTTCCGTCCCGGCAGGCCCCATCTGGCGTGGCTTCTGGCTGCCGTTCTGGCGCTGCCCACGACTCCGGCCGACGCCCAGACGATCTCCAACCCGGACCTGTTCGGCAAGACCCTGGAAGCGGCTCGCCAGGCGCTCGGCTACTACGGCGTCTACGACAATCCGGACGAGCTCCGGCGGATGAACCGGATCGGCTACGAGGTCGCGCAGCAAGGGCGGTTTGTCGACTACCCGTTCAGCTTCTACCTGGTCGACATGCCGGTACCGAACGCCTTCGCCCTGCCCGGAGGCCAGGTGTTCATCACCCGCGGCATGCTCGACCTGGGACTCGACGACGACATGCTGGCCGGCCTGCTCGGTCACGAGATCGCGCACGTGGTCTACGCCCACGGCCTCAAGCTGCAGAAGCGCGCGCAGCTGCTCAACATCGTCAGCCAGGTGCTGACCGTCGGCGTGCTGGTCGCGGCCAACGAGAGCAGCCGTCGAGCTCCGCCAGGCACCATATATGGCGACCCGCGCTACGACAGCGGTGGCAGTGGTGGTGATCGGGTCATGGGAACGGTGGCCGCGGGCGTGGTGGTCAGCGAGCTCCTGCTGCGCAGCTACAGTCGCGAGTTCGAGGACCAGGCCGACGACGAGGGCCAACGCATGGCCGCCGCCGCCGGCTACGATCCCGATGGCACTCGCAAGCTGATGGCCCTGATGGAAGTCCGATTGCCGCAGACCCAGGAGTACGGCTACTGGCAGACCCATCCGTTTTTCGAGGATCGGGTCCGATCGGCATCGGTCCGCGAGGAGCTACTCAAGATCCAGGAGCCGCAGTCCGCCGACGCCTTCCGCCAGCGTACCCAGACAGCGCTGCTGGGACACCTGGAGCACCGGAACCATGGCAAGAGCCTCGAACCGGAGCAGCTCGACATCCTCAAGTTCAGCGCGGTAAACGCCTGGCCGAGCGGTCCCGAGTCGGCCGACATCCGGCTCGAGTTCCTGCACCGGCTGCGCGACAAGGTGCTCGACAAGCCGGAGCTCGCGCGCGACTTCGGCGAGCTGATAGCCGAGTACGGCAAGGAGATGGACGAGGTACTGATCGTCGAGCCGGACGCACCGCTGCTACCTAAGCTCGAGCAGGAGCAGACGGACTTCCGCGCCCAGCGCGACAAGATCTATCCGCAGGCGGTCGAGGTCTACCGCGACGGCATCTTCGAAACCGGGTTTCTGGAGACCTTCGTCAGCAACTACCCGGTTGCCCCGGAGCTGCCGGAGGTGGCGCTCAGCCTCGGCGAGGCCTACAGCCGACTCCAGCGGCCCGCCGACGCGGTCGAGCAGTACCTGAAGGCAAAGAACGTGGCGCCCGATTCAGACGCCGGCAAACGCGCCGCCGCCGGCCTGAGAGTCCTCGCCAGCCGTCTGGACCGGCTCGACGCGCTCCAGCACATGATCGAGCAGGAGGACGACCCGGAGCTCCGCGAGCTGGCCTCCGCGCGCATCGAGGTCGTCGCCGGCAGCTTCAAGGAGTTGACCAACGGCGCCGAGTTCCTCAAGGCCTACCCGAACGCCGAGCACGCACCGAAGGTCGCCGAGCGTCTCAACCGGTTGGCCGAGAACCTGTACGGCGAAGTGATCCTCTACCAGACGGACGGCGACCACGCCAAGGCGCTCGACGGGATCACGAGAATCCTGACCCAGGCGCCGCTGTCGCCGGCGGCCGATCGGCTGCGCGAGCGCGCGGTTCTGGATAGTTAGTCGGGGGGCACAAAAAGTAATGCGCGAACACCGCACATTACGTATTGTGTCCCCCAAGCAGCTCGGTGAAGGTCCGGAACCGGCCGCTGGAAGCGGATCCATCGGCTGCACGCAACAGGCACTCGACGCCGGCCCGACGCGCGCACTCGCCGTCCCGGTCGTCGCGATCGCCGACCATCAAACAGCCCTCCGGCGGCAGTCCGAGCCGCGCCACGACCGCTCGAAGCCCAGCCGGGTGCGGCTTCAGCCGGTCCACTCCTGGATCGACCCCGGAAACGACCAACTCGGCCGCAAGCCCGAGCGCCTCGAGCTTGGCAACCGCGGGATAGTCGGACAGGACGGCGATGCGCACACCCCGGGCCCGCAGCCGGGCGAAGAAGCGGCGTACGCCGACCACCCGGCAGGCCTCCAGGTGTCGTAGGGGCCGACGCTCGATCCACTCGGCGACCTCGGTCCTGAGCACATCCGGGGCGATCCCCAGCTTCGCCGCCGGTCGCTCGAACTGCGCCCGGCTCGGATTCTCGGCCTCTTCCTCCGAGATCTGTTCCCGCTCCTTTCGGAACATCTGCAACCGCTTCAGCAGCCCGACTCGCCACGGCCGTCGCGCGCAGTAGCCGAGCAGCTCGATCACCATCTTCCGCCGCAGCGGCGCCTGCTCGTAGAGCGTGCCATCGACGTCGAAGACGACGGCATCCCAACGATCGAAGTCGAAGCTGTTCACACTACCCGCCCGGCAGCTCGATGAAGTGCGGATCGGTCAGCCGCTCGAGTTGCGGCACGTCGACCACGGTCAGGACCACGAAGGCGATCACCAGCAACACGACGATCGCCACCAGGCGGTGCTCTTTGAAGAGCCGCTCCGGAGCTTGTGCCGAAGACTCCGGCTTGAGGCCGATGTCCAGGTAGATCGCGAACAACGCCGCCACCAGCGGCATCGTCAGCAGGTACTCGATCCGGTACTTGATCAGGAAGACGGCGACGAAGAAGGCGGACATGAATGCGTAGATGAACGCCGACAGCAGCAGGGACCGCTCGCTGTAGTCGCGGAACGAGCGCCGGTAGAGCGCCAGGTTCTCGACTCCGGCCGTGCCGCTGACGCTCCGGTACTCGGCGTAGCGCTTGACCGTCATCAGGAACGCGCCGCCCATCCAGTACGCCAGAACCAGGCTGCTGGGCGGCAGAGTCCCCGAGTCGACCATCGCCCAGCCGAGGGTGAGCCGGATCGGATTGTTGAGTGCCTCCGACAGGACGTCGAGGTAGATCCGGTCCTTCGAGCGCAGCGGCTCGACGTTGTAGACCAGGCCGCTCAGCAGGAAGAGCCAGGCGACGACGAAAAAGAGCTTCGACACCAGGAGGCCGAGGGCCAACCCGCCGACCGCCAGCAGGGCGTACTCGAGATAGATCAGCGGTGCCGAGAGCTCGCGAGCAACCGCCGGTCGTTGCGACTTGATCGGATGGAAGCGGTCGTAGCGGGAGTCGAGCCACTCGTTGATGACGTAGTTCGCCGACGCCAGCAGAGCGGCGCTCGCGAGCCCGATCACGATCGGCATCAGCAGCTCGTTCAACTCGCGCCGATGAAGCAGCTGGGCGAGCACGATGCCGGGCAGGATGAAGACGTGCTTGACCCAGTGATCGGGCCGGGCGATGGCGACGTAGTCGACGAAGCGCCCGGGCGAGCGCTGAGCGACCCCCTCGGACGTGGTGCCTGGCACGTCGCGAATTCTACCCGGCATGCGCGCCGGGCGTATGCCGGAGGCAACAGCGCGACGCTCTGGCCGCACCCTCCCTACATGGCCTGGCGCACGAGCATGAGGACCCCGATGACGCTCAGCAGCAGCGCCGCGTAGAAGCGCATCGCTCTCGGCTCGAGCCGGCGCGCGATGCGCGGCCCGATCTGGCCACCGACGATCACCGCCGGCGCCACGAAGACCATCACTCCGAGGATCTCCGGCAGGCTCTCCCGCAGCTGCTCGAGCAGCCCGCCTCGCAGCCGCGCCAGGGTCGCCACCAGACTGGTGCCGAAAACCACCAGCAGGCAGGTGCCGACCGCGCGCGCCTGACCGTCGAGGCCACGGCCCCGGAACAGCCGCGGCAGGAGGACGGCACCGATGCCCACCGAGATGAGACCGGTCAGAAGCCCGCCGAGCGCTGTCCATCCGGGCGACTCGAGCTCGGTCCGCGCGCTCAGAGCGCCCGCCATGAGCAGCCCTCCGAGCGTCAGGGCGAAGAGACCGAACCCCGCCGCGAGCAGCCAGGTGGGTGCACGTGGCGCCAGCAGAGCGCCGACCAGGGCCGCCGGGGCGCTGATCGCCAGCCAACGCCCAGCGAGGCGCACGTCCACGGTTCGCTGCCGGGCGTGCCTGAAGAGACCGCTCGAGGAGCCGAAGAGCATCGACAGAAGCGCCAACCAGAACGCCACCGGCGGATCGAACCCCAGCCACAGCAGGTAGACCGGCACCCAGAAGTTGGCGCCCGAGATACCGGTCGAGGTATAGGCGACCGCGATCAGGATGCCGGTCGGCACGAGCAGCCAGCTCGAAAGCTCGATCATCCCGCGCCCGCTCGCCTACTCAAACCACCGGGCGCCCGATCCGGCGCATCCAAGCCTGGAGCAACCAGTGCGCCGGCAGATAGAGAATCACCGGGTAGGCGACCATGCAGACGATCAGATAGGCGCCGGGCGGCAGCCAGCTCTGCTCGACGCCGAACGGCCGCCAGACCCAGTTCAGGTTGCGCGCCGGGTCGGGCAGCATGCTGAGCGGCAGGATCATCCACGCCAGGATCGTCTGCACCTTCCAGCCACGCCGGTCGTAGCCCAGGCGGTAGATCACCCACAGCAGCAGGAGCGGCACCGCGATGTGGAACAGCGAGAACCCCCTCAGCCAGAGCGGGTCGGAGGCGATGAACATGTACTCGGTGCCACCGAGCGGATGCCTGCCGAACAGCAGACGGCCGAAGAAGTCGACCGCCCAGTAGGTCTGGATGAACAGGCCGCCGACGATCTGGGACGAGAGCCAGACCGCGCTCTCGCTCCAGAGGGCAAACAGCACGATCAGGTTGGCGAGGTCGCAGAACCAGAGGAAGTTCGCGGGGCCGTGATGAGCCCAGTAGACCGGTATCCAGGTCAAGACCCAGGCGGAATAGGCCAGCTTCAGCGCCAGCGGGATCCGAGTCGACGATCTCATCGAGGCTGGCGGAAGAGTATCGGATGATAGCGGCGGGCTGCGCCCCTACGGATAGAGCCGGGTCTCGGTCCAGCCGTCGCCGTCGCGGACGTAGGCGACCCGCTTGTGCAGCCGGTACTGCCCGTTGCGCCAGAACTCGATCCGCTCCGGCACCAGCAGGAAGCCGCCCCAGAATTCGGGGCGCTCGATCTGGTCTTCGCCGTGCTGCCACTGGAGCTTCAGATAGCGGCTCATCAGGGCGCTCTGGGACTCGAGCGGCTCGCTCTGCCGCGAGGCCAGGGCCGCGAGCTGGCTGCCGCGGGGACGGCTCGCGAAGTAGGCGTCGGACTCGTCGGCGGGCAGGCGCTCGACCGTGCCCTCCACCCGGGTCTGCCGCTGCGAGGCGGGCCAGTAGCAGGTGAAGGCGGCGCGCGGGTTGGCGTCGAGCTCGCGCGCCTTGCGACTGCCGTAGTTGGTGAAGAACGCGAAACCGCGCTCGTCGACCCGCTTCAGCAGGACGATTCGCACCGAGGGCTGCCCCGACGGCGTGGACGTCGCCAGAGCGATCACGGTAGCGTCGAACGGCTCGTCACTCTTGGCGCGCTCGAACAGCTCGACGAAACGAGCGATCGGATCGTGCCCCTGGCCGCTGTCTCCCATGGCTGGAGAATACCCGAGCCGCGCGTCGATCGAGTACCATTGCCGCCGACCCGCGAGCCGACAGCTATGAAAAAGATCCTCGTCACCGGAGCCCTGGGCCAGATCGGCAGTGAGCTGGTCGAAGCGCTGCGTGAGCGTTACGGCGCCGACAGCGTGGTCGCCTCCGACATCAAGATGCTGCCCGCCTCAGACGTCGACGGTCCGTTCGAGTTCGTCGATTGCACCAAGCTCCATCAGGTGCGGGAGGCGGTCAATCGCCACCAGATCGACACCATCTTCCATCTCGCGGCGCTGCTCTCGGCGGTCGGCGAGGAGAAGCCCCAGGTCGCCTGGGATGTCAACATGGGCGGCATCTACAAGGTGCTCGAAGTCGCCCGCCAGAGCGGCTGCGCGGTGTTCTTCCCGAGCTCGATCGCGGCGTTCGGGCCGACGACGCCCGCGGTCGCGACGCCTCAGGACACGATCCAGCGCCCGACGACGATCTACGGCGTCACCAAGGTCTCGGGCGAGCTGCTGTGCGACTACTACTGGCAACGCTTCGGGGTCGACACGCGCGGCGTGCGCTTCCCCGGTCTGATCTCCCACGTCGCCAAACCGGGCGGCGGCACCACCGACTACGCGGTCGAGATCTTCTACGAGGCGATCCGCAACCGCCGCTACCGCTGCGGCCTCGGCCCCGACACCCGGCTCGACATGATGTACATGCCCGATGCCCTGAGGGCCGTCGTCGAGGTGATGGAAGCGGAGCCGGAGCGGCTGACCCATCGCAACTCGTTCAACGTGACGGCGATGAACTTCACGCCCGAAGAGCTGGCCGCCGAGATCCGGCGTCACATCCCCGAGTTCGCCATGGAGTACGAGATCAATCCGGAGCTCCAGAAGATCGCCGACTCCTGGCCCGACTCGATCGACGACCGCGAGGCCCGGTCACAGTGGGGCTGGGCGCCGGAGTACGACCTCGAGTCGATGACCCGCGACATGCTCGAGCGCCTCGAAGACAAGCTCAGCCATCAATAGCGGCCTCGTACCGCGGAGGACCTCCCATGCCCGTCGATCGCATCCATCAGATCCTGACCGCGGAGCTCGCCGACCTTTCGGCGAGCGGCTCCCTCAAGGGCGCCGAGAAGGTCGTCAGCGCAGTCCTCCCCGCGGCCGCCGATCGGGGGCCACGGCTTCGCCTCGAGGGCTCGGGCGACAAGGAGTTCCTGCGCATGAACTCCAACAACTACCTCGGCATGTCGCTGCGGCGGGAGGTGATCGAGGCCGAGGAGGCGGCGTCGCGAGAGTTCGGCGCCGGCCCCGGGGCGGTGCGCTTCATCAGCGGCACCTACACGCCGCACGTCGAGCTCGAGCGGCGCCTGGCGGAGTTCCACGGCCGTGAGGCTGGGATGATCTTCAGCTCGGCCTACGCCACGACCCTCGGCGTGATGACACCGTTGATCTCCAAGGACACCGCGGTGGTCAGCGACGATCTGAACCACAACTGCATCATCAACGCCATCCGCCTCTCGCGCCCCGGAAGCAAGCGAATTTACAAGCACCTCGAGCTCGAGAAGCTCGACCAGGCGCTGGAGGAAGTCTCCGAGGAGTGTCGGCGCGCGATCGTGGTCACCGACGGCATCTTCAGCATGCGCGGCGACCACGCACCGCTACCCGAGATCCTCGAGATCGTCCGCAAGTACGACGGCGCCTTCGAGGAGAACGCACTCCTGATGGTCGACGACTCGCACGGCGTCGGCGCCTTCGGCGCGACCGGCCGCGGCACCGAGGAGCACACCGGGGCGGATCCATGCGACGTGCTGGTGGCGACGCTCGGCAAAGCGCTGGGCGTCAACGGCGGCTACGTGGTCGCGAGCCGCGAGATCATCGACTACCTGCGGGAGAAGGCTCCGCTCTACATCTACTCGAACCCGATCACACCCGCCGAGGCGGCCGCCGCGCTGGCCGCTCTCGAGCTGCTCGACAGCGACATCGGGCGCGGGCTGCTCGATCACCTGCGGGCGATGACCGCGCGCTTCGAGCAGGGTCTCGGCCGGCTCGGGCTCGAGACGATTCCCGGCGAGCACCCGGTCGTGCCGCTGATGGTGCGCGACACGGAGCGCACCTCGGCGCTCGTCAAGCACCTGTTCGAGCACGGCATCCTGGCCACAGGCCTCAACTTCCCGGTCGTGCCCAAGGGCGACGAGGAGATCCGTTTCCAGATCTCGGCCGACCATACCGAGGCCGACATCGATCAGGTGCTGGCGGCGCTCGAAGCCTTCCCCCGCTAGAGTCCAAGGCAGCGGGCCGAGGGCTGGACGCCGGGCGTCCTACCGGGCGCCCGCTGCGACCAGAGTGTCTGACCCCGCGGGCAGTACACGCTGCACGTAGACCACGGCTTCCTTACCGATCCCGGAAGGGCGCGGCCAGCGCGCCGAGTTGCCCGCGACGCTCACCTCCGTGACCGCCTCGCGGCCGGTCGCGGGGTCCATCCAGCGCAGCCGGTACTCGCCCGGCTCGAGCCCGCCGAGCCCCAGGGGTCCCTTGCCGTCTTCGGCGTAGGCGATGTAGCTCACTCCGGCCTGAGCGAGCACGTAACGCGTCTCGCCGAGCGCCAGATCGTCCCGTGGCTCCATACGGTGGAAGTCGGTCGACTCCATGAAGCGCACCAGGCGACCGCAGTCTTCGAGATCGCTCTTGGACGTGGTGTCTATGTCCATCTCGTACGCCATGACGTAGGCGCCGCCCATGGCCACCGCCCAGGCCTTGTGGCGCGCCCGCTTGCCGGTGCCCCAGCCGTTGGCCTCGGCCAGATTCAGGTTGTAGCGGGCCGCCGCCTTGTGCCATGCGGTGACGTTGCCGCGGTGCAGCTCAGAGGGCTCGCCGACGTTGAACTGCATCGCGTACTGGTCGAGGTTCGGGTCGTCGGCGAACTCGTCGAACTCCAGTCCGTGCCATTTGTGGACGGCGATCGGATGATCGTGATCGTCCGCGGCCCGGATCTCGGCGGCGATCTTCGACACCCGGCGCGAGGTGTAGCGCTCCTGGTACTCCTCGGCCACCACCCAGATCAGATGCCGGTGGTGCTCGAAGCGATCCACCAGCGCACCGATGAAGGCACGCTCTTCGCCGCCCATGTCGTGGTGCGTGTGCCAGATGCGCGCGCTGTCGTCGTAGAAGATGAAGAAGATGACGATCCCATTGCGATCCATCTCCTGGAACCAACCCTCCCACTGGTCGAGCACGGCCTCGTTCAGGCCGTTCGCCGCGTCGTGCCCGACGAAGGGGTTGTGGGTCGCTTCACCGTCGCCGCCGTGCGATCGGACCGCCATGAGATAGATCGAGTTGGCGCCGCTCGTCGCGAGCTTGCCGATCAGCTTGAACTGGTCGCCCTCGCGGGTGCCGTCGGCGCGCAGCCGCCCTCGGTAGAGGAAACCCTCCGGATCGCCGGGACCCGCCATGAAGAACGGGCCGCCCCCGTGGTAGCGGAACCACCTCGGATTGGCCTCGTCGACGACGATCTGACCCGGCATCGGCTGGGCGAGGGCGCCGGTCGCGCCGAGCAGAACGGTGAGGGTCGTCACGAGCGGGGCGATCACGGTTCGCAAGGTTTGATTCACAGCCGAAACCTAGTCGCGAACGCCGCGCGACGCAGTGATCTAGATCGCGCGGAGCAAGTGGAATCGAGCACAGACCGCTGATAGGATTCGCGATCGATCGGCAACGACCGAGGTCGATGTCGCTCACCACACCACTACCCACTTCCACGAGGAACGTCGCTTGATACCTCCCTTCCGGCTGCGCGGTGCATCCGTCGCTCTGGCTCTCGCTCTGGCTCTTCCCATCGCTCTCGGCAGCTGCACTGGCGGCGAGTCGAAGTCCGAGGACGTGCCGGCCGGCGAGTGGCGTCAGTGGCGAGGGCCGAACTCCCAGGGCGTCTCGGAGGTCACCGGGCTGCCCCGCCGCTGGAGCGCCGGCAGCGCCAACACGCGCTGGAAGGTCCGCATCCCGGGGATGAGCAACTCTTCGCCGATCGTCAGCGGCGGCAAGGTCTTCGTCACCAGCGCGTGGGGCAAGCGCAAGCACAAGCGCTTCGGCAGCAACGAGCCTCTCAACCGAGCCGTGATCGCCTTCGATCTCGCCACCGGCGACCGACTCTGGGAGCGGGTGGTCTTCAAGAACACCGGGCAGGAGCGCCGGCATCACCTGAATACCCCCGCGGCCGCGACGCCCGCCGCCGACGGCGAACGGCTCTACGTCTACTTCGGCATGGGGCTGGCCGCGCTCGACTACGACGGCAACGTACTCTGGGAGCAGGAGGTCGATCCGAACTACATCGAGCGCGCCCGCTACGGCGTGGTCAGCGCGCCGATCGTCGTCGGCGAGGCGGTGATCGTGGTGCGCGACGACGAGTGGGGCGGCGACGAAGTCCACGACATCAGCTGGCTCGCCGCCTACGACCGTCAGACCGGCCGCGAGCTCTGGCGCAGCGAGAACGACGAGACCTGCTGCTCCTACTCGACACCGGTGGTCCGGCGGACACCGCGCGGAGACGAGATCATCTTCCCCTCGACGCCCTTCACCGCCGCCTACGACCCCACTTCGGGGGCGCGGCTCTGGACCGTCGAGCACGAGTCGCGCCAGGTGGTGCCGACGCTGCTCGTGGCCGACGACCTGCTGATCCAGGCGGGCTCGGTGCACCACCGGTCGATCGACGTCTGGCGTCTCTCCGGCGCGGGCAACGCGACCCACGCGGAGCACCTCTGGAACAGCTCGCGTGCCTCCCCCAAGATCCCTTCGCCGCTGATGGTCGACGGCCACCTGGTGGTCCTGACCGACAACGGCATCCTGGCGGCGTACGATCCGGCCACCGGCGAGCGACGCTGGCAGGAACGACTGGGTGGCGGTGACTACCGCGCCTCCCTGGTAGCCGCCGACGGCAAGATCTTCGCGACCAGCGCCACCTGCCAGATCTCGGTGGTGACTCCCGAAGGGCGGACCCTGGCGCAGAACGAGATCGAGGGCAGCTGCGAGGCGACGCCCGCGATCACGGACAGCGCGATCCTGGTCCGCACCGCCAAAGAGCTCTACTGCATCGAGAAGTTCCAGAAGCCCGGCGACGACGATCCGGACGGCGACGACGACGCCGAACCTACGGACTAGTTTGATCTTCCAGGGCGGCGACGATCGCAGCCGCGATCGCTCCGTAGCCGATGCCGTTCGGGTGCTCGTCATCCCACTCCGGGTAGGGTGACTCGCCGCGCTCGAACACGGAGCGCAGGGCGGCGGTCGTGTCGATCGAGCGGAACCGGTTCTGTTCCAGAAAGTCGTAGAGCTCGGATGTGAGCACCTGCTCGCGATAGACGGCTTCCCAGAACGCCTCCCCCATCATCGCCTGCGACTGGCGGGCGAGCTCGGCGTAGACCACCTGCTTGCTGGGGATCGTGACGATCGTCAGCGCGACGCCGCGCGCCTCGAGCTCAGCACGGATCGACAGCAGCACCCGTTCGACGATCCGAAGCCCTTCCCGGATGCGCGGATCCTCGAAGTCGACCCGCATCGCCAGCGCTTCCGGTCGGAGGAAGACGGTACGGAAGGCCGGCTCGGCGTCGAACGCGAGCCGGTGCGGCCGGGCGGCGGCGGCTGCGAAAGTGCCGCGGCGTTGGTTGTCCCAGCGCTCGCCGGCAGCGATGGTCCGAAGCTCGCGCACCAGCCCCCAGAGCGCCGAGCGTTCCGAGATCCACGCCCGGAGCGAGCTCGCTCGCGGCGCCTCGACCCGCGGCTCGTCACCGGCGATCAGGCGCGCGGCGCGCTCCGACAGCGACTCCTCGGCATCGGCCGCGCGGATCGCCTCGGCGATCGCCGGATCGTCGGAGCGGTAGCGCGGCGCTCGGTCCCGCAGCCAGACGTCGCGGTAGCACTCCGAGAACTCGTTGCCCACGAACAGGGCGACCACCACCCGCTCGGGCGCGAGAGCGAGGCCTCGTTCGACCAGGATCTCGTACTGCCAGGGACAGTAGCCGCCGAACGACATGTTGTAGACCGACCTGCCGAGCGCGCGCTCCAGCTGGCGCGGCCACGACTCTTGCGGCGAGGCCGCATAGCCGTAGGTCATCGAATCGCCGATCGCGAGGATGTCGGCCCGATCCGGTACCGACGGATTGCGAAAGCCGTTGGCGTCGTGCCCGGGCGCAAACGCCGAGCCACGCACCCGGAGAACCGGGTCGTCGACCGCGATCCGATCCCACGGTGCGCTCAGGAGGTAGTCGACTCGCGGCGAGAGCCGCGTGGCGAACGTCAACGCGAGCTCGCACGCCGCGAGCGCCAGTACGACGCCCAGCCCTCGGAAGATCCACCGCCGCATCCCGCCGACGATACTGCCACGCTGAGAAGAACTCCACAGCGTAGGGCAGGGTCCGAGCCTTACGATCTGCGCTCACATGGGAGCACTCGCCGATACCGCAACTCTGAAGCAGGCGGCCAATCGTGGTGTGAAGCTCTGCCGGAAGGGTGAGTGGGACGAAGGCCTGCAGGTGCTCGGCTGGGTAGCCGAACGCACCTCGACCGCTACCGACCTGCCGAGCCTGTTCTACTCCTACCTGGGATACGGCATCGCCTGGCGCCAGCGCAAGCCGCACGAGGGCCTGCTGCTGTGTGAGCACGCCATCCAGAGCGAGTTCTACCAACCGGAGAACTACATCAACCTGGCCCGTACACATCTACTGGCCGGGCGCCGGATGAGCGCGCTGCGGGCGATCGAGCAGGGGTTGCGGGTCGACCCCGAGGACGCTCGCCTCCACGACCTCATCCAGCGGATCGAGCTCCGGCGCAATCCCGTCCTTGCGTTCCTGCCGCGCTCCAATCCGGTCAACTACTCGCTCGGCTACGTGCGGCATCACATGCTGCGGCTGCTGGCGAAGTAGCGGCTGGCGACCCTCCACCCGATCATCGCGGCGCTGGCGCACTGGTTTCGCTATTGATAGCGTTCCCGGGTGCTGATTCGAGCCCTGCTTCAGGTCGGCGAAGAGGTGCTTCGCCGTCGCCTGTCTAGCGCGCTCACCTCCCTCGAGGTCCTGGTCCTCGAACCGCCGAACGACGCCCCCGCAGGCTCCGACCTCGGTCACGAGGCGTTCGACCTGCTGGTGACCACCAGCGACGAGCTGCTGGCGAGTCCGCAAGAGTCGATCAGCCGGGTCCGGGCGCTGCCGGATCGACCGGAGGTAATCGTGCTGAGCGAGCCGAACGATGCCGGTGGCCGGGCGCGGCTGCTGGCGGCGGGCGCGTTCGCGGTCCTCTCGCCGAGCGTCTCCGACGACGAGCTCCGGGCCACCCTGCAGACGCTGGTCGCTCGCCATCGCAAGACCAGCGTCGACCAGGTGATCGCCGAGCGCGCGGGCGGCGTCTCACGACTCGCCGACTTTTCTTCCCGCAGCCCGGCGATGAGAAGCCTCCTGGCGATCGCCCGCAAGGTGGTCGACGCCGACACGTCGCTCCTGATCCAGGGCGAGACCGGTGTCGGCAAGGAGTGGCTGGCGCGGGCGATCCACGCCGAGGGCCCGCGCGCGACCGGTCCCTTCATCGCCGTCAACCCCTCCGAGGTGCCCGAGCAGCTCCTCGAAAGTGAGCTCTTCGGCCATGACAAGGGCGCTTTCACCGGCGCCAGTCGAGCTCGACGCGGCGCGTTCGAGCTGGCCCACCGCGGCACTCTGTTCCTCGATGAGGTCGGTGAGATGCCGTCGCATCTCCAGGTCAAGCTGCTGCGAGCGCTGCAGGAGCGCTCGGTGAAGCGCCTCGGTAGCGAGCGCTCACTCGAAGTCGACGTGCGGATCATGTCCGCGACCAACCAGAACCTGGTCGCGGACGTGGAGAGCAAGCGCTTCCGGCAGGACCTCTACTATCGCCTCGGCGTCATGACGTTGACGCTGCCCCCTCTCCGAGAACGCCGCGAAGACATCCTGCCGCTGGTCGACACCTACCTGCTGCAGTTCCGTGCGCAGCTCGGGCGCACCGACATCCGCGGAGCGGCGCCGGAGGTCAAGGCGGCGCTCGAGGCGTATTCGTGGCCAGGCAACGTGCGCGAGCTGATCAACGTCGTCGAGCGCTCCGTACTGCTGTGCGAAGAGGACCGGATCACCCTCGACGACCTGCCCGAGGAGCTCTCGAGCGATCTCGGCGGCGGGCACGGAGCGGCGAGCCTGTGGCAGGGACCCAAGGGCGCCGACTGGAACAGTCTGCCCCTGGCGGACGCCCGCGCCGCGGTGCTCGATGAGTTCGAGCGCCAGTATCTGGATCGCCTGCTGCGAGCGACCGGAGGGCGCGTTGGCGAGGCTGCCCGGCGGGCCGGGATCGATCGTCGCACGCTCTACTCCAAGATGCGGTTGCTGGGGCTCGAGAAGGGATCGTACAAGACTCCCCGGCTCCCCGAGACTGGCTAGATTCCATCTCTCAGGAGGTTGTTCACCCTGAGAATCCACTCTTTGAGCTCCGTCAGGAACGGGTATCCGAAACCCCATTCCTCCCCATCCTTTGGGGCCAAGCTTGCCCATTTCTTGCCGACCGCCTCGCTCATCGAACGGTCAGCTACCGTATAACCTCAACACGTTCAACTAATTGCGTGATCTACGCCACTGAGCTCCATCCTGGCAGCGTCCTTGCCTCTGGGTTTGACTGGAGAGGTCCTACATTCATGCGTCGAAAGTCGCTTGCCGATCCCCTTCGCGCTCCCGCTCTTCCGCGAGCCTACGAGCGAGCCGACCTGCTCGCCCGGCGACTCGCCGGCACCCGAGCCCGGGTCGAGCAGCTCAAAGGGAGCACCGATCTGCTCGGATCCAGAGATCGGATCGAGTGTCGAAGCCTGTTGCAGAGCTTGGAGCTGCGTCACGCGGACCTGACCCACCAGCTCGAGAGGCTCTCTCGCGAAGCCGTCGTCCCCGAGAGAAGGTGGACCCGGCTCGAGACATCGTGCAGCGAAGTTGCCGAGCACCTCGGATTCCTGACGCAGATCATCTGCGGCAGAACCCATCAAACGACCCGGAGGACAAGACCATGAAGCAGCAGTCGCCAACCCGTCCCACTGCCGAGATCGAGCCCGTCCTGATGGCCGATTCGAACGCCGAGGAGACCGATCCCGGATCGGACAACGACGAGGTCTACAGCGACGAACTCCTCGACGAGTTCATGCGAAGCAACGACGCCGACGACCTCGCCGACAGCGACGACTTCGGCTTCGGCGGCCAGTCGATGTCGCTGGGACTCGATGGCGACGACGACTTCGACAGCTTTTTCCGCGACGCCGACGGCTACTCCCACACGCGCCGGCAACGCAAGCACCGCGGCAGGGACCGACACGCGCGGGAGAGCTTCGAGTTCGAGTCCTACGATCGTAGCGACTGGCGCGCCTACAACCAGCGTCGTCCGCGCCGATAGACCAGCCGCTACTCGGGCCGCGCGCGCACCGGCAGCGGCACGTTGCAGAGCCCGATCCGACCGGTCGGCTGGGCAAACCACGACTCGGTGCGAGTCCTACGCGCCGCGATCAACTTGCGGAAGGTCTCGGTGTCGGTTCTGAGCGTCTCGAGATGCGCGCGCTCGGAAGCGGTGAGCTCGGTGCCCAGCCGGATCGACCCGATCGGCACCATTTCGGCCGGATCCTCGTAGAAGCCCAGGTTGCCGGTACCGCGCGGCAGGGTCGACAGTAGCTCCATACCCTCGACCACGCGGCCCACGAGCGTCACGTTGCGATCCAGATGCCGCGGCGAGTGGCCGATCACGACGTAGAGCTCGGCACCGCTCCCCGAGTCTGGAGACACGTCGCGGCCTACGCCGACCATGCCATAGCAGTGCGCGAGCCAGGCCTCGCCGCGCTCGGGATCGAAGGCCACCGGCAGGCCGTGCGCGAAGCCGACCTGCGGTGCATACGAATCAGGATCCTCGAGTCGGGCGATCGCTAGGTCGGCCGACAGCGCCCTCTCGAACTCCGGCGCGAGGGTGCTCTTGGCGTTGCGGATCGGGCGCCGCTCGTCGCCCTCCGGCGTCGGATCGCCCCACTGGACGACGTAGTTGTCCTGCGAGCGGGTGACCGCCAGACCGTCGAAGAACCGCTCCGCGACCAGCGCTTCGATGTTCGCGACGTGTGCGGGCGCGAACGCGGGCGCCAGCTCGATCACGACGCGCCCCGCCGGTAGCGTCAGGTAGAGCGTGTGCGCCAGGTCGATGGGTCGCCAGTCCGCCGGCGACGCCTCCGCCAGAACCGACGCCATCGTCGTCGGCGGCGGCGCCGGGTCGTCCTGAGCAGGAGCCGCCCCGGCCTTCAGCACGAAAGCCAACGCGAGGATCAGTGAGAGGGATCGGATCGTCGACATGGGAGCCAGGATACCTTCCCGGCCTCCCGCTATCCCGTCTCCTTCTTGATGAACGTCCCGTCCTCGAGCTCGGCGAACGCCTGCCGCAGTTCGGCCTGGGTGTTCATGACGATCGGGCCGTACCAGGCGACCGGCTCCTCGAGCGGTTTTCCTGAGACGAGCAGGAAGCGGATTCCCTGCTCACCCGCTTGGACGGTCACCTCGTCGCCACGATCGAACAGCACGAGCGAGCGGCTGTCCGCCTCGGTCGCGAACGTCGTGCCCGCCCAACCAACCCCCTCGGTCGGCACCGCAAGCGGCTCCAAGGCATTGCAGAACCTGCCCGAGCCGGCGAAGACGTAGGCGAACGCGTGACGGGTGGTCTCGACGCCGAGAGTCCGGCGCCTGCCCGGCGGCACGAAGATATCCAGGTAATGCGGGTCGCCGGCGATGCCGTCGACCGGGCCCGAGGCTCCGAACGCGTCGCCACAGATGACGCGCACCTCTGTGCCGTCGTCTTCCTTGACCTCCGGGATGTCGCGCGCGCCGATCTCCTGATAGTGCGGCGGCGTCATTTTGAGCGACCTCGGCAGGTTCGCCCACAGCTGGAAGCCGTGCATCCGCCCGGCGTCATCGCCACGCAGCATCTCCTGATGGATGATGCCGCTGCCGGCGGTCATCCACTGAACGTCCCCGGCGCCCAGCGAGCCCTCGTTACCGAGGCTGTACGGTGCGCGCGCCGTTCGTCGGCAAAGTGGTCGAGCGGCTTCAACAGCCCGGTAGCTACACCTCGCCCGGCCAGGAGTTCGTGCGCCTGGTCGACGTCGACGAAGTCGAGGTACGTGCTCAGGCCCCGCTCTCGATCGAGCCGTTTCTAGACCAGGGCATGCCGGTGACCATCGAGGGTCGCGGCCGGTCGATGAGCGCGGGCACGATCGATCGGATCGTGAGCGTCG
>JAJCXP010000406.1 GCA_029263375.1 Acidobacteriota bacterium | reverse complement strand
TGACATCCTGCTCTCCGACAGCCGCGGCGAGAACGGCCACACCGACGTCGCGGTCTTTGATCGACTGCCCGACTCTGTGTTCACCGATCCGGCGCCGATCGACTGGTCGGCGATCGACTGAGACCCGAGGAGCGCGCCGTGATGATCGATCAGTACCTGCGCAAGCGGGACGTGGCCCCACCGCCTGCCTGATAGCCGCTCGAGCGCGCCGCCCCGGACTCGCTCAGGCTACCGAAAGGCTCTCGCGGCCGGATCAGGTCGATCCGACCGCGAGAGCGAAAGAAAAAAGCCGGGCTGCAAGCGTCTGGGGGGAAGAGATGAAGGAGCAATGCAGCCCGGCGTGGAAACTGGTTGTGATGGCGCTCTACTTGAGCACCACGAGCGCGACCCTGCGGTTCTGCGCCCGAGCTTCGGGTGTCGTGTTGTCGACCAACGGCGCCGACTCGCCATAGGAGATCGCCGACATCCGGTGCAGCGGCAGGCCGTGCTGTGAGTTCAGATAGCGCAGCACGTTGTGGGCTCGCTGCTCACCTAGCGAAATGTTGTACTGATCGGGGCCGGTGGCGTCGGTGTGGCCCTGGATCTCGATGTAAACGCCCTCGTTGCGGTCGATCAGCTCGCGGCCGAACGCATCCAGCGCCTCTCGAGCATCACCGCTCAACTCGGCCTTGTCGAAGCCGAATCGCACGCTGTCGTCGCTGAGGATGGTCTCGTAGAGGAACTTACCTTCGGCCAGCTTGCCCGCGGCGATCGCCCGCTCGAGCGCATCCTGTGCCGTCTTCGAGAGCTCGGCGGTCTCCTCGGAGAGCCGATCGATCTCCCCGCCGTGCGCGGCGAGCAGCTCCTGGTTCTCCTCGACCATCGACTCGACCGCAGTGATCCGATCGGAGCTGCGCGTCTCCGCGTCTCCGACCTCAGTCCGGACGTATTTCTTCGTTGCGCAACCGGCACCGACGACGCTGAGCGCGGTGACGGCCAGCAGCAGCTTCAGACTTGTGTTGCCCATGGGATTCCTTCCACCTAGTTCAACGAATGGCTTCAACCAGCTCCGCCAACTCGCTGCTTGACCGTCGAGCTCACCGCTGGAGCCTCGGCTTTGACAGACGGGGGCGGAGTCTTCTTCACTTCAGAGCCCTTCTTCTCGGAGCCCGGTTGCATGTCGATGCTGCCTTTGAACTTGGCCCCGTTCTCGAGCGTCACCCGCGGTGCAGTGACGTTGCCCCGCACCTTGCCACTGCGCCGGATGACGACCTCGTCCTCACCGAACAGGTTGCCGTTGACCTCGCCCTCGACGCAGATGCTCTTGCTGTAGACGTCCGCCTTCACGCGTCCGCCTTCTCCGATCGTCACGCGGTTCTGGCGCAGGGAGATCTCGCCGTCCAGGCGGCCTTCCACCAGCAGGTCCTCCTCACCCACCAGCGTCCCCTTAACGACCAGAGAGGGGCCGAGTCTTGCCACTCGCTCA
This sequence comes from Acidobacteriota bacterium, assembly GCA_029263375.1. Lineage (GTDB taxonomy): Bacteria > Acidobacteriota > Thermoanaerobaculia > Multivoradales > JAHEKO01 > JAHEKO01. The sequence goes on along the minus strand of JAJCXP010000406.1, from coordinate 5,249 downwards.
CCCGGCACTGCTCGACTCGACCCCTCTCCAGCCTGTGGCGACAAACCTTCTTCTGGATCCTTGTTCCAAGCCATCCCTCGACGCCCTCCCGTTGATTGCAGAGTTGCTCTTCATGCTCCGATCTCTATCGCAATGCTGATACCAACTCCGCTTTCGACACCTAACTCTTACACCTAAAGAACTTCACTCTCACGGCCCCGGCCCGGACGACTCATGCGCCCCTAGAAGTGGGGCATTTTTTCCTAGTAAGATGGCCGCCTGACCGCGACGGGGGGAGCGGGAGGCGGGAGGTCACCAGTGAAGAACGGGCTGCGGATTCTGGTCGTCGACGACGAAGCCGTCATGCGTGAGGTGCTCGAGATGCGCCTCGAGCAGATGGGCTTCGAGGTGTATCTGGCCGCCAGCGGCGGCGAGGCCAGCGAGGTCACCGAGCGGGCTCAGCCCGACCTCGTGATCTCAGACGTGATGATGCCCGACATGGACGGCATCGAGCTGCTGCGCATCCTCAAGGCCGGCGACCCGGACCGCCCGGTGGTGCTGATCACCGCGCACGGTACGGTCGACTCGGCGGTCGAGGCGCTCAAGGTCGGCGCACTCGACTTCCTGACCAAACCGCTCGACTACGACAAGCTGGAGGCGGTGCTCGAGAACGCCCGCACCGATCTGGCTCAACGACGGGCGCGGACGAGGCTCGAGTCGACCCTCGACCGCGGCGCCGGTCTGGGCTCCCTGATCGGCCGCTCGAAGCCGATGCGGCAGGTCTTCAAGGTGATCCAGATGCTGGGCGACAGCGACGCGTCGGCGATCATCACCGGCGAGAGCGGCACCGGCAAGGAGCTCGTGGCGCAGACGGTCCACGCCTTGAGTAGCCGCGCCAACCGCCCGTTCGTCGCCGTCAACACCGCCGCGATCCCCGAAACCCTGACCGAGAGCGAGCTCTTCGGCCACGACAAGGGCGCCTTTACCGGCGCCCTGCGCTCGCGACCCGGCTACTTCGAGCAGGCGGACACCGGCACCCTCTTTCTGGACGAGATCAGCGAGATGCCGATCGGGGTTCAGGCCAAACTCCTGCGGGTGCTCGAGGACGGCAAGGTCCGGCGCATCGGCAGCGCCCGCGACGTGGTCGTCGACGTGCGCGTGTTGGCGGCCACCAACCGCCGTCCGGACGAGGCGGTCGAGATGGGCAAGCTGCGCGAGGACGTCTTCTACCGGTTGAGCGTCTTCAACGTCGAGCTGCCGCCGCTGCGCGAGCGGATCGACGACCTGCCGCTCCTGACCCAGCACTTCGTGCGCCAGTTCAACGCCAAGCACTCGGCGGAGACCGAGGGCATCAGCGAAGATGCCCTGGCGTCGATGTCGTCCTACCGCTGGCCCGGCAACGTGCGCGAGCTGCGCAACGTGATCGAGCGCGCGGTGATCGTCGCACGGCGCGGCTGGATCGAGAGCGTCCACCTACCGCCTTTCATCCGCGAGCGCAGAGACGAGGCCGCCGGCGCCGTGACCCTACCGGCCGGCACGACGGTCGCGGAGGCCGAGAAGCGACTGATCCTCGAGACTCTCAAGCAGATGGACAACAACAAGTCGCGCGCCGCTCGGGCGCTCGGCATCGACGTGAAGACCATCCGCTACAAGCTTCGCGCCTACGCGGGGGGCGGGTGAGAGTCAGCAGCAAGGTCGCGCTCAGCTCAGGTCTGCTGACCGCGATCCTGATCGTCGTGCTCGGCTACAACACCATGCAGGTGAGTCGGCTCGTCGAGCGACAACGGCTGATGGGCGAGACCGAGCTTCAGGCGACCACTCTGGCGCTCGACCTGCAGCGGCTGGCGCCGCAGCTGGAATCGGCGCCGCTCAAGTTCCTGGTCACGCGCGATCTGCTGTACATCGATCGTGTGCGTGAGCTCCAACAGTCGTTCGAGCTCCAGCTGGACAGGCTCGAGGCGCTCGAGCTCTCGGATCACGTGCGCGAGGAGAGCGATCGGCTGCGCCGCCTCTGGGACGGGTCGGCACTGGCAAAGTTTCCGCACCCCGCGCAGCTCGAGGGCGGCCTGGCGCCCGAAGACGAGGAGTTGATGAGGGTCTCGCTGGTAAGTGGTGTCGAAGGGATTCGTGCTCAGCTCGGACGGGTCAACGCGGCGATTCGCGAGGCGATCGAGCGCAAGGCGAACCGGACCTTCGCGGCCGCCCGAAGAGCCCAGACCGCGTCGTGGATCCTGGTCGCGGTGGCCCTGGCCTTCGTCGTGCCGATTCTGGCGCTGACGCTCTGGTCGATCCGTGAGCCCCTGCGCCGGCTCGAGGAGGGCACGCGCTCAGTGGCTCGCGGCGTCTACTCCTACCCGCGACTCGACGATTCGCGCAGCGACGAGTTCGCCGACATCGCCGTCAGCTTCAACCAGATGGTGGCGCGCCTCGGCGAGCTCGACCAGATGAAGCGCGACTTTCTCTCACACATCTCGCACGAACTCCGGACGCCGCTGGTGGCGATGGACGAGACCAATCGGCTACTGCTCGAGGAGATCCCGGGGCCACTGACCGAGAAGCAGCGCAAGCTCCTCGATCTCAATCTCGACGGCAGCCAACGCCTGGCGGAGATGATTTCCAAACTGCTCGATCTGGCGCGATTGGAAGAGCGCGCCGTGCTGTTCGAATCTCAGAGCAACGACCTGGTCGAGCTGGTGTCGAACGTCGTCGACGGTTTCCTCGCGAGCGCCCGGGAGCTCGGGCTGTCGATCGCCTTCGCGGCACCGGAGCGGCCGGTCCTCGCCGACTGCGACCGCGATCGCATCATTCAGCTGGTCGGCAACCTGATCGACAACGCACTCAAGTATTCGCCCGACGGCTCGTCAGTCGAGGTCCGCGTGCTGCCGGCGGGCGAGCTTCGGCGGCGCCCCGCCGAGCCGGACCTGCCCCCGGCGGCAGGCATTCAGGTAGCCGACCGCGGGCCCGGTGTGCCGGACGAAGAGAAGGAGAGGATCTTCGAGAAGTTTCATCAGGTCGGGCGCCCGCGCACCGGCGGCGTCGGGCTCGGGCTGGCAATCTGTACCCAGATCGTGGATGCTCACCAGGGTGCCATCTGGGTCGAGGACCGAGATCCGAGCGGCAGCGTCTTTTGCGTCTCACTGCCGGTCGCCCAAGATCAGAGGGCCGCTCAAGTCGTATGACCAAGCTCTCCAAACGGCGCCTGGCGCGTCGACTCGTGGGGCTGGCCCTGGCGGTCTGCTCGACTCTCTCCCTGGGCTGCGCCACCGCGCTCAAACAGGGTGACCGCGCATTCCAGGCCGGCGATCTGGAACGCGCCCGGGCAGCCTACATCAGCTACCTCAGCAGCGGCAGAGCCTTCGGAGACGGGGAGTCTCGGGCTCGCTACCGGCTCGGGCTGAGCTTCGCACTGCCCGGGGCCGAGGATCGCGACCTCGACAAGGCCGAGCAGGCTCTCGAGGCGGTGATCGCCCGCGACCCGGACAGCCTCTGGGCGCGGCAAGCGAGTTACCTGCTGTCGCTCGGTCGGGAGCGCGACCGGCTGGCCGCCGAGCTCGCCGCCCAGGCGGAGCGCGCCGACTGGCTGCTCGCCGAGGTCGACCGACTCAACTCGGAGACCGAGCAGGAGGACAGCGAGGTCGACGACAGTGAGGTGCAGGTGAAGCGCCTGCTCGCCGAGATCGATCGGCTGAAACAGAGCGTCGCCGAGCTCGGCGATCTTCTCGAGGCCCGCGAGCAGGAGCTCGAGCAGATCAAGCGCATCGACCAGCAGACGCCGCCCTAGAAGGGCGGGCTAGAGCAGCTTCTCGAATCGCTTTGCCATGCGTGGTCCCGCTCCGGCGTCTTCGTGTTTGAAGAAGACGAACGAGTCGGTCCATTTCTGGTCTGCGATGCGTTTCGCCCAGGTCTCGAGCTCGGCGTCCGTATAGGCCTCCCTGCGCAGCCGTAGGTACCCGTGGCCGGCGGTGGCAGTGAACGGCGGATCGGATTCGTCGCCGGTATCGGCGATCACCAGGGCAACGTCCTTCGCCGATAGGATCTCGTAGGTCTCGTCGTCGTACCAGGACGGGTGACGGAACTCGAAGGCCGCCCGGAAGCCCTCGGGAAACAGCTCCAGGAACGCACGTAGGCGTTCGGCGTCCTGCTTGAAGTTGGGCGGCAGCTGGAAGAGCATCGGACCCCGGCGATCCCCCAGGGCCGCGCTGGTCTCCAGAACGTAGGTGAGCTCCTCCGCGGCGCTCTCCTTCAGGCGCTTGAAGTGGGTGATCCGCCGCGTGACCTTGAGGATGAAGCGGAACTCCTCGGGCACCTGGGCAGCCCACCCCTCGAGGACCTCGCGCTTGGGCATCCGATAGAAGGTGTTGTTGATCTCGACCGCCTTGAGCTGGCCAGCGTAGTAGCCGAGCATCTCCGGTGGCTTCGTGCCTTCCGGGTAGAACGGTCCACACCATTCCTTGTACGAGTAGCCACTGGTGCCGATGTGGTGGCGCATGTCACCGGATTGTAACCACTTGGGCATCTGGGGATGAGGAAGCTAAGACCTTCGGCTCGTTTCTTGCGTATCTCTTGTGTGGAGACGAGCGAAAGGGAGACACGACAATGAGAGCTCAGTCACATCCGACCCAACGTGACCGCCGGCGCCATCCGACTCTGCAAGCCGAGCTCACACTTGGCAGCCGCTGGCACGGTCCTACCGTGGCCGAGTTCGTCGAGCGGGTCGAGCGGGAGTTCGGCGCCGCGAGCGATCTGACACAGCTGATCGAGGACGGCCGGCTGAGCAACGAGAGTCTGGCGCCGAGCGATGTGCGCGATCTGTGCGATCAGATCGGCGTTCCGGCTGAGGATTTCGGGGTTTGAATTGACTGAAGAAAGGGGAGGGCTCTCCCCTTTCTCCGGTCAGTATCGGTTGCCGGCCCCTGGAGACTCGGATAGGAGGGGTTGAAAGGGGAGGGCTCTCCCCTTTCTGAGACACCGCGCGTCGCCGGGGGTTGTAGAGTCTGCGTCCGATGCCGGCGCAGGAAGGGGTCATAAAATTTCGGGCGGCGCACACGCGAGGTGCGCTCACGCCGAGGCGGGTGGGCGAGACCGCCTGCCGGCTGATCGCCTGGCGCGAGATCATGGCGCTGACCGGCCTGGTCGGCCGGGATCCCGCCCGCTACGAGGGCGCCGCGTACGGCAACGTCAGCGCTCGGCTGGGTCCGCCGTCGGCGGCGCTCGGCCGCCGGGCGTTCCTGATCACCGGCACCCAGACCTCAGACAAGCGCTGTCTCGGC
>JAJCXP010000405.1 GCA_029263375.1 Acidobacteriota bacterium | reverse complement strand
CGAGCTGTACTACAAGTTCGTAGGGGCCGACTGGGACCGGCAGATCGCGGCGGTCAGCGTCCGGATCCACCCGATCCCGGGTGTCGAAGGCTCCGAGGTGCGCGCCTGGGCGCACGGCCCGCTCCACGGTTTCGTCTCGGTGCCAGGAGACGGCTCAGCGTATTTGAGCGTCGCGCCACTCCCGGCCAAGACCTTCTGGGAAGCCCGAGTGCTCTTTCCCGCGGCGGCGCTCCCGAACCTCGAACCGCATTCACTGGCGTGGCGCCTGGACACCGTGCTCCTGGAGGAGGGCCGCTGGGCGGAAGAGGCGAACGCTCGGCGCGCCGCCGGCGAGCGGCGGGTCGACCAGAAGTCGAATCTGACGAAGCTGGCGGCATTGGCCGGTGGCTCCGGACTGCTGCTCTGGGGATTTCTCTTCCGGCGCCACGCCTGGCCGCACCAGCCGACTCTGACCCGGTCGCCCGGCGACATCTCCGACGACCGGCCGCCGGCGCTGGTCGCGCATCTGGTGCGCCCGAACGATGCCGGCGGCATGCTCACCAGCACGCTCCTCGACCTGGCGCGCCGCGGCCACTTCGAGATTCGTGAAGAGGAGCGCGAGGAGCGCGTCCTGTTCTTCGGTTCGAGGACCAGGATCGACTATCGATTCCGGGCCACCGGCAGATCACGGCAGGAGCTGCTGCCGTTCGAGATCGAGCTGCTAGAGCTGCTCGACCCGCTCTCCGGGGGCGCCGACGGCTTCCTGATGTCGGAGTTCAAGACTCACGCCCGCAAGCACCGCTCGCAGATGGTGCGATTCCTCGCAATGTGGAAGAAATCCATCCGCGAGCACGCCGACGAGCTCGGGTGGCGGGAGAAGGCGCCGTGGCGCGTCGTCAAGCTCAACGCGATGTGCGGCGGCACCCTCATCGTGCTGGGTATCGCGCTCTGTGCCTGGAACCGGTCGGAGGCCGGCGTGCCGGCGATCGTTCTGGGCGGCCTTCAGCTGATGCTGAGCGCGGCGCTGCGCCGGCTCTCGGTCGAGGGCAAGCGCGAGTACCTGCGCTGGAAAGCGTTCAGGAAGCACCTCGGCTCGCTGTCCAAGATGCTCGGCCCGGTCTCGCTGACCTCCCAGGATTGGGAGCGCTACCTGGTCTACGCCGTAGCGCTCGGGATGCACCGCAAGGTGATCCCCCAGCTCGAGCGACTGGCGCCGACCGGTGGCCACCGCCCGCTGACCTGGTACACCCCGCACCACGGGAGCCTGCTCACCGGCGGCCTCGGCGACGTCGGCGATGGCATCTCGACCATGGTCAGCTCGGTGTCGACCTCGTTCAGCTCGGCGACCGGTAGCAGCGGCGGCGCCAGCGGCGGTGGAGGTGGCGGTGGAGGCGGCGGGGGCGGAGGCGCCGGCTAGCTATCAGCTAGCCCGAGCTGCCATCGTCACCGTATGAGTAGCCGCTGCGCGCCCACACCTTGAACTCGGGGTTGGCGAGCTTGACCTTGACCCGCTGGTAGCCCGACGCACCCGCCGGGTGCTCGCTCCGATAGGCGATCAGGTAGTAGCCGCTGGTGGTCTCCGACACCTTCTCCAGAGCCGAATCGAACCGGATGAAGGTGAAGAAGAAGTCGCCGCCGGTGGCGATCGCCAGGTTGTTCAACGACGCGCGGAGCGAATGCTCGGTCGCGGTCGGCACCAGGTCGATCGTGTAGGCCGCGACGTTGGCGTCGTTTAGCGCGCGGATCGTCGGGTACATGCGACGGTACTCGGTGCTGCGGATCGGATCGAAGCCGATCCCCAGGAAGACCAGGTTCTTGCGGCCCGGCACGGTCGCCGCGGCGCTCGCGAGCAGCTGCAGCCCCTCGTAGAGGTTGCCACTCTGTTTGCGCAGCTCCTTGCCCGTGGGCAGCGCCCGGAGCAGCGGGCCGATCTCGTCTTCGGGCGGCTGTCGCGACGGCCAGGCGCGCTCGGGGTCGTGACCGCGGGCCGCGCTCTCGATGCCCTTCAGGAGCCTCTGGCGATCCCGGGTGAAGTCCTGGTGGACCTTGAGCTTGTAGCCGTAGGAGACCACCGCCACGAAGTCCGCCGGCGCCAGACCGGAGACCACCCACTCCTCCATCGCTCGCGCCGCCTGCTGCTGGCGGCTGAACAGCCGATTCAGGCCCGCGCCGGCCGAGCGGATCTCCTGGAAGAAGAGGATGAAGTAGCGATCCTCCGGAATGTCGCTGAGATCGAAGCCGGGCAGGTCGATCGGCGCCGAGGGCGCCCGCTCCTGACTGCTGTAGAAGCTGACGCCAGCGATCGCAACCGGCTCGCCGCCCTCCTCGACCACGAAATCGTCCGGGCCCAGCCCGAGGATGACCCGGCCCTGCTTGTCGGTCACCAACGCGTCGATCAGCACCTCCGAGACGACCACCCGGTCTTCGAAGCTCGGCGACTCCGAGGAGTCCTGTCCGTAGGCCGCCTGCGGCAGCCCGAGGACGGCCAAGGCGACCAACCCGAGAACGACCGCGGTCGACAACACCCTTTCGACAGCGTTCGGCGCAATTTGACAGTGGCTTCCAGTCATGACGTCTCTCCCTTCCGGCTCTCATGAAGGTGTAGAGCAACTCACATGCCAGGCCCTCGATGACTCCGTCGTATGATGCCTCGATTCCAGATCGGCCGTGAAGTTCCCGAGGAGGTGCTCGATGACCACACCACGTTTCCTGAAAGTCGCTGTCGCCGTCATTCTTACCTGCGGCGGATTGTCGGCCGCGTTCGCGGACGACGACCACACACGGTTCAAGCCACTCGACGTCTTCGAGCTCGAGTGGGCCGAGGATCCGCAGATCTCGCCCGACGGCTCACGCATCGCCTACGTGCGCCACTTCATGGACATCATGAACGACAGTCGCCGGGCGAATATCTGGATCGTCGACTTCGACGGTGGCAATCACCGACCGCTCACCTCAGGCAACAACTCCAACTCGTCGCCGCACTGGTCGCCGAGCGGCGACCGGCTGCTCTTCGTCTCCAGCGAAGGCGGCTCCGCACAGCTCCACATGCGCTGGATGGACACCGGCCAGACCGCGAAGATCTCGAACCTGACGCGTGCGCCCGGCAGCCTCTCCTGGTCGCCGGACGGCAAGTGGATCGCCTTTCCGATGCGCATCCCGGCCAGCCGCAAGCCGATGGCGGAGATGCCGCCGAAGCCGGAGGGCGCCGAGTGGGCCGCGCCGCCGAAGGTGATCGAATCGATGGTCTACCGCTTCGACGGCGCCGGCTTCGTCGACCCCGGCCACTGGCAGATCTTCGTGGTGCCGGCCGAAGGCGGCTCGCCGCGGCAGATCACCAGTGGTGACTTCGACCACCAGGGCACGCCGTCGTGGACCCCGGACGGCAAGCACGTCCTGATCTCGGCCAATCGCAACGACGACTGGGAGTACGATCCGCTCGAGTCCGAGGTCCTCTCGATCGCGGTCTCGGACGGCGAGATCCGAACGCTGACCGACCGGCGCGGCCCCGACAACAACCCGGTGGTCTCTCCGGACGGTTCCAAGATCGCGTACGTCGGTTTCGACGACCGGCGTCAGGGGTACCACGTCACCCGCCTCTACGTAATGGCGAGCGACGGCGCGGCCTCTCGAGTCGTCACCGGCAACTTCGACCGCGACGTCCAGAGCCCGATCTGGGCGGCCGACGGCCAGGGGCTGTTCTTCAAGTACGACACGGAAGGCAACGGCAAGGTCGCCTACGTCTCGCTCGCCGGTAAGGTGGAGACCCTGGCGGACGACGTCGGCAACTCGCTCTCGCGCCCGTATTCCGGCGGCTCGTTCAGTGTCGCCGACAGCGGTCGTTTCGTCTACACCACGTCACCGCCGGAGCGCCCGGCCG
>JAJCXP010000404.1 GCA_029263375.1 Acidobacteriota bacterium | reverse complement strand
TGGGTGCGGAGCCGGTTGAAGATCGCCGGCAGGTTGACGCTCGAGTCCACCAGGAGCCGACCGTCGGTCGTGTTGCGCACCTGGAACACGCCCATCGGGCGATAGGACCCCTTGTACTCGCGCTTGAGCTCTCGCCGGCTCTGAGCCTCGGTACCCGTCATCCGCCGGACGATATCAGCGGGCGCTCGAAGCTACCCGGCCGGGCCGAGATACGTCTCGAGCTGAGCCTTCTCCTTGGGCGTCAGCTGACCCGACTCGAGCACGAACTCGTCGCCAGGCTCGGCGAGCGGAAGTTTCGGATTCGACATCGCCGTGTCGAGCCCGTCGCAGCGCGCGCCGAAGACGAACCGGGTGAGACTCTCGCACATCGAGACGATCTGGGCGCCGAGGCGGCTGCGCACCTGGATCGTGAGGTCCTTCGGCGCTTCCACCACGGTCAGCAGGTAGTCCTCGTTCTGGCGCGCGATCTTGAGGCGCAAGCGGATCGTCTTCTCCTGGTTCAGGACCGTGACCTCGTCGGTCAGCAGTCCGGCCGAGAACCCGGCCATCAGGATCTCGGCCTCGACCTCGGCCTCGCCCTCGAAGTGCACCCAGAACACCGCATCGTGCTCGCCCTCGGGTAGCGGTGTGAGCTCGAGCCGGTTGCCGAACAGTTCGAAGCTGTTCGAAGACGACTTGGGGCGGACGGTGATCGGCCCGCTCTGGACCTCGCTGACGTCACCGCCGAGATCGGTGTAGGTGCCGTTGAGCCGCTCCAGGACGAAACTCGAGCTCTCGGCGCGCCCTGGCGCCGGGACGAGCAACGTCAGAACGACGGCTGCGACGACTGCGATAGCTGCGGCTCTCGGCATCTCGATATGAATCCTATCCCCGCGCTGGCCCCGGGAGTCTAGTGAGATCAAGGGTAGTAGCCGGCGACGGTACGTGCCTTCCGGCTCCCCTTGACCTTGACCTCGACGGTACGGAAGTCGCCACCTGCGCCGGGGGGCGCGTCGGAGTTGTAGGCCAGGAGGTACTGGCTGCGCAGCTCGCGCTCGATCTCGGAGTAGACGCTACTCAGCTCGGTCGCTTTGTCGACGAAGAAGCTCCGGCCGCCGGTGTCCTTGGCCAGGTTCTTGAGCTTGCTGCGGACCTCGGTCTGCAGCTTCCCCACGTCGAGTCCGATGGTGTAGATCACCACGCCGCTGCGTCGTGCGTATTCGAGGGCGTCGCGAAACGGGTAGAAGCTCGCCGAGTCGTTGCCGTCCGACAGCAGGATCAGTGCCTTGCGGCCGCGCAGTCCACGGAAGTAGTAGAGGCTGCTGACGACTGCGTCGTGCAGCGCGGTCCAGCCGATCGAGCGTAGCCCGCCCAGCGCCGCCTCCACCGCGCCGACGTCGTCGGTGGGCGGAATCAGGAGCACCGGCTCCTTGGCAAAGCCGACCGCGAATGCCTGGTCGCGCGGCGTGATCACCTTGTTCAGGAACTCGACCGCCGCGCGCTGCGCTTCCGGCAGCAGCATCGCCATCGAGCCGGAGGTATCGATGGTGATGCCGACCGCCAGGGGCAGATTCTCGACCAGCTCGAACTTGGCGAGCTGCTGCGGACGGCCGTCTTCGAGCACCGTGAAGTCCGTGCGCTCGAGACCGGGCACCGGTCGCCGGTCGTCGTCGAGCACCGTGGTCAGGAGCTCGACGAAGTTGACCTCGACCTGCTCGAGGTACTGCGGCGAGTTGAGAAAGTGGATGTCCTCGGCCTGGCTGCCGTCGTCGAGGGTGGCGGTGACCGTCAGATAGGCGGTCTGGTCCTGTCCGGGGACCTCGAGCGTCGCCGCCCAGGGTGCCTTGACGAGTTCCCCGATCACCTCGTCGTTGAGCCGGAACACCACCTGCTCGATCCGCCGCTCCTCGGGGATGACGACTTCGGCCAGCGCCGTCACGGTGCCGGTCACCGGAGTGCCGGAGCGCGGCTCGGTGATCCGTACCTTGAAAGAGCCGCGCGGCTGATTGATCGAGACCTCGTCGGCGGCCACCAGCTCGCCCGCTTCGTCGTACCCTTCGACGCGGATCAGCTGCTCACGCGGGAACTTGGCCAATCGCACCTCGGCCGAGAACGGCGCCGAGCCGCGCGTGAGCTGCTCCTGGCCGTCGACCAGGAAGACCACCTTCTCTATCCGGTCGCCCGTGACCAGGACCTCGGCGCGCCAGAGACCGAGCACCAGATCGACCTGGGGCGGCACCAGCAGCACGCTGTCCTCGCCCGAGATCCGCCGCAGCTCCAGCTCCTCGCCCATCGCCAGCATGACGTCATCGGGCACGGGCAGCTCGATCACTCCGTCGGGCTCGTCGGGCACCGTGAAGCTACGACTGGCGTAGAGACGGCCGTCACCGAGCTCGTCCTCGAGCCGGAACCGGAGCACGAACTCGCGTCCCGGTCGTAGCGCTCGATCGAACGCCAGCGCCAGAGCGATGCCCTCGCCCGGCGGCTTGAGCTTGAAACGCACCCGAAACTCTTCGAAGATGTCGCCGTCCTGCTCGATCAAACCGGAGACGATCAGCCGGTGCTCGGTACGCTCCTCCTCGGTATAGGTCTCGAGCTCGACCTCGGGCGGCAGAGTGATCAACACCCGCGTCACCATCCGCTGCTGAATGACCTGCGGAAAGGTGAGCTCGATGCTACGCGCCACGATGGCGGGCGGCGCCTGGGTCGAGTCGGCCAGAACCGTTCGCGACCAGGCGCCCAGGTCGGAGGGCGGCGTCAGGTAGGCGACCAGCTCCTTCTGCAGCGGCCGGCCATCCTTGAACCCGCGCAGGCCGTCGATGCCGGTGGCGTCGTCGACCAGGCGCACGTCCTCGCACGCTCGGACGTCGATCCGGCGCCGAATGCCGTACTCACCGAGCTGCTGCATCAGGTAGGCCATCTCCTCGTTGTAGAGGGCGCGCTTCGAGTCGAGCGGTTGCCAGAGGCGGTACGGCCGGCCCGGACGAGGTTGGTAGAAGACGAGCTGGCGCTCGCCGTAGGCCCAGATCTCGATCGGGTTGAGGGTCGCGCCGCACTCGATCTCCTTGCGGGCGGCGGGCGCTCCGTTGAGAAAGATCACCCGCGCTCGATGGTCGAGCAGGCTCAGAAACTCACCGCGCGCCATCATCTGGCGACGCTCGATCGCCCGCACCAGCTCGTTGTCCGGGGTCTCGGGGATCGGATCCTCCGACAGGAGCTCCCGGGTCCAGGTCAGGCGCTGGTCGGTCTCGAGATCGAGCGCCTGCTCACGCCGCTCGCGGTCGACCAGGAAGGTCGCGGCGTCGAACAGCTCGAGCCATTCGTCGGCCGACGGCTCCGGGCCGCTCTGGGCAAGGAGCTCGAGCGGCGCGAGGCAGGACGCGACAAGCAGGCTGAAGGCGAAAGCGGCGGCTCGGATCGATACTCTCATCGTCGGTGGGTTCTCCTCTAGTCCCCATTAACCCCTCCCTGCAATTCGACTGCCAGCGGCTCGCCTGCCATATAGTAAGCCGCGCTATGACCGCCAAGCGCCGTGACCAACCGATCCGCGACTGGGAGGACGGCGACCAAGTCTCCGGTTTCGCCCTGCTGAGCCGCAAAGAGAGACGCGTCGACCGCAACGGCCGAGAGTTTCTCGACCTCGAGCTGACCGACGCAACCGGCAGCATCACGGGCAAGGCCTGGTCCGATAGCCAAGCCCTCGATGGAGAGTACGAGGCTCACGACTTCGTGGCTTTCCGCGGCCACGTGAAGTTGTACAAGGACCGGCCGCAGATCAACGTCACCGACTGCCGCAAGGTGATCGAGGGCGACCGCGAGCACGGCTTCGACGAGTCGAAGCTCATACCGTCCACGCCCGAGGACATAGGCGAGCTTTGGGCACGGCTCAAGGAGATCTACGGCCAGGAGATCAAGACCCCCTGCCTGCAGCGGCTGGCCGCCGAGTCGCTGGCGGTGTGGGGACAGCAGCTCAAGGAGCATCCGGCCGCCAAGGCGATCCACCACGCCTACCGCGGCGGCCTGCTCGAGCACGTGGTCTCGATGGCCGAGGTCGGCCTCCAGCTGTGCGACCACTACCGGGAGCTCGACCGCGATCTGGTTCTGCTCGGCGTGCTGTTCCACGATCTCGGCAAGCTGACCGAGATCGGCGCAATGCCGGTCAACGAATACACCAAAGCCGGCCGACTGGTCGGTCACGTCATGTTCGGCCGCGACATGTTGCTCGAACGCTGCGCGGCGATCGCCGACTTCCCGGAAGAGACCCGCCTTCACCTCGAGCACCTGGTCCTGTCGCATCAGGGACGGCTCGAGTACGGCTCCCCGGTCGTGCCGATGACGGCCGAGGCGATCGCCCTGCACTTCATCGACAATCTCGATTCGAAGCTCGCTCAGCTGCGCAACATGACCCGCGCCGGCGGCGTCGGCTTCCAATACGTCCGCGGGCTCGACCGGTTCATCTACCTCGGTGATCTCGAAGACTCCGACGGCGGCGACGCCGACGACGGCGACGAACCGGCCCAGGCAAAGCTCCAGCTGTAGGAAAAAGAGGGACAGAGACTCCTTTGCGTTGACCCGCGGGTCAGCCGCTCCACAGTCGAT
>JAJCXP010000403.1 GCA_029263375.1 Acidobacteriota bacterium | reverse complement strand
CCTGTTCCGCGAGTTCGACGGCTCGTTCCTGATCGGCGCGGCCGCGGCGATGCTGTCGGAGAGTGGCCGAGTCGGGGCGATCGGCGTCGCCGACATCCCCTTCCTGCATCGCTACACCGATGGCTTCGCCGCCGGGGCGCGGCACGTTCGGCCGGAGATCGAGGTCTCGGTTCGTTGGGTCGGCGGAGAGAATCCGTTCGCCGATCCTGTGCGCGCGAAGGAGCAGGCGCTGGCGCTGGCGGCCGAGGGCGTGGATCACATCTACAGCGCCGCCGCTGCCGGCAATCTCGGCGTGTTCGAGGCGGCGAGGGACGAGGGTTTCTACGCCTTCGGCATCGACGTCGATCAGTGCCCGGCGGCGCCCGGTCGGATCGTCGACAACATGATGAAGCGGGTCGACCGCGTGATCGTCGAAGCGACGGAGTCGATCCGTGCCGGCGCGGCGCGGACTCTGTTGGTCTATGGCGTAGGCAGCAGTGGACTGACACTGACCGCGCTGCAGGAGGAGGGGCCGATCGAGAGCGACTGCTTGATCGTCGATCACCCTGAGGTGCGTGCGGAGCTCCGGGCGCTGGCGGCACGCATCGAGGCGGGTGAGATCGGCATCGAAGACCCGATGGGAATCCTCTAGGTGCCGGCAGCTAGGGCGCCCCTCGCGTTCGAGCTGGAGAGCATCACCAAGCGCTTCGGGGTCGTGGTCGCCAACGACCGGGTCGACCTGTCGGTCGAGGCGGGTGAGATCCGCGGTCTGGTGGGTGAGAACGGCGCCGGAAAAACGACGCTGATGAGCGTTCTGTACGGCATCCATCGGCCCGACTCGGGAGTCGTTCGCGTGGCCGGCGAGAGTCGCCGGTTCGACTCGCCGCTCGAAGCGATCGACGCCGGCCTGGGGATGGTCCATCAGCACTTCCGACTGTTCGATTCGATGAGCGTGGCCGAGAACGTCGTGTTCGGCGCCGAGCCCGCCCGAGCCGGGATGCTCGACCTCGGGCGGGCGACCGAGCGGGTTATCGAGCTCGCCGAGCGGCACGGTCTGGAGGTCGATCCCACGGCGCGCGTCGGCACCCTGCCGGTCGGAGTCCGCCAGCGCGTCGAGATCCTCAAGGCGCTCTACCGGCGTGCAGCGATCCTGATCCTGGATGAGCCGACGGCGGTCCTGACGCCCGCCGAGCGCGATGATCTGTTTGTCGTGCTGCGGCAGCTGGCGTCCGACGGCGCCGCGGTGGTCTTCATCACCCACAAGCTGGGCGAGGTGCTCGCCGTGTGCGATCGGGTGACGGTGCTGCGCAGCGGTCGGGTGACCGGCACCGTCAGCAGTGCGGAAACCGACGCCGCGGAGCTCTCGCGCCTGATGGTCGGGCGGGTGGTGCGACCCGCGCGGGCGCCGGCCCACGAACCGGGCGAGCCGGTGTTGACGATCGAAGCGGTGGCTGTCGATGGCGTCGCGGGACGACCGCTGGAGGGCATCGACCTTGCGGTGCGCTCCGGCGAGATCGTCGGGATCGCCGGGGTTGCCGGCAATGGTCAAGCCGAGCTGGCCGAAGCGATCGTCGGGTTGCGGCCGATCCGCGCGGGAAGGGTTCGTTTGCAGGGGGTGGACGTCACCCGCGCGAGCGTCGGCGCGCGGCGTCGCGAGGGTCTGGCGTATGTTCCCGACGACCGCGACGGCACCGGTCTGGCGCTTGCCGCGACGATCTCCGACAACCTGCTGATGGGTTTCGAGCAGAGCCGGTCGCTCGCTCCGCGTGGGTTTCTGGCGCGTGCCGCGATCGATCGCTGGGTTGCCGAGCGGGCGCGTTGCTACGAGATTCGCGGTGCCCGGGCGGACGAGCCCGCAGCGTCGCTCTCGGGCGGAAATCGGCAGAAGCTGGTGGTCGGCCGCGAGCTGAGTCACGAGGCGCGTTTTCTGCTCGTTGAGCAGCCGACCCGAGGCGTCGACCTGGCGTCGATCGAGCTCATCCATCACGCGCTGCTCGAGTTCTGCGCCACGGGCGGGGCAGTCCTTCTGATCTCGGCCGAGCTCAGCGAGTTGCTCGCGCTGGCGGATCGGATCGCGGTCATGCTCGGCGGCCGGATCGTCGGTGAGCTGCCCCGACAGAGCGCCACCGAGGAGCAGCTCGGGATGCTGATGTCGGGGGCGGCTTGAGCCGGCGCGCGGGCCTTTCGGTCGAGCTCTCCGCTCCGTTGCTGGCGGTCGGAGCGGCTCTGCTGCTCGGTGCGGCGTTCATCGCCGCGACCGGGCACGATCCGCTGGCGGCGTACGGCGCGTTGGTGAACGGCGCCCTCGGAGGGCGGAGCGGTGTCTGGGCGACGCTGACTCGGGCGACGCCGATTGTCGGCATGGGCCTGGCCACCGCGGTTGCCTTCCGGGCCGGTTTCTTCAATCTGGGTGGCGAGGGCCAGCTGGTGCTGGGGGGTCTGGCGAGCGCCCTGGTCGCCCTGGCGCTGCCGGGCGGCGGCGCGCTCACGATCCTCCTGGCGATCGCGACCGCGATGGTCGCGGGCGGCCTCTGGGCGGCTTCGGCGGCGTGGTCTCAAGATCGATTCGGCGTGCCGCTGCTGTTGAGCACGCTGCTGATGAACTATCCCGCGCGCCTCCTCGCGTCATACCTGGTGAACCACCGACTCCGGGACGTGGAGTCGGGGCTGCCCCAGACGGAGAGGATCGCCCCGGCTGTGCGGCTCGGCGAGTTGGGCGTAGGTAGCCGGCTGCACGTGGGCGCTCTGATCATTCTCGTTGCGGTGATCGCGGCCGCGTTCGTGATCCGCCGCACCCGGGTCGGCTACCGGATCCGGATGACCGGTCTCAACGCCCGCTTCGCTCGCGCCGGCGGGGTCGACGTGCCGCGCCTGGGCCTCGGCGTCATGTTCGGGAGTGGCGCCCTGGCCGGGCTGGTCGGCGCCATCCAGGTTCTGGGGGTTCACCATCGCTTCATCGACGGCTCGTTGACCCAGCCGCTGTGGGCGTGGACCGGTCTCATGGTCGCGCTGCTGAGCGGCTCGAGACCGTTGGGAGTGCTGGCGGCAGGGGTCTTCTTCGCCGCGGTCCAGACCGGCGGCTTCGCCATGGAGCGCGCGACCGCGGTGCCGCGTGAGCTGTCGCGCGTCCTGCAAGCGTTGATCATCCTGCTGGTCGCGGCCCAGGAGAGCTTCCGGTCGTTGCTGCGGTGGCGACCCCGCGCGGGTCGGAGCGCCTGATGGAAGTCCTCGGCCTGTTCGACGCCTCGCTTGCCAATTCGCTGCTGCGATTCGCGACTCCGATCCTGCTGGCCGCTCTCGGTGGCCTGCTGTGCGAGCGTGCCGGGGTGCTCAATATCGGGCTGGAAGGGCTGATGCTCGCCGGCGCCTTCAGCGCCGTCCTCGGTAGCTATCTGTGGGGCAGCTCGCTCGCGGGAGTGGCTTTCGCGGTCGCCGGCGCCGTCCTGGTGGCGGCGACGTTCGCTCTGTTCGCGGTCACCCTGCGCGGTAACGAGATCGTGGTCGGCATCGCGATCAATCTGCTCGCTTCGGGTCTGACGGTGTACCTGCTCAGGTCGCTGTTTGGCGTCAAGGGGGCGTTCCAGGATCCGGCGATCCGCGGGCTGCCGACGATCCGGCTGCCTTGGATCGACGGGTTACCGCTGGTCGGCCCGCTGCTCTCCGGTCACACGCCGCTGATCTATCTCGCGCTGCTGGCGACCGCTGCAACTCAGCTGATCCTCTTTCGACACGTCGTCGGTCTGCGGCTGCGCGGCGTCGGGGAGCATGCCGAGGCCGCGACCACCCTGGGAGTGAGCGTTGCGCGCTACCGCTACGGTGCGCTGCTGGCGTCGGGCGCCCTCTGCGGTCTGGCCGGCGCCCAGCTGTCACTCGGCAACGTGACGCTGTTCGTCGAGAACATGAGCGCCGGTCGAGGTTGGATCGCGGTGGTCGCAGTCATGTTCGGTCGGGCGCACCCGATCGGAGTGCTGGCGGCCTGCCTGCTCTTCGGCCTGACCGAGTCGCTCGGCTTCCGTCTGCAGGGGCTGCAGATGCCCTCGCAACTGACCGATGCGTTGCCCTACCTGGTGACGTTGGCGAGTCTCTTCCTGTTCAGGGCCCAGGCGCGACGGGGCGGGTGACGAAGTCCTTTCCCCTCCAGAGCTCTTTTTCGATGTGGTAACTTTTCTGGAAACGAAAGCCGGCCGGAGCCCAAACGGGTTCGATCCTCAGGTCCCCGTGTGAGCAAGGGAGGGTGACCAGGGGGGATCCGAGGACCCAGGGCCGACAGAGCCGCTCCTCCAGCTGAGGGGAGCAGGAGGTGGTCATGAAGCGCTTCCTCGGACTGGCAATCGTCTTCGGCACGCTGTGCATCTCGAACGCGCAAGGCGCGGAGCGGAGGCCGACATCCGCACCGCTGATCCTGAGCGCGATCCCCGACCTGCATAGCGGATCGCTGGTCATCACCGGCAGAGATCTCCACGGCTACGTGCGCTCGGCGGGCGCCCGCGACCCGGCGCCCCGCGTGCCGACGGTCACGCTCGGCGGGCTGGTGCTACCGATCGACAGCTTCACCGAATCCCGGATCCGCGCGCGGTTCCCAGCGGTGCCGCTGGCGTCGGGGACCTATCTGCTGACAGTGGCTCACGCTCGGGATGCCGACGGCTACGCGAGCTTTCCGGTGGCGCTGGGTGCGCTCGGGGCCAGCGCCGCTGCGGACTCGTTTGAGACTCCGGACCAGGACTTGGGAACACCGGTGATCGGCGGCGGCGGCGGCGGCGGACTCGGCGAGTCGATCGAGGAGGTCCTGGAACGAATAGAAGGAAAGATCGACGGCCTGGTCGATGCTCGTGCCGGCACTCTGATTCGTGAGCTCTGCATCGAGTTGCCCTTCGATCTCCACCTGGCGGTCGACTTCGGTTGGGACGCGAAGATCAAGGCCCTTGGGACCCTTGGAGCTCGTGCGCTCGGCAGCGGGGCCGAGGGTCAGGGGGTGATCGAGGGGCTGCACGAGTTCAGAGTCGGAGTCGGCGGGGGAGCGGGGCTATCTTGGACCATGTGCCGGGACGTGACCAGAGATACCGACAACCCGCTTCCTGAGGGTCCGGATGACCTCTTCGCCGCGGTCACCGAGACGCTGATCAATCTCGGGATCTTCGATCGGGCGACGGGTGATGTGGACGAAGCGAAGATCCTCTCGGCGCTCGAGGCGATCCGCACGTTCGATCCCCAGTTGGGGCCTTCGAATCTCTTGACCGGCCAGGAGAACCTCTTCGCCGACCTGACGCCGCTGCTACCCGTACCTGAGCCGTTCCGGGCGAAGGTCGAGGACCTTCAATCGGCAGTCGATGCGACCCTGTCGGAGGTGGTGGGTGCTCTGGATACGCTCTGCGACACCGCCGGCGACTACCCGGCTTCGATGAGCACCTTCCTGCTCGACATGTGCGCCCGAATTCCCTCGCTCACCGTCGAGGAGATCGAGATGGCGTTCAACGAGCTGCTCGGACTTCGCTCGGACATCGAGATGGCTTTCGACGTCTGTCTCAACAGCAGCCAGGACAGCTTCTCGATCCCGGCCATCTTCTCGCCGGAGATCGATTCCCACTCGATCTTCGTCGGCTTTCCGATCGACATGACGTTCGTCACCTTTCCCGGGTTCTCGGCCCGGCAGATCTATGGCGGCAACAGTGTCGAGGTGATCGACGTCCAGGAGTTCGTGGCCTGCCTCGGGGAGCAGCTGCCATGACCGGGTCGACAGTTTGGCGGTGCGCTCTGCTCGTGCTGATCTCCGTGGCTGCCGCTGCTGCCGCTGCTTCCGCCGCCGGCGGCGAGCGTCCCGCGACCGTTTCCCCGGGCGGCTCGACCGGCGTGTCGATCGCTCCGAGCTGCCCGACTTTCAGCTGGGGTGAGGTCTCCTCGGCCGAGGCGTACGACCTCGTCGTCTACCGAGTGGGTGCCGGGCGCGACGATGTCGTCGCGGTGCTGGCGGAGCGTCTTCCGGGCGCCGTCGGCACCTGGACGCCCCCGCTCGAGCGATGTCTCGAGTCCGGCTCGCTGTACGCGTGGACGGTCGGCGCGCTGAGCCGGTACGCCGAGGCGGCGTGGTCCGAGCCGCGGCTGTTCCGGGTTGTCGCCGCGGCGCACGAAGCGCGGCTCGAAGCTGCGGTCGAGCTCGTCAGGTCCTACCTCGAGGATCGCGACGCGAGCTCGCGCGGCCTGGACGTCGGTCAGGAGAGCGCACGCGGGTCGGACGATCCGGTGGTACCCGGGTCGGGCTACCCAACGTCGAGTGGACCCGCAGCGACGGTGATGAGCGTCGACGGCAACGTCGACGCGGTCGCCTTCAGCGGTGATGGCGCTGGGCTCACCGGGCTCGATCCGGAAGCGATCTCTCCGGGAACGGCTGCCATCGACATCAGCGGCAGCGCCGGCTCGGCGCCGATCGTCGGGTGGGAGCGCGTGAGCTTCGATCTTCCCTGCTCCGACAGCTCGATCTGCTTCGTTCTGGTGCACTGTCCGTCCGGCTCCAACATCCTGGGTGGTGGCCTGGACCTGCCGGACGAAGGGGACCATCAGAAGCGCGCTGACGTGTCGCTCAACCGAAGCTTTCCTCTGTCCGGCAGCGCCTGGCAGGTGGAAGCGAGCAACCGGAGCGGTGTGGCGGTCAACTACCGAGTGTGGGCCATCTGTGCCACCACCACGCTGACGGCGAGCCCTGACGGGGCATCCGGTGGCGGCGGTGGCTCGCGACCGCTGTAGCTAGATCGAGCAGAGGGTGACGTCGCCCGCGGCGCACTCGAGCTGGTAGGCGCGCGTCAGCCACTTCAGCAGCACCTGCCCGGCCTCCTCGGGCGAACGTCCGAACACCACGATGCCGTCCTCATGGCCGCCCATCGACAGGATCGGTCGCTCGGGTAGGACGGTGTCGCGGTAGAGCCGCTGGACCTCGTAGGCCATCTCGGGCGTGCCGTACGGGACGTGCGCGGCGGTGGTCGGAATCCCGAGCGCCTGGGCACGCCGCCAGAGCACCGGCGAATGCGCGTGCAGCACGCACCGGATGTGCGGTCCGAGGTCGTAGATCGCGCCGTGGGTCATCGATTCCGACGACGGCTCGGCGATGCCGTGGCTGCGGACCGCGTTGTCGGCGAAGTTGTAGCGCTCGACCACCGCGAAGTCATCCAGGCCGAGACAGCGCTTGTCTGAGGTCTGGGTGCCGGTGATCAGGAACGCCCGGCGGCCGAGCGCCGCCGACGGCGGACCCAGCCGAGCGCTGACGTTGCCGTACGCGGCGCCCTCGTAGCGGGCGGGATCCCGGCCGACCAG
>JAJCXP010000402.1 GCA_029263375.1 Acidobacteriota bacterium | reverse complement strand
AGGTCAAGGACGAGGACAGCTACCCACGCGACTACAGCACGGGATTGACGCTGAAGGCTGGGCTCGCGGCGGGCGTCGAACTCTACAGTCACCAACGTTTCCCTCGGGCGGTGAACTACAAGACGCCAGCGCAGGTGTACTTCGGCCTCGAATGACTTGTGGAAAAGCTGTGGGAATCCTGTTGAAAGAGACCGGAAATCTCCCCCCCATCCCCCGCGCCCCCAACACCCCCACCCGGTCCGAAACGATGGAGAGGAACTTGAACCGATCTACACGACTACTACTAAAGAATTAACTTACTTTTCACTCAGAATGGTCTTGACAAAGGGGTCCACTTCACCTCGCCCGGCCTCTCAGCAACCCGAACGAGATGCGTTTCGATTTTGCTGGTGGAACCAACCTGGATCCAGCGAAGGACGAACATATCCACGGATCTAAAGCTCGTCATCCATGGCTCCGACCACATCGAGAGCGCCTGGGCAGGCTTTAAGGACGGCGAAGAGGCTGGCGTCAAAGTCTTCGAGCTCAGACGATCTCGGTAAAGTCGGAGGGAGCTGGTTAATTAACCGCTGACTGGTTTCACCGCTGGCGTAGCCATTCGAGCTCTTTCACCGCGGCTCGTCCCAGGGCTCGCCCGACCAACAGCACCGGTGACATCTTGCCGAAGGCCTCGGCGATTGCGTACAGCGTCCACATCCCGATCCGGCGTTCGCTGGTGATCGCCCAGATCGGGTCCCAACGCTCGGGCATGAACTTGGCTTTGAAGGCATCGAGGCCGTCGAAGTTGTAGAACCGCAAACCGTGGGCGCGAACCCAAGCCAACAGCCCACGCAACCAGAGGTGCTGGCGGGGCGGCTCGACGCCTGACCGACGCGATAGCGGCGACAACCCCAAGGTGACGTACTCGACGCCTTCCGCCGCCAAGGCCCGCCAGGCGGCGTCGATCAACAATTCGGTGGTGCCGTTGGGCGCCTGGCGTCGACGGATGATCTGTTCGATCAACCAGCCACCTCGCGCCGGCACTGGCGAAGCCACCAGGAACCCGACAATCGCCTCGTCGCGTTCAGCGACAAACACCCGCCGATCATAAAGACGTCCCAGAGTTTCGGGCTCAACCAGGAAATGCAGCGGCGGTAGTCCACGGGTCTCCAGCCATTCCTCGAGACAGCTGTGCAACTCGGGATGCTCGTCGGCTCGGGTTGCCGGCCATTCTTCGACCACCACCTGCTTGTTGCGCGCCCGGTTGAGCTGCGCCCGTAATGAGCCTTTGGTCTCCAGGATGTTGTTCCAATGGGTGGGATTCCACACCGGCTGGGCTCCCAGCAGGATGCGGTCCAGTGGACCGCGACGCTCGAGCTGGCTCGCGAGTCGTCCGTCGGCTGCGAAGTAGCAGGTTCGCAAGCCACGGGCCCGAGTCGCCGCCTCGAATTCCTCCACCACTTCACCGAGCCGCTCGCGTGCGCAGATCGGGGCTCCCGCCACAACCCGATAACCCGCACTGGTGACAAATCCGACCACCGCGTCACCACGTTCCGAGAACCATCGCATGAAGCCTGGATTGAGAATCTGGTACGCCGTCGCATTCCAGCCATGACTCAGGACCAAGTTGCGAACCGAGTCCAGGGTCTCTGAAGTAGCTGGCGACGCCTTCGTGGTCATGGCAACAAACTTTTGACAGTGAATACGGGTTAGGATTTCGCGTTATGGAATCGCCCTCCAGCTCGACGAAGACATTCGTCGCGATAGTCAATCCTGCTGCCGGCGGCGGGCGCTGCGGTCGACGGGCTCCGGCGGCGATCGCACAACTACGACGAGTTGGAGTCGAGGTCGAGACCAGGGAGACGACAGCCAACGGCGATGCGATCCGAATCGCTCGCCAAGCTTACGATGAAGGCTATAGGAATTTCATTGCTGCGGGCGGTGACGGCACCTGCTTCGAGGTCTTGAACGGTCTCGCGCCACACGGCCTAGAGTTCGGTCTCGAAAACGGCATCGAGGCCGGCGGGCAACGCGCCAGCCTCGCGGTGTTACCGCTGGGCACCGGCAACTCCTTCTTACGCGAATTCACCACCGACGGCGCGGACCGCGCCATTCAGGCCCTGATCGAAGGCCAGCGACGCCGATGTGATGTGCTGCGTCTGACCCATCGCGACGGACATGCCTACTTCGTCAATCTTTTCGGTTTTGGTTTCGCCGCCGATGTCACCATCAACACCCTGCGTGGACGCTACAAACGCTACGGCGCGCTTGGCTACGTGCTCGGCGTGTTGCACACGGTGATCCGATTGCGCCATCCGATCCTACCGACCCGGGCCGCCGGCGGTGAGCTCGACTCACGTCCGCTGACCTTTCTCTGCGTGTGCAACAGCCGATACACCGCTGGCGCCATGTTGATGGCGCCAGCAGCGAGCGTCAACGACGGGCTCGCGGACCTCGTCCGGGTCGAGGCGCTCGGACGCTTCGACATTGTTCGAACCTTCCCCAAGATCTATCGCGGAACGCACCTCGAACACCCCGCCGTCTCGGCGCACAGCAGCCCAAAAATCGAATTCGAGACCACCGAAGAGGTCGAAGTCATGGTCGACGGTGAGATCTTGAAGATCGTTCCACAGTCGATCGAAGTGCTGCCGGGCGCCCTCGAAGTCTGTATCTAGTACAGCATCCGTGACCGCTGCCGCCAACCGACGGCTACGCCTGATCTAATCGCCGGCAGGCTCGCGGCCCTCAGGGAACCGACGAAGACCACGACGAGGTATCCCCGCTCTCGAAGCCGTCGATGAAGATGCTCCCCGCCGCGCTACGCACGGCCTCGTAGACGTCCAGCTTGCCGAAACCCCAGGCCGCGTTCGGGAGCGCGCCGGTGTTGGCGTCCCCGACGGCTGTCTCGCGCAGGATCTGGCGGACGTCGCTGGCGGTGAGGCCGGCATCGGCCTGGAGCATGAGCGCGACGGTACCGACGAGGATCGGCGCCGAGCCGCTGGTGCCGCCGAAGCGGGTGTAGAGGCCGCCGCTGCCGAACGGCAGATTGCCAGAGAAGGTCGCCCAGTAGGAATTCGGGCCGACTGACGCGAAGAGGTTTTGACCGGGGGCCGAGAGGTCGACTCCATGGGTACGCCCGTCGCGGGCCGGTCCGTCCGACGACTTGAGCCAAAGCTCGCCGACCGTGCCTTCGCCCAGGATCTGCTGCGGCACGCCGTCGATGTCGATCCAGTCGGTGCGGATGACGTGATTGGCGACGACGACGGCCGAGGTGGTCGCGGCGTAGTCGTTGAGCCTACCCGGAACCAGGCTGTCGGTCATCGAGATGATCGGGGTCAGGTTGGGGCCGATGACGTCGCCGTAGAGGTCGACGCGGCCGGTCCCGGCGCCCTGGCCGAGGATCCTGAAGGTGCCGGTCGTGGCGTGCCCGTCGACGCCCATCCACAGGGCACCGTCGCCGCTAGTCGAAATCCACGGATAGAACTCGGTCCCCGGAAGGTAGTTGATGATCGTGACGCCGCTCTGCGACAAGAAGCCGCCTGGCGCCACCGGACCGACCGAGGTACCGTCGTCGAAGGTCACGGTGACCTCCGCAGGCTGAGAACCA
This sequence comes from Acidobacteriota bacterium, assembly GCA_029263375.1. Lineage (GTDB taxonomy): Bacteria > Acidobacteriota > Thermoanaerobaculia > Multivoradales > JAHEKO01 > JAHEKO01. Next base: position 4,619 of record JAJCXP010000402.1, on the reverse strand, counting down.
GAGTACCAGGCGCTCATCACCGCAAAAGTCGTCGAAGCCTTCGAGATGCCGATGACGGTCTCGCCGCTTGAGTCGTAGTCGGCGCCGGAGTGGTTTGCCAGGCTGCCTTCGTCACCCGACGGGATGACCATCACCCGGCCCGGCGTATCTTCGCCGAAGATCTCGTCGATCTTGCGGCTGACCGCCGACGTGCCGTCCATCGGTCCCCACTGGGTGCCGCTGTTGATAATCGCCACCGCTGGCTGGCCGAGCAGGTCGATTTTGGCGTCGAGCCAATCGAGGGCGTCGTCGATACACCCCTGGAACGACGCTTCGGCGGGCTCTCCGTCATGTGCCGGCGCACCCTCCGAAGTCATCTTGACAATGATCAGATCAGCCGCGGGAGCGATGCCGCGGTAGCGAAGATCCGGCAAGGCCCGGCCGTTGCCCGCCGCGGTACCGGCGGTGGCTGTGCCATGGCCGACCGCGTCGCGGAATGCCAACGCCGGGCCACCGGCGAGGGCGGCGTTGATCTCCGCCTCGCTGTACTCGACCGGCGCCGGGTTACCCGGGTCGCAGAGGTTGAAGCCGCTCATGTCCAGCAGCCATTTGATACGCGTCGTCCCGTCCTCGTTGATGAAGTCTGGGTGCTGCCAGTCGATCCCGCGGTCGAGGACTGCGATAGTGACGCCCTGGCCGTCGACCCCGAATGCGGCGATCGCCTCGTCGGTGCGAGTCTCGAGGCGCACAAGGTCCATGGCCAGCGCCGCCGGGGCGGCGACCACCGCAAGAATTGCGAGAAGCCGACGACCAGTGGATGTCGCTGACGGTCTAAGGAATCTGTCGAAGGTTCGAATAGCTGACCTCCATCCGTATTTTGGTGTCTGTCTTCGGATTGGGTTTACCCCGCTGTACCTATATGCGTAAGATCGCGAGATAGAGGACACGAAAGTCGAGAGGAACTCTCCGGACCGTATGGCAGACTAGCGCCCCAGAAACCCAAGCCTCAGCTTGGCTTCCTGGCCCAGTCCATCCTCGCTAGGAGGCCCTGAACTACGCGTACCGGCCTCGTTGCCGACCTATGGAGAGGCTCCCTTTGACGTCACCTGAGCAGTCCCGAAGAGCTCTGGAATGGTTCGAGCGCCTGGCCGAGGCGAGCACGGTGGTGCGACGCCGCCAGCTGGAGAAGCTGCAGGACGACGAACCGGACCTCGCCGTCGCGATTGGTGACCTCTTCTCCGCCGACGGCGAGGATGGGCTCGATGCTCCTATCGAGCTAGTGTGGGACGCGCCGGACCGGCTCTCTCCGAGCGCCGGGGATCGTCTCGGTCCCTACGAGCTGACGCACGTCCTCGGCGAAGGAGGCATGGGTACTGTGTGGGAGGCTCAGCGGGTCGAAGACGGTTTCGAGCAGCGGGTGGCGATCAAATTCCTTCGCCACTTGGGGGGTGGCCCGAACGCGGAGAGGCGCTTCCTCTTCGAGCGCGAAGTGCTCGGCAAGCTGCGGCACCCGGCCATCGCCCACATCCACGACGCCGGACGGACACCGGCCGGGGTGCCCTATCTGGTGATGGAGCACATCGACGGTGAGCGTATCGACCAGTATTGCGACCGACACGCCCTCTCCATCCGCGACCGAGTCCGGCTCGTGATCAAAATCTGCCACGCCGTCGCCCACGCACATCGCAACCTGATCATTCACCGCGACCTCAAGCCAGCCAATATCCTGGTCAACGACGAGGGAGAGCCTCGTCTCCTCGATTTCGGCATCGCGAAGTTGCTGGCCGTCGACCAAGACCAGGCGACTCTCACCGTCGGGGGGCTGGGTCCGATGACCCTGGAATACGCGAGCCCGGAGCAGGTCCAGGGGTTGCCAGTGACGACCGCCAGCGACGTCTACTCCCTGGGAGTTTTGCTCTACCGGCTGCTCACCGGCCAGACGCCCTTCGAACACTCGGCGAGCTCACCCCTCGATCTCGGCCGCTCGATCGCAGAAGAGGACGCGAGCCCCCCGAGCTCGACTTCGGGAGGCGGCACCACGGCCAGGGGCGGCGCCGAAGACCGAGCCGTGCTCAAAGCCTGGGGGGCCGCGACTCCCGGTCAGCTCCGACGCGAGCTCCGGGGCGATCTCGACAACATAACGCTCTACGCCCTGCATCGCGATCCGGAGCAGCGATATCGCAGCGTCGACGCTTTTGCCGCCGACCTCGAGAGCTGGCTGGGCGGATTTCCGATTGAGGCGCGGGGTGCCTCGCTGGCTTACCGAAGCGCCAAGTTCGTGCGCCGCAACTGGCTGAGCATGGCAGCGGTCGTGTTGGTCTTCATTTCTCTGGCCGCAGGCCTAGGCGTCGCCACCTGGAAGGCGAACGAGGCGCGTAAGCAGCGGATCCGGGCTAACGATCACGCCCAACGCACCGAGATGGTCAACCGCTTCCTGGTGGACCTACTCGCCGCTCCCGGAGGACGCTGGTGGCGCGACCTGGAGAAAAAGGGGCCGGAAACCCGCGTCATCGACGTGATTGACGAGGCCGCAGATCGGCTGGAGGACGAGCTGGAGGGGGCACCACTCCAGCGCGCCACCTTGCACCAGACGCTGAACGACACCTACCTCGCGCTCGGACTCCCGGCACGCGCCGAGCCTCAGGTGCGGAAGGCTCTGGAGATTCGCCGGCGCGAGCTCGGGGTCATTCATCCGGCGGTGGCCGAATCGACCTACTACCTGGGCGCGACGCTCAAGAGTCAGGGTCGATTCGAAGCCGCCCTCGAGGTTTATCGGAACGCCCTCGACATCGAGCGGCGGCTGTCGAAACCTACCGGCAATTTCCCTTACGCGCTGAGCGAGGCGGCCGGGACCGCCGCCCGAGTGGGTCTTCACTCCGAGGTCGAAGGCTTGATCCAGAAGGCTTTGGACTGGGCTCGCACCCACGACCCACGGATCGAGGGCTACCTCCTCTCACTCAGAGCTTGTTACCTCGCGGAACAGGGAGAGCGGCACCGCGCTCAGGCAGGACTGAGGGAAGCGGAGCGCTGGTTCCGATCGGCCGGGCCCGGAGCTTATCGCAGCCCAGCCCCATGGCCGCAGACCGCCGTCGCCTGGCTCGACGGCGACCTCGAGAAGGCGGCCCGGAAATCCGGCACCCCTTCCTCCGCCGTGGCCGCCATTTGGCGGGCTCAGATACTCTACGATCTGGGAAGCCACAGAGAGGCTCGGCGTCTCCTAGAGGAATTCGAGACCGATAATTTTGGCCATCTCGAAGCCCAGGTCCTCAGAGGCCGTCTCGCGCTGGTCCTGGAAGGGGACACCGAGCGCTGTCTTGCCCGGGTCGAGCCGGCCCTGGCCGCCGAGGAGAGCTGGTCGAAAGGGCCCACTTGGTATCTTGCCGAGGCTCGTTCCGCCCTGGCGGCGTGTCTGCTCGCCAGGGGAGGACCTGGCGACGGGACCCGCGCGCAAGAACTCTCGGAGTCGGCGCGAGCAATGTTGGACGCGCTCTTCGACCAGCCGACCCCTCTCCATCGCCGGATCGAGCAACTCCCCCCCTTCGCAGAGTGAGCGTGATGCCCGAGCCGCTTCCCAGGAAGAGATCGTATGCCGAGCGACATCGATCGGATCCATCCTCGCTGGTAGACTCCGGCTTCGGCCACTCCTTAAGAACTCCCCTCACGAACGACCGAGACATGCCAGCGAAAGACCTGTCAATGTCCGCTCAGCAGCCCGCTTCAGAATCCGAATCAAGGGTCTCCTCAGCGGGCGAGCCCGTGGTGGTCGATCGACACTTCAACGAGGTCTATTCTCACCTGCGAGCACTCGCCGGTTTGTATCTTCGGGGTGAACGTCACGGCCACACTCTGCAGCCAACTGCGTTAGTCAATGAGGCGTATCTCCGTCTTCAGAGCGCCACGCCAGAGGCTTTTTGTGACCGGAGCCATTTCCTGGCTATCGCAGCGCGCGCCATGCGCCAAGTGCTCATCGACAGCGCTCGGCAGCAACTGGCCGACAAGCGGCGCCGACAAGAGGTCACGCTCGAAGAGGATCTGCTCGGCACAGAGCGCCGGCCCCTCGACGTGCTCGCTCTGAACAAGGCACTCGAGGATCTCTCGCGTGTGGACGAGCAGCGAGCCCGCATCGTCGAGCTCCGCTTCTTTGCCGGACTCTCCTGTGAGGAAACCGCCGAAGTCTTCGGCGTCAGCTCGCGAACTGTGGTGCGCCAATGGCGTTCGTCACGAGCGTTCCTGCTGCAACGTCTCCGCTGAATAACCCGGCGATACTAGTCGGCGTACATCTCGTCGATCAGCCCCAACCAATTCGCCTCGATTTGCTGCCGCCGCAATTTCAGGGTCGGCGTCAGCTCTTCATCATCGACGGTAAAGCTCCGCGGCAAAACACGGAAGTTCCGAATCGACTCGACCCGGGCAAGGGTAGCGTTGACCTGGTCGATACCACGCTGCAACGCCTCGCGTACCAGCTCACTGTCATGGAACGGCACCTCGAGTCCATGTTCGGCGGCAAACCGAGCGGCAGCCTCGTCCTCTAGAGTCAACAAGGCGGACAGGTACCTTCGAGCCTCACCGATGACCACCGCCTCACCGACCAGATCCACACGCTTGAGCGCCGCTTCGATAGCGGTCGGCGCGATGTTCTT
>JAJCXP010000401.1 GCA_029263375.1 Acidobacteriota bacterium | reverse complement strand
CCAGTTGATACGGGCGCTCAGGCGGAAGATCCGCGGGCTGAGGGTTTCCCGGAGGAAATCCGAAGTGCCACGGGACAGGCCGCGCTCGCGCTGCATCGTGTAGTTCTCGTTGAGCAGGTTGAAGACATCGGCACCCAGCGTGAAGCTGACGTTGCCGCTCGCCGCGAACTCTTTGTCGAGTCGCAGGTCGACGGTGAAAATGTCGTCGACACGGACCTGGTCGACCGAGTTCACCGCGAGGATGTCGCGGCTCTGCCCGTCCGACGTTGTGACGTCGAGAAAGTACGGCAACGGATAGCCCTCACGACCGAAGATGTTCGCGGCCACGTTGAAGCCCCACGGACGATCCGGCGCGACCTGGTACATGCCATTCAGGTTGTACTGCCAACCGCTCTGGATCCAGACGTCGGCCTTGGCGCCGGAACCAGCCGCCTGAACGGCGTAGATACCGCCATCGATCTGACCACCGTCCAACCCCTGGCATCCGAAAGTCAGGCTGTCCTCGCAGACATTCGGGCTCTGAGTCGCCTGGAAGCTGGCGGGGACGTCCCATTCGGCCTCGCCGAACTGGAAGTAGCCACGCATCATCCACTGGTTGGAAAGACGCTTGGTGAAGTTGAGGTTCGCGCCCAGGTAGTCACGCTCGCGATCGCCATTGGTCAAGAGCGAGCCACCGAGGTAGCTCAGCGACGGATCGAGAGTCCACGGCTGGACACTGTAGCCCTGGCCGTTGGGAAGCGTACCCGTGCGCGGTGCGCCATCGGGTACATAGTCGGTCCGAAGCGCGAGCCGCTCGTTGCCGTCGCCGTCGACGACGAACGCTCGGGTCTCCTGAATGTCTGAGATCTTGCGCCAGGTGACCTGGACACCGACGACGAACTCCGGCAGCAGCGCGTGCTCAGCGCCGAGCAGAATCTCGTCAGTCATCTCCGGATCGAGATTCGGATCCGTGACGTTCGGGCTCAGCAGAGCGGTTGGATTCGCCAGGTCGAAGCCGTTGGTGCCCAGGATGACGACCTGGTCGGGACCGTTGCCGGCGAGAGTCGAGCCGTTGAAGTCGCCGCTGCCGTCGGTGTCGTACCAGAGCGCCGTGAGGTAGGACGGCCCGGCCGGATTGAGCCGGCTGATGTCAGTGGTCTGCATCTGCTCGGGGAATCGGGAGAAGCTCGCCCGTAGCAGCGTCTTGCGCTGCTCGCCCAGCGCATAGGTAAGGCCCACGCGCGGCGAGATCGAAGTCCAGTCGAACGGCGCGTCGGCGCCGCCGAAGTTCAGGTCCGGCTGGATATTCGGGAACCAGGCGTTGGCCGCGGCGCTCACCGCCTGGTTGGAGCCCTCCTGGAGATCGTAGCGGAACCCCGCGTTGATCGTCAGATTGCCCGCGGAGATCGTGTCCTGGACCCAGGCCGAGGTGTACTCCTGAGTCACCGGCGCCTCGAGACCGCGCTGACTCAACAGGAGAGACGGCTGGAAGCCGAAACCGATTCCGATCGCCCAGGCGTTGTCGTTCGCCCATCCGAAGGAGCTCTCGCTCTCGAACTCGCGCAGGCGGGCACCGAACTTGAGCTCGTGGCTCACGTCGCCGGTGTTGAAGAAGTACGAACCGTCAGCCTTGAACTCCTCGGACGGACGCGACGAGCCACCGCTCCAGAAGGAGCCCTGCCAGACGCCGTTGTCGTCACGGTAGGACATCGGAGTGTCGGCGCCCAGCGCCTTGGTGGCCTTCGAGGTCAGGGAGAAGCCCGCATCGACCTTGGAGTAGCCGCCGGTTACGAAGAAGTTGGAGTTCACGACATGCGTGTCCTCGAACTTGATGACCGCCGAGGGGCCACGCTGATCCCAGGTGGTCGGCTGCGGCCGCGTCGGGCCCGCGTTGCGGCCGAACTTCTCCTTGTCCCCGTTGTTCCAGGAACCGGTGGCTGAGTTCGAACCGCTGAGCTGTGCGTTCACCTTGAACGCGGTGTTCGTGAGAATGCTGTCGTCGGCCTGGACATCGGCCGGGCTTGCGCCGCCGGTCAGATTCTTGATGTCGTTCTGACCGTGGGAGCCCCAGAACCAGAGCCGGTCCTTGATCACCGGGCCGCCGGCCTCGAAACCCCACTCTTCGATCTTGTTGATGCCGTTGCCGATGAAAGCGTCCTGCCCGGAGGCGAGCTCACTCGAGCTGATGTCGGCGCCCGACTGCTTTGCGAAGATCAAGCCGTCGGAGTCGGTGACCAGAAAGCGGGCCGAACCGCGGAACTCGTTGGTGCCGCGCTTGGTCACCAGATTGACCGACACCCCGCCGCCCGACTTGGTCACGTCGGTGCCGCCGGTTGAGAACTGCATCTCGGTGAACTGGTCGAAGTCGTAGTAGGTCGACGACGCGCCGATCGCGGTCATGTCGGTAATCTCGACACCGTCGACGAGAAACGCGTTCTCGTCGTCGGACTGGCCGGGACCCGTGAAGGTCGACTGCTGACCGGACTCGTTGCCGCCGACGTTGATGCGGTCGACCGCCACACCAGGAGTCTGCGAGAGCACCGACCAGGGGTCGCGCGCGGTCGGGATCTTCTCGAGCTCGATCTGACTGATCGTGGCGCCCGTCGAGGAGCTCTTCTGGTCTAGGAGCGGGCTCTCGGAGGTGACCGTGATGACCTCTTCCACGGCCGAGCTCATCTCGACCTCGATCGAGGTGCTGCGAGCGATACGCACGTTGACGGCCGGATACTCGACCGTCGAGAAACCGTCCAGGCTGGCCTTCATCTGCCAGTTGCCTGGGTCAAGCTTCAGGAATCGAGCGTCACCGTTGCTACCGGTGACCTGCGCCTGGGTCGCTCCGAAGCCGGAGATCTCGACCGTGACTCCCGGCAGCGGGTTGCCTTCGGTGTCCGTCACCTTGACGTACACGTTGCCGGTGCTCTCCTGCGCGACGGCCAAACCGCTCGAAACGAGCAGCAGCAGCGCGCAGATGAGGAGCCGATGGGATCTGAAATTCATTCTCAACACGAAACCCCTTTCATGGTTCTGGATCGATCGCCGCCCTGTCAGAGCTTCCCGAACGATCACGTTGTCCAACGAGCAGAACCAGAGAGCAAGCCGGCCGCCGCACGCGGCTGCTCGAGCTCGAACCCACGAGCCCGTGGGACGAACCTCCAAGAAGCGTGGATCGGTGTTTCGGCCCACGCCGCACCGAGCCCGAAATCCAACTTCGTGAACCGTCGATCGCCAAACCGCTGGATCGCGACCGACAGGACGCATCCGGCCCCGCTCGCGCGGACCGCGGTCCGCCCTGGCACGATCCGCCCTAGCAGTGATCTCTCAGAACGCTGTTCACTGACGGCCGGCTAGTCGGACGAGCCCACGACCAGCTGTCGGACGAGGTCGCCGGGATTCACGACCAGCCCCTTCGCTTCACAGCTCCAGGATGTCGCACCCATCAGGGGAAACTCGATCACCTGAGCAGTCGTCAGATTCGTGCAGCGAACGCGGCGGCCGCTGGCGCCCGACAGGGTGCCGCCGACCTCCGGCTCGGCGGGTAGAGCTCCGCGCTCGAAAGCGCCCGCATCGCAGATGCCGAGACGAGCCAGCCCGCGCTGGTCGGTCGGCACGCCGCAGGCTCCGGCCGCGTCGATCGCCGAGCTGCCGGCCAGGAGCGCGTGGGTCCGGGTCGGGCCGCCGTTGCTGGCAAGGAGAGGGTCGAGGCCCGTCAGGGTGGCGGGCACGGTGTCGCAAGACGCGTCGTCGGCGCGACTGCCGCCGCCATCGGTCACGCCCGGGCCGGCGCAGTTGGCGCCGCCACCTGCCGGGTTCGCGACCACGCTGCCGGTCAGGGTCATCCCGAAGTAGCCGTACAGGTTCGCGCCGCTCGACGCCGAGTTGCCGGAGAGCGTGCTGTTGACCAGATGGATGGAACCGTAGTCGGTTCTCAGGCCGCCGCCGGCTCCGAAGCTCGCTCTGTTGTCGGAGACGGTGCTGTTGGTGAGCGTAACGGTTCCGAAGTACGCCATGACGCCACCGGCGCCGAACGCCTCGTTGTCGGAGATCGTGCTGCCGGTGATCGATGCAGGCCCGAAGTCGTAGTTGATGAGGCCGCCGCCGAACAGGTAGGCAGAGTTGCCCGAGATCGTGCTGTCGGTCACCGTGAGAGTGCCGGAGGAGTCGTGATTGATGCCACCGCCTTCGTAGGCCGAGTTCGCGATGATCGAGCTGTCGGCGATACTCAGGGTGCCGCGATTGTGGATCGCGCCGCCGTTCCAAAACGAGCCCGGATCGCCGTTGCGCAGGATCACGTTCTCGAGACCGAGGGTGCCGCTGGTAGCCACGTGAACCAACCGGAAATCGGGCGCCGACTGGGCACGCTGAATCGCCACCTTGCCGTTCAAACCACGGATCGTCAGCTCGGTCGTCACCGACGGCAGGCCGTTGGGGCCGTTGGTCGTGTTGTCCACCACGTCGAGAGTCACCGCCTGGGTCAAGAGAAGATCGTCGGCGCCCGCGCCGGAAGCACACTCGCCGGGCATCGCCCCTGAGGGAGCGTCGCCGTTGGCCGCGGCGATCGCCTCGCGCAGCGAGCACTCGCCATCGTCGGCCACCACGCTACCGGCGCCGTCGACCACGATGACCGCTGCGTAGGTCGGTTGATAGAAGGCCATCAGCGCCGCCAAGACCACGTGCAGTCCATGCCTGTGAGCGGATCGATCGAACCCGGCGTGAATCATGAGGGCCTCCGGTCTTGTCTCTCTTCGAGACATCCATCGCGGTTGAGCGGTTGATCGACCAGCCTACAAGATTCACTCCGGCAGCGACCCGACACATCCGCGCATCGCCATCCGCTCACGCGCCTGCCGCTGGGCGAACCGAGGCCGAGGCCATGAGACAATCCGCCGATGCCGGCGACCCAGTTCGAGTTTCCTGAGCGCTTCAACATCGCTGACTACTTTCTCGACGCTCGCGTGCGCGAGGGACGCGGCGACCGCACGGCACTCCGGCTCGCGGACGGCACGTTGACCTATGCCGAGGTCCAGGCGCTCGCCAACCGCTACGGAAACGCCCTCGGCGACGCCGGCCTGCGCCGCGAGCAGCGGGTCTTCCTGCTGCTCAACGACGGTCCCGAGTTCCCGGCCGCCCTGTTCGGCATCCTCAAGCTCGGCGCGGTGGCGATCATGGTGAATCCGGCGCAGAAGCCCGAGAAGCTTGCGTCGCTGATCGAGTACTGCGAGCCGGCCTGCGTGCTGGTAGCGGGCGACTACCTGGAGGGGTTCGAGGCGGCGTGCGCTCTGGTCGGCGATGCACCCCGGATCTTGACCGTGGGCGCCTCAGGCAGCCGGCACCCGGCACTCGACGAACTGGCCGCCGAAGCCTCGGACCGACTCGAGTCGGTCAACACGCACCGCTTCGATCCGGCGATCTGGCTCTTCTCCGGCGGCACCACCGGCACGCCCAAGGCGGTGGTCCAGACCCACCAGTCGTTCGCGAACACCACCGAGTGCTACGCGAAGAGCGCGCTCGGCTACGGCGAAGACGACGTCACGATGTCGATCCCCAAGCTCTACTTCGGCTACGCCACCGGCTCGAACCTGCTGTTCCCGTTCGCGGTCGGCGCATCGGCGGTGCTTTTCCCGGAGCACCCGACGCCGGAGGTGATCTTCGAACAGATCCGGCGCCACCGGCCGACGATCCTGATCAACGTGCCGACCATGATCAACAAGATGGTTGCGGACCCGACCGCCTCGGAGCAGGATCTCTCGTGTCTGCGCTTCGCGACCTCGGCCGGCGAGGCTCTGCCGGCGCCGCTCTACGAGCGCTGGAAGAAGACCTTCGGCGTCGAGCTGCTCGACGGCCTGGGCACCGCCGAGATGTGGCACATCTTCGTCAGCAACGTCCCGGGCGCGGTCAAACCCGGCACGCTCGGCCGGGTGGTCCCGGGCTTCGAGATCAAGGTGTGCGACGA
>JAJCXP010000400.1 GCA_029263375.1 Acidobacteriota bacterium | reverse complement strand
ATGGAGCTCGGCCTGCCGATCACGCCGGAGCAGATCGCGGCGCTCAGGCGCGTCGCCGGCGACACCGACTTCGAGCGCGTGGCCGAGATCGAACGCGAGACCCGGCATGACGTGGTCGCCCACCTGCGGCACTTCGCCGAGCAGGCGCCGGGCGCGGGCGGCATCCTGCACCTCGGCGCCACCAGCGCGTTCGTCACCGACAACACCGACGTCCTGCTGCTGCGCGAGGCGCTGCAGCTGGTCGAGACCCGGCTGGTGACGGTGATCTCCGAGCTGGCGACCTTCTCCGAACGTACCGCCGCGATCCCGACCCTGGCCTACACGCATCTGCAGCCGGCGCAGCTCACGACAGTCGGCAAGCGGGGCTGCCTCTGGCTCCAGGACTTCCTGAATGACCTCTACGAGGTTCGTCACCGATTGCAGCGCCTGCGCTGCCGCGGAGCCAAGGGCACCACCGGAACTCAGGCGAGCTACCTCGAGCTGTTCGGCGGCGACCACGCCAAGGTGGTCGAACTCGATCGGCGGTTGTCCGAGAAGCTCGGATTCACCGAGCGCTTTCCGATCACCGGCCAGACCTACCCGCGCAAACAGGACTCGCAGGTGCTCGCGACCCTCGCCGGCACCGCCGAGTCGGCCCACAAGTTCGGCACCGACCTGCGGCTCTTGCAGGGCTTCGGCGAGCTCGCGGAGGGCTTCGGCAAGAAGCAGGTGGGCTCGTCGGCGATGCCCTACAAGCGCAACCCGATCCGCTCCGAGCGCATGTGCGCGCTCGCCAGGCGGCTGATGACCGACAGTCTCAACGGCCCACTGACCGCGGCCACGAACTGGCTCGAGCGCAGTCTCGACGACTCGGCGAATCGGCGCCTGGTGCTGCCAGACGCCTTCCTGACCGCCGATGCGGTGCTCACGGTCGCCGCCCACGTCGCGAGCGGGCTGACGGTCGGCGAGGAAGCGATCCGCAGCCGCGTGAGCCGCGAGCTGCCGTTCATGGTGGTCGAGAACCTGATGATGGGAGCCACCGCCGGCGGCGGCGACCGCCAGGAGCTGCACGAGCGCCTGCGCGGCCTGAGCCTCGAGGCGCACGGCGCGGTCTCTCGCGGCGAGGAGAATCCGCTCTTCGATCTGCTGGCCGCCGAAACCGACTTCGAGCTCGGAGTCGACGAATTGCGGGCGATCGAACCGGCGAGCCTGACCGGCCGCTCCGCCGCACAGGTCGTCGAGTTCCTGCGGGACCACGTGGAGCCAGCTCTCGCCGGCAGCGCGAAACTCGAGGTCGAAGAGCCGCGGGTGTGAGACTCGCACTGGCCATCCTCCTGGTTCTCATCTCACTCGGGGGGTGCGTCACCAGTTGCTCGGGCAATCGTCGGGCACAACAGGCCGGTGTCGGCTACGAGGAGAAAGGGGTCGCCTCCTGGTACGGGCCGGGTTTCGACGGCAAGCGCACCGCGAACGGCGAGGTCTACGACATGGACGACCTCACCGCGGCTCACAAGCACCTACCGTTCGACGCGATCGTCGAGGTCAAGAACCTGGACAACGGTGAGACCGTCAAGGTCCGGATCAACGATCGCGGCCCGTTCGTGCGCGGCCGGATCATCGACCTCTCGCGAGCGGGAGCCAAGAAGATCGGCATGGTCGGTCCCGGGACGGCCCGGGTCAAGATCCGGGTGGTCGGCACGGCCCAGCCGGTCGAGCGCATCGGCAGCTTCTGGGTCCAGGTCGGCTCCTTCCGCGACCGGGACAACGCGCGCAAGATCGAGGCGCAGCTCAAGCGCGATTTCCCAACCATCCGCGTCCGACGCGACGGCGATCTCTACCGGGTCGGTCTCGGACCGTACTCGAAGCGCAGCGAGGCCGAAGCGGCGGCCAGCAAACTGAAGCGCGCCGGCCAGCGGACGGTCATCATGGACGGCGCCTGATCGGGAGCCGCGGTCCGTGCTGATCGACCGATTCATGCCCCATTGGGACGAGCGGACGCACCATGAGCGTCGCATCGAAGCTCCTGTTGACGAGGTCTGGGACGCACTCTGGTCGATCGATATCGGCCGGATCGGAGTGATCCGGGCTCTGTTCGCTCTGCGCGGCCTGCCCGGCTGGCTGCTCCGCAAGGCTCCCAAGCGGCCCGCCGAGCCGACGCCAACGTTGGTCGCCATTCAGTCGGTCGGCTTCGGCAAGCTCGCCGAGGAGCCGTGGCGAGAGGTGGTCTTCGGCGTCAACGGGCGCTTCTGGTCGCCGGCGAGCAATATCGATCCGTTCGTGCGCGAGGAGTTCGAGAGCGATGTCCCGAAGGGCCGGACGCGGGCGGTCTGGAGCTTTCAGCTCGAGCCTGATGGCGACGGCGCGACGAACGCCAGGACCGAGACGCGGATCGCAGCCGGAGACCGGGCGAGCCGGATCAAGTTCCGGGCGTACTGGCTGTTGGTACGGCCGTTCAGCGGGTGGATTCGGGTGTTGATGCTGCGGGAGATCGCGCGGTGGAGCGAATCGGGCGCTCCTAGCGGCCCTCTAGATCCGCCACCCACGCCTTGATCCCGTCGTCCAACCGTTTCCGATCTTCTTGGCGGACGACCGCCGCTGTGACCAGCCGATCGACGAGTTCGGCCAGCGATACTCCCGAGGCCTCCCACAGCTTCGGGTACATCGAGATCGACGTGAACCCCGGCAGCGTGTTGATCTCGTTCACGTAGAGCGCGCCGCCGGTCTCGAGCAGGAAGTCCACGCGCGCCATGCCGAAGCCGCCGAGCGCGGCGAACGCCTCGACCGAGATCTTCCGGATGCGGGCCTCGGTTTCGGCGTCGAGCTCGGCCGGGATCAGGAGGCCGGCGTTGTCGTCGAGATACTTGTCGGCGTAGTCGTAGAAATCGGCGCCGGGAACGATCTCCCCCACCGCCGAGGCTTCGAGGGCCGGGTAGCCGAGCACCGAGCACTCGAGCTCGCGGCCGTCGATCTCGCGCTCGACCAGGACGGCATCGTCGAAGCGCAGGGCGAATCGGACCGCATCCTCGAGCTGGTCGCTCGCGGCAACCCGGCGGATGCCGACACTCGAACCACCGACGCTCGGCTTGACGAACACCGGCGGTACGACCTCGCCGATTCGCTCGAGCGTCTCGGCCGCGTGCGCCTCCAGCTCCTGGCGGCGGACCGCGATCGATTCCACGACCGGTACGCCGGCGCTCTCGAGCACCCGCTTGCAGAGGATCTTGTCCATCGCAACGGCGCTCGCGGTGACGCCGGCGCCAACGTACGGCAGCGCGAGAATCTCGAACAGGCCCTGGAGCGTGCCGTCCTCTCCCCAGGTGCCGTGGACGATCGGAAACGCGACCTCGACGCCCGCCGTGGCGAAGGTCGCCAGGGTCGGCGCGATCGGCTCCCCGACGGCGCCGAGGACGTCGACTTCGCCGCTGAGAGCCTTCGCCGCGAGCACCGGCTCGAGCCAGCATCCGTCGAGCGCGATCCCGAACGGCACGACCTCGTGGCCCGCCGCCTCGAGCCCGGCCGCAACCGTCCGCGCCGAGGTCACCGAGACCTTGTGCTCGACGCTGCGGCCGCCGAAGATCAGAGCTACGCGCGCCATCGGCTATCCAGCGTCGACCAGGCGCACCCGCTTGACCTCGGGCAGCGCGCCCAGAGACTCGAGGACCGAGGAGGGCGGCTCCTGATCGAGCTGGATCACCGCCATCGCGCTGCCGTTCTCGCGCGCCAGGTGGATGTTCGCGATGTTGGTGCCGGCATCGCCGAGCAGCCTGCCGATCTTGCCCACGACGCCAGGGACATCGCTGTTTTGAAGCACCAGCAGCTTGCCTTCTGGCCGGAACTCGAGCCGGTAGCCCTCGAAGCGCACAACTCGCGGATCGGCCTCGCCAAAGACGGTGCCGACCAGCTCGCTTTCGCCGCCGCCGCCCGAGACGCTCACCCCGATCAGGTGCGGGTAGTCGCCGGCGTGCTGGTGAGTGGCTCGGATGACCTCGATGCCGCGCCCTTCGGCGACATTCTCGGCGTTCACGTAGTTGACCCCCTCACCGAGAAACGGCGTCAACGCGCCCTTGACCGCGGCGATGGTCACCGAGGCGTGGAGGGCTTCGTCGACACCCCACAGGTCGACCTGGAGACGCTTGAAGCTGCCGCCCTGAAGATCGCTGGCCAGCATGCCGAGCCGCTCGGCCAGGGCCAGATACGGCGCGCCGCGGGCGCCGGTGGTGCTGAACGGCAGGTTGACCGCGCTCACCGCCAGCGAACCTTCGAGAGCGGCCAGGACCATCTTCGCGGTCTGGGTGCCGACGCGCTCCTGCGCCTCTCGCGTCTGCGCGCCGATGTGCGGTGTGCTGACCACTTTCGGATGCTGGATCAGCTCGAAGCTGGTCGGCGGCTCCTTTTCGAATACGTCCAGCGCCGCACCCGCGATTCGCCCCTCCTCGAGGCCCTCGAACAACGCCGCTTCGTCGACGACGCCGCCGCGCGCGCAGTTGATGACCCTGACGCCGGGCTTGAGGCTCTCGATCCGCTCGCGGTTCAAGATGTTGCGCGTGTGCTCGGTGAGCGGCACGTGCAGGGTGACGAAGTCCGCCCGCGGCAGCATCTCGTCGAGCGGCAGCAGCTCGATCTCCAGCCGCTTGGCGACCGCGGCGTCGAGAAAGGGGTCGTAGGCCACTACCTTCATCTCGAACGCTCGCGCGCGGGCCGCCACCGACTGACCGATCCGGCCAAGACCGACCACGCCGAGGACCTTGCCCTGGAGCTCGGTGCCCAGGAACTTCTTGCGCTGCCACTCCTCGGACTTGAGCGAACGGTCGGCCGCCGGCACATTGCGCGCCAGCGCCAGCATCAGCGCGAAGGTGTGCTCGGTGGCGGAGATCAGGTTTGCGGTCGGAGCGTTGACCACCAGGATGCCGAGCTCGGTAGCGGTCGCGACGTCGACGTTGTCGACCCCGATGCCGGCTCGACCGACCACCTTGAGGCGGCGACCGGCGCGCAGGAGCGCACGGTCGACCTGGGTGCCGCTGCGAACGACCAGGGCGTCGAACTCGGGCACGAGCTCGGCGATCCGCGGCTTCTCCTCGGCGGTGATCTCGTGGACGTCGGCTCCGGACTCGCGCAGCATGCGCAAGCCTTCGGGGTGGATCGGATCGGCGATCAGGATGCGGTGCATGGGCTGGCTCTCTCGGCGTGTTCTATCGCCACCGCTTCGTTTCCGCTCGCGTCTATATGCACTCAGGCTCCTTGGATCGTTTCGGGGATCGACCGGGCGTCGAGTGCCGCTCGGAGTTCGCCGAAGAGTACTTCAAGATCGGCGCTCCGGATCTCACCCATGTGGCCGATCCGGAAAGTGCTCGGTTTCCACTGGCCGTAACCGCCACCGATTGTGAATCCGCGCTCGGCCATCGCCGCGACGAGCTCCGGCGCCTCGCTCCCCCGCGGCGGACGCAGGCAGGTGAGTGTCCAGGAGCGCGAGCCTTCCGCGGCGCCGGGCTCGCAGCCGGCCTCGACCGCCCAGGCGAGGGTCGCCTCGCTCATCAGACGGTGGCGCTCCCAGCGCGCCTCGATCCCTTCGCGAAGAATCACCTCGAGCTGGCTGTCCAGCGCGTGCATCTGCGGGGTCGCGGGGGTCGTGATCGTGCCGCCGGCGCGGTGCTTGTCGCGGTAGCGCAGAAGATCGGTGTAGAAGCCGCGGTGCGGCAGGCGCTCGGCACGCTCGGCATAGCGATCGGAGATCGAGAACAACGTCAGCCCGGGCGGCAGTGCGAGCGCCTTCTGCGAGCCCGCGAGCACCAGGTCGAGGCCCCAGGCCTCGGTCTCGACCGGCGCGCCGCCGAGCGACGAGACCGCGTCGACCAGCAGCAGCGCGTCGCTCTCCGCCCGCACCGCGGCAGCGATCTCGGCGAGCGGATTCATCACCCCGGTCGACGTCTCGTTGTGGACCACCGTCACGGCGTCGTATCTCTTGCGTCGGAGCGCCACGCGCACGAGGTCCGGATCCACCGGCTCGCCCCACGGGTGCGCCAATCGATCGGGATCACGGCCGAGCGAGCGGTTGATCGCTTCCCAGCGCTCCGAGAACGCGCCGTTCGTGAGATGCAGCACCGACTCCGCCGGCGCCGATATCAGGGCGCTCTCCATCACCAGGGTCGAGCTCGACGTCGCGATCAGGACATCGCTGGAGGTCCGGAACACTTGAGCCAGCCGCGGCCCGAGCGACGCATAGAGGGCCTTGAACCCCGGCGACCTGTGCCCCGCGATCGGTGCTCGCAGGCGGTCCAGGATCTCCGGCTCGACGTGCGCCGGCCCGGGCAAGAAGAAGCGACGCGTACCTTCCTTCGACACCAGCTCAGGATATCGAGCCGCGTGAAGGCAGGCTAGCGGATGACTTCGATCGGCACGCCGATCTCGAGCTCGGCCCAGTCGCGGTCGGCAGTCAGCACCGGTACGCCGCGTGCGAGAGCCAGGGCCAGGCAGGCGCGGTCGCCCAGCGACAGGCCGAGTCGGTGGGTCGGCGCGAATAGCTGTGCAGCGAGCGCCGCGTCCGGAGCGTCGAAGCGAACCACCTCGATCGGCGTCGATGCGATACGGCGCGCGACGAGATAGGGGTCGTGTCCGTCGCGCGCGAACCGGCCCAGCACCTCGCTGAGGTTGACCGTCGACAGGCAGCTCGAGTCGATCATCGCGGCCACCCGGTCGCCGCCCCGCTCGTCGAAGAGAAACGCGAGCAGGGCCGAGGCATCGAGGGCGATCATTGCCGGCGGGCTTCCCGCCGACGCTCGGCGATCAGGTCGTCGACCACAGAGTCGGGCTTGTCGCCCCGGTAGAGCGTGTCGATCCAGGTCGGCAGAGCCGCGGCATCGCTCACGGGGCCGGACCGGGAGCAGACCTCAGAGAGAATCGCGCGGGCCTCCGCCTCCATGCTGCGCCCGTTCTCCGCGGCTCGCACGCGGAGACGGGCGTGGACGTCGTCGGGGAGATTGCGAATGTTCAGGATGGCCATTTCCGTAGGCAATGTACGCAACGTAGGCATTGTAGTCAACTCGTCTTCCCTCCGAACTAGTCAGACGGAATCGAGACTCCGCTCCTGCCGAGCGCGAGACAGAAGCTTCCTGGCCGCCGGCTGGCCGGAGCGCGGCGTGGTGCGCTAGCAGTGAGCTACGAGAACGGGCTCGGCTTGCGCAGCGTCGCGACCAACTCGTCAGTCGTGTAGCCACGCTCACCGACCCGCCAGCCGTCCCCCTCGACGGTGAGCGCCGGTGCATCCACCTCGCCCGCAACCAGCACCACCCGGCAACCCCGGAAATGCTCGCGCAGGAGGTCGCGCTGCACGGGCGCGCCGCGCATCGGCTTGACCGCGACCGTGAGCTGCTCTCCGATCGCGACCGCGCGCAGGAAGTCGAGCGACGCCGGCACGACCAGAGACGGCGGCACCGGATCGGCCAACGCGAGATCGAGCCAGCCGGTGCGACCGCCATCGGCACGGAGGGCATCGACCAACGGTCCGAGCTGGGACGGATCTCCGTCGAAGCGCAGCAGGTGGATCCGTTTCATCGCCCGTCCTCGGGATAGAGCAGGATCTCGCGGCGCCGGTCGCGAAACTCGGCTTCGTCGACCGCCCAGCTCTCGACCCACCCTGCCAGGTCGCCGTCGCCGGCGAGCGCGCGGCGCAGACGGTCGTCGCCGGTCAGGAGATCGATCGCCGGCACGTCGGCGACGAACTCGTACGCGTCCCGGCGCCAGGAGAAGTCCGCGGCCATGATCTCGTGCAACGCGGCGACCAGCTCGACCCCGGTGCGATAGGCGCGGAACGTCTTCCGATCGGTGACCACGACGCGCACCCCGCCGCACGCCGTGCCGGAGTGTTTCTGGAACTGCGGACGGAAGAACGCCGGCAGGAACCGGACTCCCGGCAGTCTGGCCCGATTCAACCGGCTCGCGAGCGCCGGTCCGTCGACCCCGGGGGCGCCGATCAACTCGAACGGCGACGCCGTGCCGCGGCCCTCCGAGACCTCGGTCGCCTCGATCAGACACCCACCGGGATAGATCCAGGTCCCCTCGACGCTCGGCAGATTCGGCGAGGGCGGCAGCCAGGCGCGGCCGCAGTCGGTCCATGTCATCGCTCGGGACCAGCCTTCCATTTCGATCACCCGCGGAGTCGCGCCCCAGTCCTGGCGCCGCGCTTCGAGCAGGGCGAGCTCTCCCAGGCTGAGGCCGTGGCGGACCGGAATCTCGAAGGCGCCGATGAACGATTCGAAGCCGGGTCGCCGCGTGTTGCCCTCGACCACTTCCCCACCGAGCGGGTTGGGCCGATCGAGGATCCAGACTTCGCAGTCCGCGGACAGCGCCGCTTCGGCCGCCCAGACCGCGGTCGCGGCGTAGGTGTAGTAGCGGCTGCCGACGTCCTGGAGGTCGACGATCAGCAGGTCGAGGCCGTCGAAGGCAGCCGGAGCGGGCCGCAGCGAGCTCTCGTCGTCGCCGTAGAGCGACACGACGGGCACGCCGGTCCAAGGATCGGCGGCGTCCGACAACCCGACCATGTCCTGCTCGATGCCGTGGAAACCGTGCTCGGGCCCGAACAGGGCCTCCGGATCGGGCGCGCCGGCGCG
>JAJCXP010000399.1 GCA_029263375.1 Acidobacteriota bacterium | reverse complement strand
GCAGCAGGCGCTCGACCAGCTGAGTCGGATGGACGGCCTCGCTCTGCACGTAGACCAGGCCGTTCTCGTGGACCGTCAGGACCAGCGGATTCTCGACTCGCAGGGGCAGGCTCTTGGCCTCGGCTTCCGGCAATTGCACCTCGATACCAGGGTGCAACATCGGTGCCGCAATCATGAAGATGATCAGCAGGACGAGCATCACGTCCACCAGGGGTGTGACGTTGATCTCGGCAAGCATCGACTCCTCAGGGTCGGTGGTGCCGGGGAGCATGCTGAAGGCCATAACGCGCCTCGATTAGGTGAAGTTACGCTCGGCCAGATTCACGAACTCGAGAACGAAATCCTGCATTTCGGCTCGTAGATTGCGAATCCGGTTCGAGAAGTAGTTGAATCCGATCAGCGCCGGGATCGCGGCACCGAGACCGGCGGCGGTGTTGACCAGGGCCTCGGCGATGCCCGGCGCCACGGTCGCGAGCGAGCTCGAGCCGCTGATGCTGATCTCCTGGAACGCAACCATGATGCCCCAGACCGTGCCGAAAAGACCGATGAAAGGGCTGGCTGCGGCCGTAGTGGCGAGGAATCCGGTCCCCCGGCTCATCACCTGCACTTCGACGCCCACGGCGCGCGACAGTGTTCTCTGCAAACCGTCGAGCGACTTCAATCGATAGCTGCCGGAGCTCTTGTCGGCGGCCTCGCGCTCAGCCGACGCCTTGACCTGGGCGTCGATCTCGACGTAGCCCGACTGGAAGATCGCCACCAGCGGCGAGGAGCCGAGATTCTCTGCAGCTCTGTTGACCTCGCTGAAGCGTTGGCTCCGATGAAACACCTCGAGGAAGCTATCGGTCTGCCCGGCCGCGCGCCGGAACTCTACGAACTTCGACACGATGATCCCCCAGGAGCCGATCGACATCAGGGCCAGCACACCGAACACTAACTTGGCCATCCATCCGGCCGCCAGGAACTGCTGGAACAGGCCGAGGCCACCGCTCCCGCCATTGGGAGCAGCCAGCGCTACCGTCATCAACCAATCGAATTGCATCAGAGAGATTCCAAGGTAGTTTGAGGTCGGGTTGCGCCAGCCTGGCGCGACCCATTCTGCGCCAAAGGTAACACGCGCCCCGTCGATCAGAATAGCCCTTTGTTAATGGGAGATTAGAGAGACCGGCGATAGCTGGCCGACGAGCTGTCTTGACCGGTCGGGGCGCGGCGCGTAAGGTGACCGCCGTTCGGGCGCGACATGGGCGCTCGTGTGAGGAGCGAAGATGAAGATTGGCGTGCTCATTAAACAGGTTCCGGATGCCGAGGCGCGCCTGCGCCCGACGGCCGACGGACGTTGGATCGACGAACAGGAGATCGCCTTCGGCGTCAACGAGGGCGACGCCTATGCGATCGAAGAGGCGATCTCGATCGCGGAGCGCACCGACGGCGAGGTCGTAGCCGTGAGCATCGGTCCGGAGCGGGCGCGCGAGGCTCTGCGCAAGGCGCTGGCGCTTGGCGCCCACCGCGCGGTTCACCTCTCTGACGGCGCTTTCCAAGGTGGTGATCCCTGGGCCAACGGCCGGGCCCTGACTGCGGTGGCGCGGCGCGAGGGCTTCGATCTGATCTTGAGCGGCTCGCAGTCCTCCGATGCCGGCTTCGGTTGCACCGGCACTCTGGTCGCCGGAATGCTGGGCTGGGCTCACGCCTGGCTGGTGGTCGGCCTGGAAGTGGAGGAGGGGGGCAAGACCGCCCAGGTCACCCGCGAGATGGAAGCCGGCAAGAACGAGCTGCTCCGGGTCTCGCTGCCAGCGGTGATCGAGGTCCAGGCCGGCATCAATCAACCGCGCTACGCCTCGCTCAAGGGAATCATGCAAGCCAAGCGCAAGGAGCTCACCGAGCTGACGCCTGCTGATCTCGAGCTGGATCCGACGCAAGTGGGTGCGGCCGGCTCGAGGCTCGAGATCCTCTCGGTCTCGGTGCCCAGCAAGGGCGAGGGCGCGCTGATCCTCGAAGGTGACATCGAGAGCATGGCCCGAGAGCTGGTCGAGAAGCTACGCACGGAAGCGAGGGTTCTGTAGATGGCGAATCGAGTCTGGATCCTCCTGCAGCATCGTGGAACGGGTCTCCACCCGATGTCGGCCGAGGCGATCGCCGCGGGCGTCAAGCTCGCCGCTCTGGTGGGCGCAGAGGCGGAGGCGATCCTGCCCTGTGCGGACCCGGGATCAGCCGCTGAGGAGGCGGCCGCGTTCGGAGTCGCGCGGGTGCGCGTCATCCAGCACGAGAAGCTGAGTGACTACACACCTGGCGCGTTCGCCGGCGCGATCTCCGCCGCCGCCGCAGCGGACGCGCCCGGCTGGATCGTGCTGCCGCACTCCTACCAATCGGTCGACTACATGCCACGCCTGGCACAGCTCCTCGACGCCGCCCTGGTCCCAGAGGTGGTCTCGTTTCGTCAGGACGGTGAAGCGCTCATCTGGACCCGTCCGGTGTTCGGCGGCAAGCTCCAGTCCGACGTTCGGGTGAAGGGCGCCGGTCCGATCGTGGTCTCGGTCCAGTCCGGGGCTTTCCCGGCAACACGGTCTGACACGACGGCGCCGGTCGAGCAACTCGAAGTCGACGCGACGCGGATCGTTCCCGATCGTGAGGTGCTCGGCGTCGAAGAGGTTGCCGGCGAACAGGTCGACCTGACCCAGGCGCCGATCATCGTCGCGGTCGGGCGCGGCATCGGTGGCACCGAGAACATGGACAAGGTCGAAGCGCTGGCCGAGGCCCTGGGAGCCGAGATCGGCGCCAGTCGGCCGGTGATCGACAGCGGCTGGTTGCCGAGGGATCGCCAGATCGGCTCCAGCGGCCAGACCGTGGCGCCCAAGCTCTACCTGGCGGTCGGCATCTCGGGCGCGATCCAGCATCTGGTCGGGATGAAGGGATCGCGCTGCGTCGTGGCGATCAACAAGGACCCGAGCGCGCCGATCTTCAGCATCTCGCGCTACGGCATTGTCGGCGATCTGCTCGAGGTGCTGCCGGCTTTGACTGAAGCCGTGCGCGCCGCCAAGAGCTGATC
>JAJCXP010000398.1 GCA_029263375.1 Acidobacteriota bacterium | reverse complement strand
TCGAGGAGCGCGGCTTCGAGGTGGTCACCGAGCAGGACGAGCTGCTGGTCGGCACCGATCGTTACAATCTTTTCGCCCGCCGCCCCGACCTCGCCGTCGGTTCCGAGCTCCTCGGATCGCCGCCGGCCCCGGAGACCGTCGGGCCGATCCACGTCGAGGCGCTGCGTGAGCTCGCCCGTGCCCATTTGCCCGAGGCGATGAGGCCCGCGGCCTACGTGGTGCTCGAGGAGCTTCCGGTCAATCGCCGCGGCAAGGTCGATCGCGCCGCGCTGCCGGCTCCCGAGACGATGGCGACGGAGAATGACGCGGCGCCGACGGACAACCCGTTCGAGGAGATGCTGGCAGCGATCTGGAGAGACGTGCTCGGGGTGAAGTCGGTCGGGCCGGAGTCGAGCTTCTTCGAGCTCGGCGGTCATTCGCTGATCGCCACGCAGATGATGTCGAGAGTGCGAGCCCTGTTCGACGTCGACCTGCCGCTGCGCAGCCTTTTCGAGGCTCCTGTGCTCGCCGATCTGGCTCGCCGGATCGAGGCGGCGAGCCACGCGGCGCGGGGTGGCGCCGCGCCGCCGATCTGCGCCACGTCACACGATCGTTCGGCGGCGCCGCTGTCGTTCGCCCAGCAACGTCTGTGGTTTATCGACCAGCTCGAGCCCGGCAATCCCTTCTACGCCAGCTTCAAGGCCCTGCGGGTCACCGGCGCGCTCGATCCGGAGGTTCTCGAACGAACCCTGGGTGAGATCCTCCGGCGTCACGAGGTGCTGCGCACGACGTTTCTCGTCGCCGGCTCGCAGCCGACATTGGTGACCGCTGAGCCACCGCACAGAGTGCTGGCGCGGGTTGATCTGAGCGGACTGCCGGCCGCCGAGGGAGAGGCCCTTGCGCAGCGTCTGGTGGTCACCGAGTCCTTGCGTCCCTACGACCTGGCCCGCGGCCCGCTGATCCGGGCGACCCTGCTGGAGCTCGGCGCTGGCGAGCAGGTGGTGCTTTTCGGGATGCACCACATCGTCTGCGACGCCTGGTCCGTTGGCGTCCTGGTGCGCGAGATCAACGTGTTGTACCAGGCGTTCAGCTGCGGCTTGCCTTCACCGCTCGACGAGCTGAAGATCCAATACTCCGACTTCGCCAGGTGGCAGCGCGATTGGCTGCAGGGCGAACCGCTCGACACTCACCTCGAGTACTGGCGCAGCCGGCTGGCTGGCCACCCGGGCGTCATCGAGCTGCCGACCGACCGGCAACGGCCATCGGTACCCACCTACCGCGGTGCGCGCTTCACCGGCTCGTTGCCCGAGCCGCTGACCGACGCCGTCGAGCAGCTCGCCCGGAACCGCGGGGCGACGGTTTTCATGACCCTCCTGGCCGCTTTCTACACCCTGCTCTTCCGTCTCACGGGAGACAAAGACCTGGTGGTTGGAACCGCGATCGCGGCGCGTAATCGCAGCGAGGTCGAGGGCCTGATCGGCTTCTTCATCAACATGTTGCCCCTGCGGTTGCAGCTGTCGTCCGGAACCGGCTTTCTCGATCTGCTCGATCGGGTGCGGGAGGTGGCCCTGTCGGGCTACGCCCATCAGGATCTGCCCTTCGACAAGCTGGTCGAAGAGCTCCAGCCCGACCGCGACCTCGGAGTGGCGCCGATCATTCAGGTCGCCTTCGGCGTGCAGAACGCTCCCGCGGCGCCGCTCGACCTGCCGGGCATGACGATTCGCAACCTGTCGGTGGAGCGGGAGCTGGTGCGTTACGACCTGACCATTTGGGTCTTTCCCGGGGAGCAAGGAGGGCTCGAGGTGGCCTGGACTTACAGCACCGACCTCTTCGAAGCGTCGACCGTCGCCGGGATGCATCGCCAGTACCAGACTCTGCTGGAGAGCCTGGTGCAGGATCCCCGCTGTGAGCTCGGCGAGCTGGAGCTCGCGACCGATCACGAGCAGCGCGAGGCCGCTGCCGCCAAGCAAGAGCGGGAGTCCGCCAACATCGCCAGCCTGCGGCGAATCCGCAAGCAGAGAGGGCGGCGGACGTGAGTTATCAGGCACTCGAAGGCTTCCGCCTTTCAACCCAGCAGGAGCACCTTTGGCGGCTGCAGGGTGATGGACCGAGCGGGGTCACCCAATCGGTCCTGAGGATCTCGGGTGCGCTCGCGCCGGGTCGCCCACGGCAGCTCCTGAAGCGACTGACCGGGCGCCACGAAATGCTGCGCACGGTTTTCCGCTGTCTCGAAGGCATGGAGCTGCCGATCCAGGTCATTCTCGACGAGCTGGAGCTGGCCTACCGCGAGTTGGAGCTCCCCGGCGGGGAGACGTTCGCCCGGCTGGCTGCCGTGACCGCCGAGGAGCGGTCAGCGGAATTCGATTTCGACAACGGCCCGGTGGTCCGCTTCGCACTGGTGACGTTGGGGCCCGACGAACATGCCCTGGTGATCACCGCGTCGGCGGTGTCCGCCGATCTCGCGAGCCACCGCAACCTGGCGCACGAGCTCGCTCGGTTGCTCACGGCCGATGCCGTGGTCGAAGAGCCGGAGGAAGCGGAGGTCACCCAATACGTCGACTTTGCCGAGTGGCAGAGCGAGCTGCTCGGCGGGGACCAGGCCGAAAGTGCTCATCAGTACTGGCGGAGCCAGGTGACGGCGGAGATGCTCGCGGCGGCGCTGCCGATCGAGCGTCTGCCCACCGCTGTGTCCTTCCCGTCGGAGCGGGTGAAGACAAGTCTGCCGCCAGCGGTGGTGGCCGAGGTGGAGCAGGCATCGGCCGAGCTCGGAGTTGATGTCGCGGCCTTCCTGCGGGCGGCCTGGGCGGTGTTGCTCCAGCGTTACCTGGGGACTCCACAGATGGTCCTCGGCGTCGCTCACGACGGCCGCAAATACGGCGAGCTGGCGAGCGCCCTGGGACCCTTCGGCAAGACTTTGCCGTTGGTGGTCGAGTTGGAGCGGGATCGTCCTTTCGCCAGGGTTGCCCAGAGTTTGGCTCGGTCGCTCGAGAAGGTGGAGGAGTGGGAGGAGTATTTCAGCTTCGAGGTACTGCCGGAGCAGCCAGACGGCCGTCCGTCCGTCCTGCCCTTCTGCTTCGAGATCGCCCGACCCGCCGAGGTGATCGAAGCCGGCGAGCTGCGGCTGATCTTCGAGCCGGGAGAGACCTTCGCCGCCTGCGCGCGACTTGTCCTGCGGGCGACCCTCGACGAGGGCATCGGGCTGGAGCTGGGCTACGATCCCGACAACGTTGCCGCGACCGACGGGGAGCGGTTGCTCGATCAGCTCTGCACGCTGCTGAGGTCGGCGGCGCGCGGTGGCGAACGGGCGGTCGCCGATCTCGATCTGCTGAGCGCAACCGAGCGTCGCCAGCTGTCCGAGACCGAGTCCGAAGAGAGGCCGGCGACCGCCGAGCGGGCGATCCACCTGCGGATCGAAGAACAAGCCGAACGCACGCCGGACGCGGTAGCCGTTGTTTTCGAGGGTGCTGCGCTCAGCTTCGGCGAGCTCGAGCGCCGCGCCGAGGGGCTGGCGCGGGCGCTCGAGCGCCGCGGTGTCACCATGGAGAGCCGGGTGGCGCTGATGCTGCCGAGGTCACTCGAGCAGATCGTCGCGGTGCTGGCGGTGCTGCGCGCAGGCGCTGCATTTGTTCCGATCGACCCGGCCCAGCCCCATGATCGGCTGCTCGCTATGTTGCAAGAGGTGTGGGCCGGTGGTCCCCGCGGCCTGCTCCTGACCGGCGTCAACCAGATCGACGAGCTCACCGCCGCCGGACTCCCGGCGTTGGCGATAGAGCCGCTTGTGGCGGCGGCTGTGGAGAGCCGCCGCGAATCGGATGGGGCGCGATCTCGAATCCCCCCGGAGTCCCTGGCTTACCTGCTTTTCACGTCGGGCTCCACCGGTCGGCCCAAGGGCACGATGATTCGCCAACGTTCGGTCAGCAATCTCGCCAACGCCCTCGAAGAGCGCATCTACCTGGGGCGGAAAGATATCGGGCGGGTCAGCCTCAACGCTCCGCTGTCGTTCGACGCCGCCGTCAAGCAGCTCGTGCAGCTGGCCTGGGGCCGCACCCTGGTGATTGTGCCCGAGGAGACCCGCGGCGACGGCGAGGCGTTGCTCAACCTGCTGCACCGGGAGCGCGTCGAGGCGCTCGACTGCACGCCCTCGCAGCTCGGCCTGCTGCTGGCGGCGGGTCTCGATGAGCAGCCGGCACTGTCGTCGAAAGCACCGTCGTCGAAGGCACCGTCGTCGAAGGCACCGTCGTTGAAGATCGTGCTGATCGGCGGTGAAGCCATCTCGCCGGAGCTTTGGCGGCGGCTGGCGGCCCATCACGCGGTCGAGTACCACAACGTTTACGGTCCCACCGAATGTACGGTCGACGCCACCGCCTGCCGTATCGTCGACGACTCGCTCGAACCGACCCTCGGGCCGGCGATCGCCAACGTCGGAGTTTTTGTGGTTGATGCTCGCCTGCACCCGGTCCCCCTGGGGCTGCCGGGAGAGCTCACCATCGCCGGCGCCGGGCTGGCGCGGGGCTACGTGGGTCGGCCGGGCTGGACTGCCGAGCGTTTTGTGCCCGATCCTTTTGTCCGGGCGGCGGGGGCCACCCCCGGCTCGCGGCTGTATCGTAGCGGCGACCGGGTCTGCCGGACCCCCGAAGATCGATTGGCTTACCTCGGTCGCATCGATCTCCAGGTCAAGCTGCGGGGTTATCGGATCGAGCTCGGCGAGATCGAGTCGGCCCTCGAGAGCCATCCGGCGGTCGCCGATGCGGTCGCCACCGTGCGCGAAGATCAGCCCGGTGACCCGCGGCTGGTGGCCTATGTGGTTCCCCGGCGCCGTATTCTGGCGTCGATCGACGCGCCGACCTTTCGATTACCCAACGGCCTCACCGTCGCCCATCGCAACCGCAACGAAACCGACTACCTCTACCAAGAGATTTTCATTGACCGTTGTTATGCGCGCCACGGCATCGTGCTGCCGGAGGGGGCTTGCGTCTTCGACGTTGGCGCCAACATCGGGATGTTCAGTCTGTTTGTGCTCCAGGAGTGTCAGCGGCCGCGGATCTACGCTTTCGAGCCGCTGCCGCCCCTGTTCGAGACTCTGAAGCTGAACCGTGATCTCCACGGCTCCGAGGTGAGACTGTTCCCCTTCGGCCTGTCGGACACCGAGCGCAGCGAGCGCTTCAGCTTTTATCCCCGGTACACGATGATGTCGGGGCAGCGCGGTTACGCGCGGCCCGAGAACGAGATCGAGGTGATCAAGCGGTTCCTCGAGAACCAGCTGGCGAGCGGCGACGACGAAGCGGCGGTGCTGGTGGAGGAGGCCGAGGAGCTGCTCGAAGGTCGCTTCGAGGCGCAGGTGGTGGAGGCGCGGCTGCGCCGTCTCTCGGACGTCTTCCGCGAGGAAGGTGTCGAGCACGTCGATCTGCTCAAAATCGACGTCCAGAGAGCGGAGCTCGACGTGCTGCGCGGCATCGACGCGGCCGATTGGGGAAAGATCGATCAGGTGGTGATGGAGCTCCATGACGACCCGGAGTCGGAGAGTGCGGGCCGGGTGGGGCAGGTCACCCAGCTGCTCGAGGATCTGGGTTTCGGGGTGGTTGCGGAACAGGACGATCTGCTGCAGGCGACCGATCGCTACAACCTTTACGCGGTGCGACGAGGACTGGAGATTCAAGCGTCGCCGCCGCCGGTGCCCTCGGAAGAGGCCTTGGATCTCGATCAGCTGCGCGATCACTTGCGGACCCGGCTGCCGGAGCCGATGCTGCCGGCAGCCATCGTAACCTTGAGCCGGGTTCCGCTGACCCGTCACGGCAAGGTCGATCGCGCCGCGCTGCCAGCGCCGGGCCAGGGAGAAGGCTCCGACGAGGCCACTGGCCGTCCACCGCGGACTCCTTTCGAAGAGGTGCTGGCGGGGATCTGGTCGGAGGTCCTGGGGGTCGAGCGGGTGGGCGTCGAGGACAGCTTCTTCGAGCTCGGCGGCCACTCGATCCTCGCCACCCGGCTGATGGCCAGGGTGCGCCAGGTGTTCGCCATCGATCTTCCGCTGCGGGTTCTGTTCGAGAAGCCGACCGTCGAATCCCTGGCGGAGCGGGTCGAGGTCGCCCTCAAAGTCGGGGAGGTGGATACCGCTCCGCCCCTCGAGCCCGCGCCCCGAGATCAAGCGCTGCCGCTCTCCTTCGCGCAACAACGCCTGTGGTTTCTCCATCAGTTGGAGCCCTCCTCGAGCGCCTACAACAATCCGAAGGCGATTCGCTTCGCCGGTCACCTCGACGCCGACGTCCTTCGCCGGGCGCTCGACGAGGTGGTCCGCCGCCACGAGGTGCTGCGCACCACCTTCCCGGCGGTTGATGGCGAGGCGGTGCAGCGGATCGGCCCGCCGGAGCCCCTGCCGTTGCCGCGGATCGATCTCCGGCGCCTCGAGCCAACCGCCGCCACGGCCGAGAGCCGACGGTTGGCGGTTCGCGAAGGCGGTCGGCCGTTTGATCTGGCGTCTGAAAGACCGCTGAGGATCACTCTCGTCGAGCTCGCCGACGATGACTCGCTGGTGCTCTTCACCTTACATCACATCGCCAGCGACGCCTGGTCTCTGGGCCTGCTGACCCGCGAGCTAGGGGAGATCTACAGGGCCTTCCGGGCCGGGCAGCCGTCGCCGCTGGCGGAGTTGAGCTTGCAATATGCCGACTTCGCCGCCTGGCAACGGCGCTGGTTGCAGGGTGACGTGCTGGCCGCTCAGCTCGACTACTGGCGGCGCCAGCTCGCCGGTTTGCCGGCGTTCCTCGATCTGCCGACCGACCGCCCACGGCAGGCTGCCGGGGACCGCCGGGGGAGCCATGTGACGGTGGCGCTGCCGGCCGACCTGGTGGCGTCGCTCGGGCAGCTGGCCCGCGATCGTGGCGCGACGCTTTTCATGGTCCTGCTGGCCGGCTTCATGGCCCTTTTGTCGAGGCGGAGCAGCGTTTCCGACCTGGCGGTCGGAACGCCGGTCGCGGGTCGCCGGCAAGTGGAGCTCGAAGGGTTGATCGGCCTCTTCCTCAACACTCTGGTGCTGCGAGGCGACCTGCGCGACCGGCCGAGCTTCGAGGCCCTGGTCGATGGTGCGCGGGAGGTGACGCTCGGCGCTTTCGCGCACCAGGATCTGCCGTTCGAGACCCTGGTCGACGCACTGCGACCGCGCCGCTCGCTCCACCATTCGCCGCTCTTCCAGGTGCTGTTCTCGTTGCAGAACGTGCCGGAAGCCGACATCGATCTGCCGGGGGTCGAAGTGAGCGGGGCCGAGGCCCAGGAAGCGCCGGCCCGTTTCGATCTGACGGTGATCCTGGCGGCACGCGGAGCCGGCTTGGTCGCTGGCTTCCAATACGCCGCCGAGCTCTTCGACCCGACCACGATCGCGCGCCTGGCGGCGGCCTACCAACGCCTACTCACCGGCCTCACCCAACATCCCGAGCGACCGATCACCGAACCTTCCCTGCTGAGCATCGCCGAGCACTCGCAGCTGGTCACCGAGTGGAACGACACCGGGGCTTCAGCGGTACCGCCGACCGGCCTGCACCAGCTTCTCGAGGCTCAGGCCGTTCGGACTCCGGAGGCGGTCGCCGTCGTCTCACCGGCGGCTGGCCAGCTCTCCTATCGCGTGCTCGACGCGGCTGCCGATCGTTTCGCGGGGTATCTGCGAGAGCTCGGCGCCGGACCGGAGGTGGTGGTGGCGGTGGCCCTCGAGCGGACCCCCGACCTGCTGGTGACGCTACTCGGCATCCTCAAGTCGGGAGCCGCCTACCTTCCCCTCGACCCGAGTTATCCGCCGGCGCGGTTGGCCTTTCAACTCGCTGATGCCAAAGCCGCCTTGCTGGTGACCGAGCGCAGCTCGATCGATCGTTTTCCCGCGCCGCTGCCGCCGACGGTGTTCGTCGATCGCAACCGGTTCGCCGATGATGGCCTAGGGGCGCCGGTGGCCGCGACGCCGCTGACTGCGACGCCGGTGACCGCGAGCCGCCAGGCTTATGTGATCTACACCTCGGGCTCCACCGGCCGCCCCAAGGGCGTGGTGGTGAGCCATGGCGCGGCGGTCAACTTTCTGCGCTCGATGGCCGATCGGCCGGGCCTGGATCCGGCCGACATCCTGGCGGCAGTGACCACCCTGGCGTTCGACATCTCCATCCTGGAAATCTTCTTGCCGCTGGCGGTCGGGGCGCGCGTCGTGGTGGTCGATCGCGACGTTGCGGCGGACGGCGCGCTCCTCGCCGGAACCCTCGACGACCACCGGATCACGGTGATGCAGGCGACGCCAGCAACCTGGCGGCAGCTGGTCGAGAGCGGCTGGCGCGGGGACGGCCGGCTCCGGGTCCTGTGCGGAGGAGAGCCGCTGCCCGGACCGCTCGCGCAGCGGTTGCTCGAGGCCGGGGGTGCGCTCTGGAATCTCTACGGCCCCACCGAAACCACGGTCTGGTCGGCGATCGGTCGATTGACCGCCGGGCCCGGTCCGGTCACCGTCGGCCGACCGATCGCGCGCACCCGAGCTCTGCTGCTCGACCGCGAGATGAGGCCCGTATCCATGGGCACCCCTGGGGAGGTTTTCATCGGTGGCGCGGGGCTCGCCAGGGGTTACCTGCGCCGGCCTGGCCTGAGCGCCGAGCGATTCGTGCCCGACGCTGCGAGCCGCCGGCCGGGGGCGCGGCTGTATCGGGTGGGTGATCTCGGACGCCAGTTGGCGAACGGCGAGCTCGAAATCCTCGGACGAGTCGACCACCAGGTCAAAGTGCGCGGCTTCCGGATCGAGCCGGGGGAGATCGAGAGCGCCCTGGGCTCACATCCGGCGGTGGTCGAGTCGGTGGTCGTCGCCCGAACCGATCCTGGGCAGGGGGACGCTCTCGGCGGTGCTCGGCTGGTGGCCTACGTCAGTCTGCGCGACGCACCGACCGCGGCCGTCGCCGACTTGCGCGGGTTCCTCGGGCAGCAGCTCCCGGCTCATATGCAACCGTCGGCTTTTGTCGTTCTCGATGCGCTGCCGCGGCTCCCGAACGGCAAGATCGACCGCGGCAAGCTGCCGGCTCCCTCGTCGACCCTCGTCACCGGGGCCGGCTCGGCGCCTCCCAGGACGCCCACGGAAGAAATCCTGGTGGGAATCTGGGCCGAGATCCTGGGACTCGACTCGGTCGGAATCCACGACGATTTCTTCGAGCTCGGCGGCCATTCGCTGTTGGCGACCCGTGCGGTCGCCCGCGTCCGGCGCTCTCTGGAGGTCGACGTGCCGCTGCGAGCTCTCTTCGAGGCGCCGACTGTCGCGGGGCTCGCCGACATCCTGGCGGGTTCCTCGCAAGCAGCTGGAAGCGGGTCGCCCCTGGCCTCCGGGGATCGGCCGAAAGTGATCCCCCTATCGTTTTCACAAGAGCGGTTGTGGTTCTTCGAGCAGCTCGCACCGGACAGCAATACCTACATCCTGCCGACCGCCTTGCGTTTCACGGGCGTCCTGGATGCCGTCGCCCTGCAACGGGCGTTTGTCGCCATCACTCGCCGTCACGAAGTTCTCCGCACCACCTATCCGGCGCCCTCGGGCGAGCCCCACCAAGCCATTGCGGAGTCGACCGCGCTAGCCTTGCCGGTGGTCGATCTCGCTGGCCTGTCGGATGGATCACGCCAGGGAGAGGAGCTCCGGTTGGCCGAGGGCGAAGCCGCGCGGCCCTTCGATCTCGAGCGCGGGCCGGTGCTCCGATTGACGCTCCTGCGCCTCGCTGCCGACCAGCACACTCTGCTGGCGACCCTGCACCACATCGCCGGTGATGCCTGGTCGATCGAGCTCCTGCACAAAGAGGTGGCGATGCTCTATCGCGCCTCGATCGCCGGTGAGTCTTCTGCTCTCCCGGAGCTGCCGGTGCAATACGCGGATTTTGCAATTTGGCAGCGGCATCGGCTCTCCGGTGAGCGACTGGAGGCGGAGTTGACTCATTGGCGCGATCGCCTCGCCGGCTCCCGCGCGTCCCTCGCATTGCCGATCGACCGGCCTCGGCCCGCGGTCCTCGGTTTTCGCGGCGCCACCCGCAGGATCGAGCTCGGCGCGGCCTCGGCGGCGAAGCTCACTTCCCTGGCGCAGCGCGAAGGAGCGACGGTGTTCATGGCCGGGCTGGCGGTTTTCCAGATTTTCCTCGCCCGACATACCGGGGATCGGGACGTCACGGTCGGTTCTCCGGTCGCTGGCCGCGGTCGCTTCGAGCTCGAGCCTCTGATCGGTTTTTTTGTCAACACCGTCGTCCTGCGTCTCCGCCTGGCCGATGACGCGGGGCTCGCCGCTTTGGTGCGCGGGGCGCGTCGGGTGGCGCTCGATGCTTACAGTCACGCCGAGCTGCCTTTCGAAAAACTGGTCGAAGCCTTGGATCCGCAGCGCTCCTTGGACCGCGACCCCCTGTACGAAGTCGCCTTCGGTGTCCGTCACGCTGGTGGGGCGGCGCTCGGCCGCGGCGACCTCGGTCTGCCGGGCCTCGAGGTGGAACGGCTGCCGACCCGGAGCCGCATCGCCAAGCTGCCTTTCAGCCTGTGGCTCGATCAAGGCGATGACGGCCTGCGGGCGACGTTCGAGTACAAGACCGATCTCTTCGACGCCACCACGGTCGGCCGCTTCGCCGACCATTTCCGCAACCTCCTGGCGGCGGCGGTGGAGGAGCCCGACCGGCCTGCCAGCTCGCTGCCTGTGCTGTCGCCGAGCGAGCGCCATCAGACCCTCCTGGCATGGAACGATCGCGGGCAGGACGTCGGCGAGTCGGCGGGCGGCACGGTCCTCGATCTCGTCGCGGAACAGGTCGCACGCACCCCCGAGGCGACGGCGGTTGTCCAGGGCGAGCACCACCTCAGTTATGGCTGGCTCGCGGCCGCCGCGGAGCGGGTGGCCCGCCGGTTGCGCGGCCACGGGGTCACCGCGGGTGTGCCGGTGGCGGTCTGCGCTCTGCGCGCGCCGCAGCAGGTGATCGTGGTCCTCGGCGTGCTCCGGGCCGGCGGTGTTTACGTGCCCCTCGATCCGGCCTATCCCACGGCGCGTCGCGTCGTGGTGCTCGCGGACAGCGGCGCTCCGCTGCTGATCGCCCAGCC
>JAJCXP010000397.1 GCA_029263375.1 Acidobacteriota bacterium | reverse complement strand
GCCGCCCAGGCTGACGCTGTTCGGGACCCTGGTACCGCGCGGCAGCAGAGGGTGAACGAGCGAGTCGCCTTCGAAGCAGGGTGGCCCGGAAACGATCTCGGGGAAGACGTAGTCGGGATTCTCGTAGCCGAACGTCGCCAGCGCGCTCAGCGCTTCGAACTCGCCGATGGTCCGCAGCCAGTCCCCGATCGCCGAGCCGTTTCGTGCGCGCCACCGTTCGACCGCGAAGCCGAGCTGCGTGCCGAGAAGCAGCAACGAGGCGATCGGTTGGAAGAAGAGATTGCCCCGCGAGTCGTTCCACTCGATGAGCCGCGCCAGCTCGAGGAGGCGCTCGCTCGGTCGCACGCCCGCACTGACGGTGCGGCGCTGCAGGTCGACGAGTCGCGAGCTCTCGACTGTTTCCCGCTCGAACCGGGACAGAATCTTCGAGAAGACACGCAACTCGCCCGCCGGCACACCGACGACGGCCAGCGCTGCCGACGTTCTCGAGCGGCAGGCCAGAGAAAGAAGACCGCTCACCGCGAGCGCCGGCAGGACGGCGCGGCCGCTCAGCGGACCGAAGAGCCAGAGTCCAACGCTGGCCAGATTCACCGCGCCCAGGAGAGCGGCCACCAGAGGCACCGTGAACCCGGAGAGCCGCGGCGGCGTACCGGCCCAGGTGTCGAGAGCCTCGGCGCGGATCTGCGGCGAGAGATCCGCCGCCAATGACGCCATATCCTCCTGCAGATCGAGACGGCCGGAAAGCTCCGCGACTGCCTCATGGCGCCGCCCGATCTCCTCGGGCTCAGCCGGGAGCAACAGCCACGCAGCAAGAGTCTCGCGCCCGGGCAGACTCCGCGACGTGCACAGAAGCGCGTAGAGGGAGTCGCGACCGAAGAGATCGAGGTCTTTGGCGTAGAGGTGCTCGCTACTCTCGAAGTGGGCGCCGTCGTCCGATCCGTCTCGCAGATCCCCCGACATCCTCGCCAGGCGTTGCCGGTAGAAGGCGGCGCCGAGTCGCAGACGACGCAGCGTCTTGGCGAGGGGGACGTGCGCGACGACCAGACAGACCAGCACAACCGCCGCGGCGACCAACCACGCGACGCTCCAAACCTGGCTCCAGAGCGTCGGCCAAACCATGCCGAGCGCCAAGGCGAAGACAACCAGACGGGCGTTGCCTAGCCACCGGTCCCACCGGTCGTACCGGCTGAGCTCCACTTCACGGAGCTCGAGACGGCGCTCATACTCCTGCTGCGGAAGGCGTATCGACACGTGCCACAACTCTACTGCGCCGCCGCCTGTTCGTCGCGATGACGGCCCGAAGCCGCTCCCGCTCAGTCGAGCCGCTTGAACACCAACGCCCCGTTCGTGCCACCAAACCCGAACGAGTTGTTGATCGCCACATCGACTCGGGTCGCGCGCGGCTCGAGCGGCACGAAGTCGAGGTCGCAGTCCTCGCCCGGGTTCTCGTGGTTGATCGTCGCCGGCAGGATCTGATCGCGCATCGCCAGGCAGACGAACCCCGTCTCGAGGCCGCCGGCGGCGCCCAGTAGGTGCCCGGTGGCCGACTTAGTCGACGACACCGCCAGCTTCTTGGCGTGCTCGCCGAAGACCTGCTTGACCGCCATCACCTCGGCGATGTCACCGAGCGGGGTCGAGGTGCCGTGGGCGTTGATGTAGTCGACGCTCTCGGGGGTGAGACCGGCGTCTTTGAGCGCCAGGCGCATCACCTGCGCGGCGCCGGCGCCTTCGGGGTGCGGCGCCGAGATGTGGTACGCGTCACCGCTCATGCCGTAGCCGACGATCTCGGCGTAGATCGAGGCGCCGCGCGCGCGCGCCTGCTCCAGCTCCTCGATCACGACGATGCCGGCGCCCTCGCCGAGCACGAAGCCGTCCCGATCGCGGTCCCACGGTCGTGAGGCCCGCTCGGGCTCGTCGTTGCGGGTCGAAAGCGCTTTCATGGCGCAGAAGCCGCCGATCCCGAGCGGCGTCACGACGCCCTCGGAGCCACCGGCGATCATCGTGTCGGCGTAGCCGTGCTGGATCAGCCGGAAGGCGTCTCCGACAGCGTGGAGGCCGGTCGTGCAGGCCGTGCTAGGCGCCGTGTTGGGCCCGCGGGCTCCGTAGCGGATCGACACGTTGCCCGCGGCCAGGTTGACCGCCAGGCTGGGGATGAAGAACGGCGAGATCCGGCCCGGCCCGCGCTCCAGCACTTTGACGTGCGTCTCTTCGATGGTGGTCAGGCCGCCCATGCCCGAGCCGATGTCGACGCCGACCCGTTCCGAGTTGTCCTCGGTGATCTCGAAGCCCGAGTCGGCCATCGCGAACCCGGTCGCCGCCATCGCGTACTGCGTGTGCAGATCGGTCTTCTTGATGTCCTTGCGATCGAAGTAGTCGGCGGGATCGAAGTCGTTGATCTGGCCCGCGATCTTGCTCGGGTAGTCGCTCGTGTCAAAGCGCGTGACCGGGCCGATGCCACTCTTGCCGGCCAGCAAGGCGGACCAGCTCTCAGCGGTCCCCACCCCTAGTGGAGAAACCAGTCCGACTCCTGTCACTACGACACGGCGACGTTGCACGGGAACTTCCAGTTTGGGAAAGGAGTGACTCAGTCCGACGACTGAGCGTTCTTCTCGATGTAGGCGACCGCGTCCTGAACTCTGCCGATCTTCTCGGCATCTTCGTCCGGGATCTCGATCCCGAACTCCTCTTCGAACGCCATCACCAGCTCCACGATGTCGAGAGAGTCGGCGCCGAGGTCGTCCGTGAAGCTGGCCTCGGGCTTCACCTGGTCGGCGTCGACGCCCAACTGGTCGACGATAATGCTATTCACCTTCTCGGCCACTGCCATGGATCGATCCTCCTTGAGTGATTGGCCCCAGTGTCATCCTCCGGGATTCGAACTCCCGGTCCCCTCTACACTCGGGCTTCGGTTTTCTAGCACAATTCCGGACGTGAAAGCCAGCTAGCGACCCGACCGACGAGCCGCGTGAGTGGCCGTCTCGGCTTCTGCAGCGGCAACTCGATCGCGCACGTCCGTCGATCGAGGAAGTTCTCCCGGCCGGCAGAAGGATTGTCCCGACCGACTCGGCCCGAGACTTCGGGAGCCTCTGTTACGGGCCTGATTGCGCCCGTCGTAGCGCGTTCTGCCGCCGGCACCCACCTTGCTCTATTGGTGGTGGGTACCGACTGTCCGTTGAACTTCAGAGAGGAGGCTTCCGTGAAGAACCGATCAGACGATCCGAAGACAACAAAGACCTGGCCCAACCGGGTCGCGACACTGGCAGCCGTGCTGATACTGCTGCCACTCGAAGCGACCGCGGTCAAGTACCCGCTGGTGCGGGGTGACAGCCGCGCGGCAACCGCGGTTAGCGAGCCGGCAACGAAAGTCGGCAGCTGGGAGGCGCCCCGGAAGTGGCCGGTGCTCGGCATTCA
>JAJCXP010000396.1 GCA_029263375.1 Acidobacteriota bacterium | reverse complement strand
CGCACTCCGGAGAGATTCGGCGACGACCGCAAGCAGCTCGGCGACGTCGCGCCGGAGCCGATCCAACCGAGGTAGACGACCGAGCCGCCACCCCAGCTCTGCGTTCTTGCGCCACCGGGTGAGATGGCCGGGCCAGGGGTCGGGTCACGGTTCGAAGCCCGCGAACGCGAAGTGCCGATCGAAGGTGAAGGCACGCAGAGACTCGAATCGTCTACGCCGACGTAGAAAGCTCGACCTAGTTCGGCGCGCTCTCGAGCACGATCTCGCCCGGCAGGTGCACCCCAGCGACCCAGACCACCCGACGGCGGTCGAGGGCGGCTCGAAGATCGTCGAGAGCCGCCTCCAGACCGGCGACGCTGCGCACCTCGGTCGGCGCGCCCCATGCCGTCGGAGCCTTCGAGCTCCGGCCTAGATACCAGACCTCGACCAGCACTCCGAGCGTCGCGAGATAACCCCTGACCGCCTCGGGCTCGAACTCGCTGAGCTCGTCGGTCGACCCGGCCGACTGCACCAGAACCAGCGCGGCTCGGCGGCTTCCAGTCGCCACCCGGCTGGCGCCGAGAGCGAGTGCGTCGGCGGTCCACGCCGGACCCGGCTCGAGCTCCTGATCGCGCTCCCGCAGGTGCCAGAAGAGTCCGAAATCCCCCGGCTGGTCGCCGGCGAGCCTCATCTGAACCGACCGCGGATCGAGCCGGGTCTCCGCCGATCGTACGGCGGACGAATCGAGAATCCTCACCCACTCCTCGGCGCGCAGCGGCACCACGTGGATCGCCCGGGCCGCCTGTGCGTCCCGAGCGCCGGAGAGGGCGCCCGTGCCCCTGCGCGCGGGCATCAGACTGCCGGCACTCTCCGCTGTGCGACCGTCACGGACGACGATGATCTCGGTGTCGCCGCGCTCGACCCCGGCGACTGGGAGCACCTCGCCGGCGATCGAGCGGGCGGTGACTGCATCCGGCGCGCCTCCGGTGGTCGGCACCTCCGCCTGGAGTGGGGTCAGACGCGAGCTGCCGCCGCTCAGCCCCGGACCCCCGAAGCCGATCCAGTCACGCGCTAGCGAGCCGTCCGAGTACTCGACCACCACTTCGATCAGATGAAGCTCGGCGGGATCCAACGGCGGCACCCAGACCTGCGAGGCATCGTCAGCGTCGATCGTGCGGCCGTCGACCGAGACCGCGAAGCGCCCCGGCGCGGCGCCGGCTCTCGATCTCCACACCAACTCGAGCATCGTCAGCCAGCCCTTGCTGTTGCGGTGCAGCACGTAGTCGACCTCCGCCGGAGGACGATAGAGGTTCAGCAGGCGGCTTGCGCGGTGGAGCTCGAGACCGTCGCTGCCGAGCGCGACCGCGGAGAGCCGGCGCGGCTCGAGAGCGGCACCCAGATCGACCTCGGCCCTCCAGGGCGGTGCGGTCAGCCGAGCGGCGGTGCGGCCGTCGAGCTCCAGGACGACCGCGGCCACCTCGCCGACAACCGCCAGCTCGACCGTGGTCGGACCCATCGCAAGACCCAGAAAGAGGGTGACGATCTCGACCATTTCATCGAGGCTAGCACCGCCGGAGGCTCTCGATCGATAGATTACTCCGATCCGCGCTCACAAAACTGCAAGGGCGCCGCCTCCGTAAACCGTTGGGATGCTCCTGACTCTGCTCATCACCGCCGCCTTCTTCCTCGCCTGGAGCAACGGCGCCAACGACAACTTCAAGGGAGTGGCCACTCTCTGGGGCAGCAAGACGGCCACTTTTCGGCGCGCTCTGATCTGGGCGACCGTGAGCACCGCGCTCGGAAGCCTGGTCTCGGTCGCGCTCGCCGGAGCGCTCGTGACGCGCTTCAGCGGCAAGGGCGTGATCGCCGACGCGCTGATCGACTCGACCATGTTGACGGCGGTCGGCGCCGCCGGGGCGATCACGATCTTTCTCGCGACGCTGCTGAAGATGCCCACCTCGACGACTCACGCTCTCACCGGCGCCCTGGTGGGCGCCGGATGGATGGCAGCCGGCGCGGCCCAGCTCAACTGGGCGACGCTCGGCACCAAGTTCGCCCAGCCGCTGCTGTTGAGCCCCGCGCTGGCGATCGTCGGCGCAGCCGTGATCTACCCCCTCCTGCGGCGAGCCCGGATCTCGGCCGGCGTCGACCGCGAGACCTGCCTGTGCGTCGGCTCCGGCGAGCCCCAGCCGATCGCTATCGGTGGCGGGGCGGCAGCCGAAGCGCTGGCGACGGGGCCGGAGCTGACGCTCGCCAGCACCGACGATTGCGTCGAGCGCTACCGCGGCTCCTTCTTCGGAATCGACGCCCAGCGCACGGTTGATTCCCTGCACTACTTGAGCGGCGGTGCGGTCTGCTTCGCCCGCGCGGTCAACGACACCCCCAAGATCGCAGCGTTGCTGCTCGGCGCCACGGCACTCTCCGGCACCACCCTGTCGACCGCGGCGCTGTTGCTGGTCGCCCTGGCGATGGCGGCCGGCGGCTGGTTTCAGTCGCGCGGTGTCGCCGAGACCATGAGCCTACGGATCACCGATCTCAATCCGGGGCAGGGGCTGACCGCCAACCTGCTGACCGCGTTCCTGGTCCTGGGCGCCTCGAGGCTCGGCCTGCCGGTGAGCACCACCCACGTCTCCTGCGGCTCGATCTTCGGCATCGGGGTGGCCACCCGCAGCGGCAACGTTCGGACGATTCTTCAGATTCTCGCCACCTGGGTCACGACCCTGCCGCTCGGCCTGGCGCTGGGCGCGATTCTCTACAAGCTGCTCGCGACGCTGGGCACCTGAGCTCGACCGCGGGACCCGCCAGGGCGAGAGGAGAGGTTGGAAACGCCGAGCGTCTGCTGCGGTAGGCGTTACGGGTAGTAGCCGGCGACGGTCCGCACCTCGGCGCCGCCCTCGACCTTGACCTCGATGCGCCGGAACTCGGACTCGTCCTTGTCGCTCGCCGACTGATAGACCAGCAGATACTGGGAGCGCAGCTCCTGCTGGATCTGCTGATAGATCCGCGGCAGCTCGGAAAGCTCGTCGATGAAGAAGGCGCGCCCGCCGGTGACGCCCGCCAGATCGCGCAGGGTCTCGCGCGAGCGTCGATCGGCCGCCAGATCCTTCATGCCGATGACGTAGACCGTGACTCCGGCTCGGCGCGCGGTCTCGAGGGCGTTCTGGAAGCCGAAGCGACTCGCTTCGTCGAGACCGTCGGAGAGCAGCAGCAGCGCCTTCTGGCCCTTGATCCCGTCGAAGTAGTGCAGGGCGAAGATCAGGCTGTCGTAGAGCGCCGTGCTGCCGCTCGCACGCAGCCCATCCAGCGCGGCCGAGATCTCGTCCTGGTCGTTCGAGAACCTGACCTCGACCTTGGGCCGGCTGTCGAACGAGATCAGCGCCAGCCGATCGCGCTCCTCGATGGTCTGATCGACAAAGGCACGCGCGGCTTCGGCCACCTGATCGAGGCCCTCGGCCATCGACGCCGAGGTGTCGATCAGCAGGCCCGCGTAGATCGGCAGATTGCGCACGTACTCGAAGCGCCGTAGCTGCTGCTCGACACCGTCTTCGAGCACGGCGAACGCTTCCCGCGGTAGATCGAGCAGCGGCCGGCCGCCGCGGCCCATCACCGTGGCGTAGAGCTCGACCAGCTGGACCTCGACCTGCTCGAAGTAGTCGGGCGCATTGACGAACACGACGTCCTCGGTCGAGTTGCCGTCTTGGAGGTAGCCGACCGCGCGCACGTAGGCCAGCCCCGGCTCGCGCAGCAGGATCGCCTGGATGAACGGCTCCTGATAGAGCGTCGCCACCTTCTCCTCGCCCAGGTAGAGCTCGACTCGGTCGAGCACGCTGCCATCGGGCACCTCAGTCTGGACCACCGCGCTCAAGCTGTCGAGGTAGTCGCGGTCGGGCCGCGGCTCGACCAGCCGCACCCGGAAGCGCTGACCGCCCTGGTTGACCAGCACCTCATCGGCGGCGCGCTCGGCCCCCTCGGCGTCGTAGGCGACCGCGCGCACGCGGTGGCTCGCCGCGGTCGACCCCAGGTTCAGCTCCAGGCTGAAGGGCGGCTCGCGCTTGCTCATGACCTCGCGGTCGTTCAGAAGGAAGGTCACCCGATCGACCTCTCCCGAGGTCACGACCGAGAACCGCACATGACCGAGCTGGATCTCGCCCTCCTCCGGCGGCACCAGTCGGATCGTCGTCAGACCGCGAGACGCAGCCTCGTTGGCTTCTTCGAGGAGCTGGAAGATAGCGTTGTCGGGCGCGCGCCGGAGCGACGCGAGATCGGCCGGGTCGGGTACTTCGAAGCGCTGTCGCGCGTGCGCGAAGCGCTGCCCGTAGATGTCTTCGAGCTTGATCCGCACCTCGACCTCGCCGGCGCGCAGGAAACGCTGAAAGACCAGCGGCAGCGTCGGTCGGGTCGGGGAGCTCGGGATCTCGAACTGATACCGAAAGGTCTCGAACAGCCGGCCGTCGCGGATCACCTCGCCGACCAGGAGGAACTCGTGCACGGCGCCGCCGGCGAGGGCGCGCGCCTTGACCGCACCGGCCGGGACCGAAATCAGGCCCTGGACCGCCGTGCGGCGCTGGTTGCGGCCCGGAAAATCGAAGCCCAGATCGACGGCGAAGGTCTCCACCCCGGCCGCGAGCTGTGTGCCCGAGGCGTCGAAGCTGGCAAGCCACTCCTTGGACCGGGGCTCGGGGATCCGCATCAGACCCTCGATGAAGCGCTCGTAGAACCGGTCGCTGATCAGCTTGAGCGCGCCCGCCATCAGATCACCGGTGCAGAAGTCAGCCGGGTTATCGGACGGCAACCGCTGCCGGATGTCCGCATCCAGTGCGCGGTCGCCAACGTAGACCTGGTAGGGCCAGCCCTTCCTGAAGACCGGCCGGTAGAAGATGACCGCGAAGTGCTCGTTGGTCTGCTCGCTGCCGCCATAGAACCAGATCTCGATCTCGGTGCGCGACGAATAGCAGATGTCGATCACCTGACCACTGCCGATCACGAAGCGACCGGGCTCGCCGTTGAGCAGGTAGAACCGCGAGCGCGCGTCGTCGAGAGTCCCCCAATCCTCGAGCGCCTGGTCGACCCTTCCCAGCCACCGGAGCTTGAACTCGTTGTACTCCGTGCGTGGCTCCGGATCGCGCACCTCCCAGAACGCCTCGATGAACGCCCAGCGCCGGTAGTCCTCTTCGATCGCCAGGAAGTACTCGAGTTCCTCGTCCGACATCAGTAACGAGACGATCTCGAGCCAGTCCCGGAAGTCCCGGTCGAGGTTGTCGGGGATCTCGGGGCGCTCCGCGTGCGCGACACCGGCGAGCGCGGCCCAGAGCAGGCCGGCGACCGGAATCCAGGACACTCGACGCTTGAGTTGTCGAATCACGAGGTTCGATCCACCGCATTCAGCCCCGAAACGGGCCGTGCGGCTACTGCTTGCGATTCTCGTTCCAGCGGTCATTCACCGACAAAGCGCCGCAGCTCTGCGACCAGCGGGTCGGGTGGCGCCTCGCGACCGATCAGGAGCACGAACGGCTCGACGTCGGCGTGGGAAAGAATGGACGAGAGCTTCCAGTAGAGAAGGCCGGTCAGCAGCTCGCCGCCGAGCTCGGCCTCGAGGCCGCGGTTGGCCTCGAACAGCGCACGCATCGCCAGCGCGCGTTCCTCGAAGTCGGCCGGCTGTTCTTCCCAAACCACCAGCCGCGTGCCGTCGGCGGTCGGCAGCACCGAGAAACCGGTCGACGCCCAGGGCTCGATGGTCGAATTGCGCCGGCTGACGTAGCCGATCTCGGTGAACAGGACCGGTCGGTCGGCGAGCTGCCGCTCGCGCCGGAAGTCGGCGATCGCGCGTAGATGCCCCGTCCAGCCGGTCCGCAGCGCGTCCAGCATCGGCGTCTCGGAACTTTCGGGAAGCAGATGCCGGCGCAGCGGAAAGTAGGCGTTGATACTGATCAGATCGAGCGCGTCCCAGAACGGCACGAACTGGTACTGATCGAAGTTCGCGGCGTAGCTGAGCGCGCCGCCGAACTGCGCCCGCGCAACGGCGATCAGCTCGCGCCAGTGTGACTCCAGCCGCGCCCGGCGACGGTTGATCTCGGCCAGCGGATCCTCGGAATCCCGATAGGTCGTCTGCGCGGCCCAGGCGATATGCACCCGATCCTTGTCGTCGATGAACTCGCCGACCTCACCGTAGTCGTCGAAGCCACGCACCGGCAACGGCAGGTCCGCGATCTCGCCGGCGTGCTCGAGCACCCTGGTCTTCTCACGCTCGACCTTCTCGGCGTTGGTCCAGTACTCCTCCAGCACCGGCAGCTCGTCGATCGCGACCGCATTGGTGAGCGCGTTCAACTCGCTGGCAACGGCCAGTACGCTCACCCCCTCGCGCTCGGCGATCCGCGCCCAGCGCTCGACAAACACCCGGTAGCGCCGGAACCACTCGTCGAGCTGCGCGTCGGTCCTCGGCAGGATCATCCCGTGCCAGAGAAACTTGTTGCGCTCGAAGGCGTGATCGAGCGCCACTCGCAGGACCAGCACGACGGCCAGGCCGCCGCGGCGCGCCTCCCGGATCTCGTTCACCACCCAGGGCGCTTCGTCATCGAACCAGAGGTTGTCGCTGTCCCAGTCGCCCTGGTGGGCGTAGACGGTCACCGCGACCGTATTGAACCCGGCCTCGTCGAGAGTCTCGATCCAGGCTTCGTGGTCGGGCTCGTTGACCTGGATGCCGCCCAGATAGAACTCCGGCTCGCCGCTCCGAGCGCACCCGGAGAGCAGCAGGACGATTACGATGAAGCGTGAGGCGGCGCGCATGGTCTGGTGAGGTTACGGGCCTTGCTCGGCCCGTTCAACCACGCATCGGATACGGCATCGAACCTTCTGCGGTTCTGCGGGGACATATAGGCGGGGGGAGAACACGGGAGTGATCATGAAACCGAAGAAGCTGCTACTGATCTCGATTCTGACCGCGTCGCTCGCCACGGCCGCCGATGCTCAGTTCGTCTTCGACAGCATCGAGACGATCGATTTCGACCGCGCCGAGGCGTGGGCGATGAAGTACGTGACCTCGGCCGCGCTCCAGACCGGCTTCGGCGTGCCACGCGCGCTCGAGCCCGGCAGCATCGAGCTCGGCTTCGAGGCCGGCTGGCTGCCGTCGCTGAGCGAGGACGAGCGACGGGTCGGTTTCAACGGCACCAAGGTCGAGGACATCAACCGCAGCTCGATCTTCGCCCGGCCCCGGCTGCTGGTCGGCCTGCCGGCGAAGCTCTCGCTCGAGCTCGGCTACGTGCCGCCGATCGAGCTCGACGGTGTCGAGCCGAACCTGTTGTCGCTCGCGCTGGGCCGGCCGATCCACGAATCGAACCGGCTGCGCCTGGGCCTGCGACTCACCGCGCTGCAGGGCACCGTCGAAGGCGACATCGTCTGCTCCGCCGACGAGGCCGCCGCCGGATCCGATCCGGCGCTCAATCCCTTCCTGTGCGAGGCGCCTTCGGAGGACGAGCTCGAGATCTCGGTCTACGGCCTCGAGCTGAGCGCCGCGCTCCGGATTCCGGGCTCCTCGCTCGAGCCCTATGCGTCGCTGGCGTACAACGAGATGGACCTCGAGTTCCAGATCGACGCCCGTTGGGCGGGCATCATCGATCG
Source organism: Acidobacteriota bacterium (assembly GCA_029263375.1). Classification (GTDB taxonomy): domain Bacteria; phylum Acidobacteriota; class Thermoanaerobaculia; order Multivoradales; family JAHEKO01; genus JAHEKO01. Next base: position 2,890 of record JAJCXP010000396.1, on the reverse strand, counting down.
CACCCTGCAGAGGACCGACGGCGACACCTGGCACGCGACGCTCGGGGTTCAGTATTCGGGCTGGCAGCGGTCGAGTCTGGCTTTCGAGCTGTTCTACACGCCGCTCGACGTCGTCCGGCCGCCGGCGACCGGCAGCCGCACTGGCGAGCTGTTCAACGCGCGGGTGCTCTACCGGTTCAAGATCCGCTAGCGGCCGCGCCGACCTCTTCGACCCACCGGTCGACCAACTGCTCGAGGATCCCGAGCGGCACTGCGCCGTTGCCGAGGACCACGTTGTGGAACTCGCGGAGGTCGAAGGCGTCACCGAGCTGCTGCCGAGCCTGCTCACGCAGTGCCAGGATCTTGAGCTGGCCGACCATGTACGCGCACGCCTGTCCCGGGTTGACGATGTAGCGCTCGATCTCGGCGACCACGTCGGTCTCGGGCATGCCGGTGTTGGCGAGCATGTAGTCGATCGCCTGCTCACGGGTCCAGCGCATGCGGTGGATGCCGGTGTCGACCACCAGCCGCACCGCCCGGAAGATCTGAGCGGTCAGGTAGCCCAACCGGTCGTAGGGATCCTCCTGGAAACCGTTCTCGGCTGCCACCCGCTCCGCATAAAGCGCCCAGCCTTCGGAGTAGGCCGTGAACGGGATCACCCGGCGGAAGAAGGGCACGTCGGTCATCTCCTGCGCCAACGCGATCTGGAAGTGGTGCCCCGGAATCGCCTCGTGGTAGGCGAGCGTGCGCATCCCGAACCTGGGGATCTCTTTGACGCTACGCAGATTGGCGTAGAAGACGCCCGGGCGCGAGCCGTCGAACGCCGGCGAGTCGTAGTACGCGCCCGGCGCGGTCGCCTGACGGAACTCCGGCACGCGCTCGACCTTGACGCCACTCTCGGGGCGCAGGTCGAAGAACGGCTCGAGCCCGGCATCGATCTCGTCGATAATCGCCTGGTAGTCGACCAGGATCTGCTGGCGACCCTCTTCGGTGTCCGGATAGAGGAACCGCTCCTCCTCGTTGAGGGCGTTCATGGTCGCGCCCAGGTCCTCGACCTCGTAGCCCTCGGCCTCGAGGATCTCCCTCATCTCGCCCTGAATCCGCTCCACCTCCTGCAGGCCGAGGGCGTGAATCTCCTCGGCCGACAGGTCGGTGGTCGTGTGGTGCGCCAGGGTCCAGTCGTAGAACTTGAAGCCATCCGGCAGTTTCCAGACGCCGTCGTCGATGGTCGCGACGCCCTCGAGCCGCTCGAAGTACTCGATCAGCCGGGCGTAGGCCGGATAGACGGTGCCCTGGATGCGCGACTCGACTCGGGTCAGTAGCTCGTCGCGCCCGGACTCCGTGAGGCCTTCCAGGTCCTGGGTAGTCTCGGCAAAGTAGGTGTAGAGCACCTGCTCGGTCGGCGGCGCACTCACGAACTCGCGCATCTCGCGCAGCACGTGCAGGATCACGAACCTGGGCGGAATGATGCCCAGCTCCTCGCGCTTTTCGAGGCCCTCCAGGACCTGATCGAACACGACCCCGAACTTCGACAGGCGGGCTACGAAGTCCTTGGCGTCGCGCGCGTCGCCGATGTGATGGGTGGTGATCATGAACTCCGGCAAGCCGCTCTGAATACCGCCGAGCTGATTGACCGGATAGTTGTGGAACGGATAGCGGTTGCCCTCCTTCTGATCCTCGAGAAACCACTCGAGCACGTCATAGGAGAGCCGCTCCGGCTCGGGCATCGAGTCGCGATCGTAGGTCCGGAGCACGCGCAGCTGCTCGTCCAGCCAGTCGGCCTCGAACTCCTGGAACTCGATCGACATGTCGTCTAGATCGTCGTTGTGGAAGCGCAGGCCCATCGGCTCGAGCAGGCGCATCGACGACAACATCATCGGGTGCCGGAGCGCGAACATACCGAACACCCGACCATAGAAATGGTCGATCTTCCACGGTTTCCCCCACAGCGTCGGGATGATGAACACCGCGCCGGCGAGCACCAGCAGCAGGAGGATGAACAGAATCGATTTCTTGGTCGTACTCATAGCCGTTTTCTCCGAACGCAGGAGCCTACCTCACAGTTTCGCCGGCTGCCGATTACAATTCCCGTCGTCGATGCCGGACGAGCCGCGCCAGCACCCGCTCTTCATGCTCCTGCTGCTGCTGTGCGCCCTGGGCACGGCACCGTTCCTGTTCATCGGTAGCGAGTCGCGGCTGGTGCTCGGCCTGCCGACCTGGCTCTGGTCGAGCATCGGCTTCACCGTCGCGCTGTCGCTGCTGACCGCCTGGGGCGTGCTGCGGTACTGGCGCGACGACGAGCCCCCGGACGGTGGCGCATGAGCGCGGACCTCACGTTCGGCCTGTTCATCGCGGGCGGCGTCTACATCACACTGCTGGTGATCATTGGGCTTCTGAGCCGCCGCGCTCGCCGCGAGACCAGCCTCGCCGACTTCTACCTGGCCGGTCGCACCCTCGGCCCGTTCGTCCTGCTCCTGACCCTGTTCGCCACGCAGTACAGCGGCAACTCGCTCTCCGGCTTCCCGGGCCAGACCTACCGCGAAGGCGTCGCCTACTACATGAGCGTGACGTTCATGGTCGGCATCGTCACCGGCTACCTGCTGTTCGCGCCACGGCTCTTCCGGGCCGCACGCGCCGGCGGCTTCGTCACGCCCACCGACTACCTCGCCGCGCGCTTCGGCAGTCCGGCGCTCAACTACTTGTCGGCGACGATCTTCACCATCGCGCTGCTCAACTTCCTGCTCGCCCAGTTGATGGCGATCGGCCACGCGACCGCGGGGCTCACCGACGGTCGCATCCCCTACTGGCTCGGCGTGGTCGGCGGCGCGACGATCATCCTGCTCTACGAGTTGCTCGGCGGCATGCGCGCGGTCGCCTGGACCGACGCGCTTCAGGGGATGGTGCTGGCCGG
>JAJCXP010000395.1 GCA_029263375.1 Acidobacteriota bacterium | reverse complement strand
CGCCAACGAGCTGTTCGCCATGGCTTCGTCCGTGTCGCGCGCTCAGGCGATGGCGGCCCACAATCATCCCGACGCCGCGAAGGGCCGCGCCCTGGCAGACAATTTTTGCCGGACCTCGACCCGAACGGTGAAGGGGCTCTTCCACGACCTGTGGCACAACGACGACGCCCGCAAGTCTGAGCTGGGCGTCGGCGTCATGGAGGGCGACCACGCCTGGCTGGAGCAGGGCGCGCTGGGTGTCTACCCGGTACCGGCCGGGCACGGACGGTTCCTCCGCAAGGCGGCGGACGCGGCGACCGTAAACGCGCCATCTCCGGTAGAGGTGTCGTAGTCAGTTACAAGGCGCAGTGGGGAGACCGCGCTGCGACTAACGTGGGGCGGGAAGCCCGGCCCATGCTGATCCCTATCGCGAGATGGCGGCGGACGCCGGTCCACCGTGCGGCCCTGAGCCAGTTGCTGGAGATCTCGGCTCGGCGAACGACCGCCGGATAGTCGCATCGTGATCGATTCATCGACGATTCTGGCGCGGTTGTACGAGCGCTTCGAGTTCGACCGCTGGACCGCGCTGGCCGCCGGCGTCTATCTCCTGTTCACGGCGGCCTACCTGAGCCCGATTCTACCGTCGCCATGGGTCCACGTCCTCTCCTATTACCTGCTCGAACCGGTCCTACTGACTACTGTGGTGCTGGCGCTCTGGGGCGCCGAGCGCCACGCCGGCTCAGCGGACATGAGGGTGTTCTTCCGGTGGTTGATCGCCGCTTACCTCTTCTGGCTGACCGCCGCGGTCTTGAAGGCGCCTCTGCAGGCGACCTTCGGCGGCACGGACGAATCGTTGATTCTCGACATTCTGTTCGCGCTCTACTATCTGGCGTTCCTCATTGCGCTGGAGGTCGTGCGGCAGGGGCGCGAGGCGTCGAGAACCGAGCGCTACGTAGGGCTGATCGGCTCAGTCGTCCTGGTCGTCGGCAGCCTGGTGTACTTGCGCATCGTCCCGGAGGTCACGGGTCTGGGCCCCTTCGGCTCCCGCCTCGCCCTCCACGGCCTGCTCGACCTCTACATCGCCCTTCGGATGGGAGTCCTGGCCTGGCGGTCGTGGGGAACGCCGCTGTTTCGGGTGTTCGGGCTGCTCTCGGTCTCGCTCGCCTTGGTGGCCGCGGGGGATGCGCTCGAGCTGGCCTATCAGGTCGGAGCGCTCGTCTACAACTCATCGTCAGTTCTGAACGCCCTCTGGCTCCAGCTTTACGTGCCGCTGTTCCTGGCAGCTCGCGCGAAAGTGGCCAGTAGAGAGCCGGGCACCGAGGACCCTCTGGAGACCGTCCGCGCTCGAATGTCGCTGGGGCCGAAGTTCTGGAGCCCCTTGATCGCCTACGGATTCGCTCTGCCGGTGGCCCACGTCTTCATCTACTCCGTGGGAACCGGAGATCCGCTCGCGGAGAGCTTGCGCGGCTACCTCGTCATGGCGTGGCTCGTGGTTCTGGCGATCCTGATATTCGTCCAGCAAGCCGCGATCGCCAGCAGGCTCGGAGCCAGCGAACTTTCTCTCGACGAGTCCTACGAGCGGATTCGCGCCTTGACGAACGCTCGCGAGACGGCGATCGAGAAGGAGCGCACCCTGCTGGCGAACCGGCTCCAGGATGACCTGGGGCAGCTGCTCGTTGCGCTGCAGATGGACATCTCATGGCTCTGGTCGCGGCGCCGAAACGACCAACCGGCGGTCGAGCGGCGTCTGAACGCTGCCGGGGAGCTGGTCGAGAGCGCACTCGGATTCGCTCAGCGCGTGGCAACCGGGCTACACCCTCGGGTCCTCGATGAGGCGGGACTCGGAGCGGCGCTCGAAGCGCTGGTCGATGATACGAACTCGCGCGGCTCAATTGCTGTCAGGCTGATTTCGAGCGGCGATCTGCCGATCGGCAACTCCGAGCGCGATCTGACCCTGTACCGCATCGCCCAGGAAAGCCTGACGAATTGCCTCAAACATGCCCGCGCGACGCGAGCCGATGTCAGACTGACGGTTCAACGGGGATGGGCCGAGCTGGAGGTTCGCGACAACGGCATCGGCATCGAGGAGATGCCGGAACCGAGCGAGTCCGGTCTGGGCATTCTGAGCATTCGCGAGCGCATTCGCGCGGTGGACGGGGAGTTTGCGATCGGCGTCGGCCTCGACGGGCGGGGATGTTCGATCAAGGCGATCGTTCCACTCACCTCGACTTCGAGCGGCACGACCGTAGGTGAGTCCCCAGCGGGTGCGGGCAGCAGTGGCGCTCGACCCGGTCCCTGATCGTCTCGTCAGGCTCTCGACCGTCGTGAGATAGGGTCGACCGGGGACCGCGCGGCGACACCCGAAATGAACGCGCTGAACATGGCCAAGGATTCGCAGGGCTCGAGGCCGGCTCTCGAGTTCAGGGGGTTATTCGTCGTCGGCGTCGGCCTGATCACGGTGCTGGTCATCGCGGCGTCCACGTCGCTCCTGGAGCCGGCGCCGATCATACGGATCTGGACCTTCGCGCTGCTGCCGGTGGTGACCCTGGCGCTCTTTCGGGCGGCGAGACGCCACCGCGACAGCGAGCTAGGAGTGTTCTACCTGCGGGTCGGGATCGCCTATCTGGCCTGGGTTGCCGCCGGCGTCCTGCAGCCCTCTTTGGAAGGCCTTCTGACCGCTGGCGTGGCTACCCTCGTCCGAGACATTCTGTATGGCCTCTACTACAGCGCGTTCCTGTGGGCGATCGAATGGGCGCCAACAGGGATCCAGAGGTCGCGGGGCGAGAGGATCGTGTCGCTCACAGGATCGCTGATGCTCGTCGGGGGCTGTCTGGTCTATCTTCAGATTCCTTCGCCGGTCGCCAGTGCCGGCGACCGAGTGTCCCACCTGGTGCTGTACACGGTGCTCGACGTGTACTTCGCTGCGCGGTTGGCGCGGCTGGCCTACGGCGCCGGCTGCCCGCCCCTGCGCGCAATTTTCGGTCTCTTCGGCTTGACCGGGCTCGCGGTGGGTCTGGCCGAAGCGGTCGAGACGGCTACCCTGATGGGAACCCTCGACCTCGCCACGTCCTCGCCCGCCACGTTGCTCTGGGTACTTCCGAGCCTGCCGCTTCTCCTTGCGGCCCATGTTTCTGGCTTCGAGGTCGAAGAGGCGGATCGGGGAAGCCGCTCGCACCGCCCATTGGGCCCGTCCCTATGGAGTCCGCTGATCGCCTACGGTTTCGTCCTGCCGGTGGCCCACGTGGTTCTCTATGCAACCGGATTGGGGTTCGAAGCGAGCGAGCGCGTGCGCGGGTTGTTCGTCCTCGGCTGGCTTTTGGCTCTGGCCGCCTTGATCGTCACCCAGCGTTGGGTGCTGGCCAGACGGGTGCTCGCTGCCGAGCGGGCGCTGCGCGAATCGTACGAACGGATCCGGTCGCTGACGCGCGCGCGCGAGGAGGCGGGAGAGAGCGAGCGGCGCCACTTGGGACGCGAGCTGCACGACGAGCTCGGCCAGCTGCTGGTGGCGTTGCGGATCGAGCTTGCCTGGCTGACCGAAAAGTCCGGAGCCGATGACCCGATTCGTGAGCGCCACCTGGAGTCGGCGACCTCGCTGGTTCGACAGGCCTTCGAGTCGATACGACGAATCGCTTCGGAGCTGCATCCCAGGATACTCGACGATCTCGGGTTGGAGGCGGCGCTCGAGGAGCTCGTCGTGGAGACCGCGAAACAGGGCGGAATGCAGGTACGCCTGATCGCTGACTCGACGCTACCGAGACTCGGGACCGAAACCGAGACGGCGCTCTATCGAGTCGCTCAAGAGAGCCTTGCGAACTGTCTCGAGCACGCCCGGGCCGAAGCGATCGAGGTCAGGCTGACGCGTGAGGAGGGTGTGGAACTCGAGATCCGCGACGATGGTATCGGCCTGCGATCGAGTCGCCACGCCGTGGGCTCCGGTTTCGGTCTGCTCGGCATTCATGAGCGCGCGCATTCGCTTGGAGCGCGGGTGACGCTGGGTGCCGGCATCGAGGGTCGGGGCCTCTCGATCCGGATTTCGCTCGCCGAGGCGCAGGCCGTCGACCCACTCGCATCCGGAGAGCGCGGAGTCGCTTCACGGGTTGAAGCCTGATCGCCTGACCTGTCAGGGGCGTGGTCCGGGAGGTCGCCCGTGGATGATTCGCAAGGGACGGCTCGGTACGAGCCGTAGGAGCGGCAGAACGGGTGGGCTGTGATCTCGACGCGGTCGGGATCACTCCCATCAGACAGCTCTCAGGAGATGGCGACCACGAGCCGGCGCCGCCGCTGATATAACAGGCGGACACCGAGAGGGAGGAGATTGCCGCATGGACAAGGTGAAAGTGGCGGAGTGGACCGGTCTGGCAGACCGCAAGCCGGCCCACGCGATGGTGGGTAACGTGGACCTGGTGGTGGTCCGCTTCGACGACGAGGCCTCCGTGATGTACGGCCGATGCGCCCATCGGGGCGCCCTGATGGCCGACGGATTCGTGCGTGGCGACGACATCATCTGCGGGGTCCACAACTGGGACTATCAGGTCCGCTCGGGCGTCAGCTCCTACGATCCCTCGGAGCGGCTGCACAAGTTCGAATCGTGGATCGAGGAGGGGGCGGTCTGGGTCGATGCCGATGAGATCCGGGCTTGGGAGCGCGACAATCCGCAGCCCTACGATCGCTCGTCGTACCAGGGCAGCTACCAGGACCACTCCAAGGGAAGTCCGGCCGAGCCGCACGTCAAGTTCATCCGCGCGCTGGCGTCGGACGGCCTCGAGAAGGTGGGCCATCACGGGCCGGTCGAGGCGATGGGCGTCTCGCGCACCGAGCTGCCGGTCTGGGAGGATCTCCAATTCGTGACCGCGCAGCTGGCGACGGTGCCGCAGCTCGATGAGGTCGACATCGGCACCGAGCTGGTGGTCGGGCCGGAGGCGAAGAAGCCGCTGATACTCGAGCTGCCGCTGCTGGTCTCCGACATGAGCTTCGGCGCGCTGTCGTTCGAGGCCAAGGTGGCGCTCTCGAAGGGCGCCGAGCTGGCCGGTACCGGCATCTGCTCGGGTGAGGGCGGCATGCTGCCCGAGGAGCAGGAGGCCAACAGCCGCTATTTCTACGAGCTGGCCTCGGCC
>JAJCXP010000394.1 GCA_029263375.1 Acidobacteriota bacterium | reverse complement strand
AGACCGAGGTGCCGGTCAAGCTGCTCGAAGGCTGGCTCGGGATCTGGACCGACCAGTACGACCTGCCCGGCGGCCTGCGCGTCAGCTTGCGGCCGCACCACGCCGGCTCCGAGCCGCTCGAGCTGCAGATCCACGGCGCCGGCCTCGAGCCGCTGGCCAACGTGATCTTCAATCCGATCAAGGATCGCCACGGCAAGACCTTCCTCTCGGTGCGCGACCAGAACACGTTCGCCGAGGAGCTGCGCAAGAAGCGCCTGATGACGCTGATCCATCTCTTTCTGGTGCACCGCTACAAGGCGTCGTCGGTTCACTACGTCAGTCCGACTGAGGACAATCGCTATCAAACCGCCAAGATGAAGGACCATGGCGTGTTCGCCGAGGTGCGCGAGGAGATCGGCCACATCATCGTGGCGACGATCAACGGCGAGCGCATCAAGGAGCTCCTCGAGCCGGATCAGAAGGCGCTCCGGGGACTGATCGCCAAGGTCGACAAGCGCGAGGCTCTGAGGCCGGCGTAGGCGGACGGTCGCGGGAGTCGAGACCGAGATGAACGAGCCGACTCCCGCGATTCGCGCCGCCGACACTATCCATCGCGGCTTCGACGAGTACCACAAGCTGTTCCGCGACATCACGCGGCGCACGCGCGAGCGCTTCGAGCGCCGCGATTGGGACGGCATCCGGCGCGACACCGTCAGGCGGCTCGATCTCCACGAGCGGATCATCAGCGACGCTCTGACGACCCTGGGCGGACAGCTCGGTGAGGCGCTCTCAGACCGCGCTCTGTGGGAGCAGTTGAAGGAGCTCTACTGGCACGAGGTGCTCGGGCGCGACGACTTCGAGCTCGCCCAGACCTTCTTCAACTCGCTCACCCGGCACGTGTTCCCGCACGACGGTGTGGATCCCCAGATCGACTTCACGGGCGCCGACTTCCCGTTGCCACTCCGCGGCTGGGAGATGGCCAGCGCCCGCATGTACGCGGTGCGCCGCGCCGAGCCGGAGATTCTGGTGCGGGTGATCGAGGACGCCGGCTTCCGCGTCCCTTTCGAGGATCTGAAACGCGACAGCGAGCTGATTGCGACGCGCATCGAGGAGCGGGTCGCGGAGAGCTTCGGTGCGCCCGAGTTCGAGGCCCTCGACATCCTGCGGCCGGTGCTGGTCCGCAACAAGGCCGCCTATCTAATCGGCCGCGTGCGCCGCGGCGAGCGTCTGCTGCCGATCGTCCTGGCGATCCTCAATCGCGACGGTCGGCTCTACGTCGACGCCGTGCTGACCAGCGAAGAGGAGGTCAGCATCCTGTTCAGCTTCGCCCGTTGGTACTTCCACGCCGACATCGAGAGCCCGCGCGAGGTGATCGGTTTCCTGCACTCGATCCTGCCGCGCAAGACCATCGCCGAGCTCTACATCTCGCTCGGCTACAACAAGCACGGCAAGACCGAGTTCTATCGCGATCTCATGTCCCGGATCGCCGCCTCGGAGGAGCGCTTCACCGTCGCGCCGGGGGTCCCGGGCCTGGTCATGGAGGTCTTCACCCTGCCCTCGTACGAGTTCGTCTTCAAGCTGATCCGGGACTGCTTCCCACTCCAGAAGCGGACCACGCGCGACGAGGTGATGGCTCGGTACCGAGAGGTGCTCCGCCACGACCGGGTAGGTCGGCTGGTCGACTTCCAGGAGTTCGAGCACGTGAGAATCCCACGTGCGAGGTTCGAGGAGGACCTGCTGGCTCAGCTGCTCGAGAGCTCGTCGAAGACCGTGTTCGTCGAGGGCGACGACGTCATCATTCGCCACATGTATGTCGGCCGTCGGGTCGAGCCGCTGGACATCTTCCTGCGCAGGCACGTCGGCACCGAGGCGGCACGGAGAGCGGTCGTCGACTGGGGCACCGCGCTCAAGGAGCTGGCGACCGCCAACATCTTCGCGGGCGACATGCTGCTCAAGAACTTCGGCGTCACGCGTCACGGCCGGGTGGTGTTCTACGACTACGACGAGCTGGGTCAGGTGGCGGAGTGCAACTTCCGCAAGATGCCGGAGTCACGCCACCTCGACGACGAGATGTCCGCCGAGCCGTGGTTCTCGCTCGGCGAGGACGATGTCTTCCCTGAGGAGCTGAGAGTCTTCGTTGGCATCACCGGTGAGCTGCTCGCCGCGTTCGACGAGCTGCACGGCGATCTGTTCACCGTCGACTACTGGCAGGGTCTCCAGGAGAGGCACCGTAGCGGCGAGGTGCTCGACTTCTTTCCCTATGGGGCGGCGAGCCGGCTGCAACCCGGGTAGACAGCAGGGAGGACAGGCCAGGATCACGTGAGCAAAACCACCAAGGCACTCGCTCTGACTCTCGTGCTGCTCGGCGGGGCGACCGGTTGTGAGCATGGCTACTTCGAGATCGACCGATCGACCGCGGCGGACGAGATCCGCCGAATCGCCGATGATCTCTGGCAGCATCAGCTCGACCGCGAGATGTATCTCCGGGTGACCTACGGACTGCCGGTCGATGAGCTTCCCCAGCTGAGCCTCGAGGACCTGCGGGCGGAAGCCGACTTCGCCGCGGAGCTATCGGCCCGCCTCGATCGCGTCGAGGTTTCGCAGGCGCCGCACGAGGACTACCTGACCGCTCGCACGATGCGGCGCGACCTGGAGCACGCGCTCGAGGCCCCCGACTTCTACTGGAACAACCTGTCGATGTCGCCCTATCTGTCGCTCTACACCTGGAGCGCCATCAACAACCTGCTCGAGAGCGTGGTCTTCGAGAACGCCGAGGAGCTGACGCGCTACCGGAAGCTGCTCGCCGACTACCAGCGACTCCTGGATCAGCACCTGGCGAAGATGACCGGGCAGGAGGAGCGAGGCATCCGTCTACCGAAAGCCGCGATCCCAGGCACGATCGGCATGTACGAGGGGTTTCGCGATCAGTTCGCCGGCTTGCGGACGATTGCGACAGAGCGACTGGCGGGGTTCGATGAGACGACGCGCGTCGGCTTCCAGAGTGCCGTCGACGTTCTGGTCGATGCGGTGGTCGGCGGGTACGATCGCATGGTCGAGCACCTCTCGGGCGAGTACCTGGATCTGGCGCCGGAAGCGGTGGGCGCCGCGCAGTTCGAGCGCGGGCGGGAGTTTTATCGCCATCGGGCTCGTCTGTTCACCACCGTCGACATGGAGCCCGAGGAGATCCATCGGCTCGGGCTCGAACGGGTGGACGAGCTGAGCGAGGAGATGGCGCGGATCCGCGAGGGGATCGGATTCGATGGCGATCGCGAAGCCTTTCACGACCGCCTGCGCAGCAACCCACGCTTCCTCGCCCAGCGGCCGGAGGAGGTCGGCAAGCGCCTCATGGCCCACGTCGATCGGATGGAGCGGCGGATTCCTGAGTACTTCAGCGTCGTCCCGAAGGCCGAGTACGGCGTGCGGCGCCTGACTCCCGCCGAAGAGGTCAACTCGACATTCGGCTACTACAAGCCGCCCGATTCCATCGAGCCGGTCGGCTACTACAACTACAACGCGTCGCGATTGGATCAGCGCTCGATGGTCGGCGCCGCGTCGCTGATCTTTCACGAGCTCCTGCCGGGGCATCACTTTCAGGTGGCGCTGCAGATGGAGAACGAATCGCTCCATCCGTACCGTCAGAACGTCTTCAACAGTGCGTTCGCCGAAGGGTGGGCCGAGTATGCCGCCAGCCTGGGGATGGAGATGGGGCTCTACGAGGACCCGTACGATCACTACGGCCACCTGACCACCGAGATCTTTCTCGCCTCCCGACTCGTGGTCGACACCGGTATCGGCTACTACGCCTGGTCGCTAGAGCGCGCTCGCGAGTTCATGGGTGAGCACGTCTTCCAGTCGGAGGTGGAGATCGCCACCGAGACGCTGCGCTACGCCACCCGACCCGGCCAGGCGCTGGCCTACCGCCTGGGCTACGAGAAGATCTGGGAGCTGCGTCACAGGGCGGAGCGCGAGCTCGGCGAGGCTTTCGACATCCGCGGATTTCACGCCGCGGTGCTGGGCAGCGGCACGCTTCCTTTGAGCGTTCTGGAGGAGCACATCGACTGGTGGATCGAATCTGCCGCTCGGATTGTCCCCTGAAGCCTCGTCCATTCGTCATCTCAGTGAAGGCCGGCATTTCGGGACATCTGGAGCCGGTGACCCATTAACCTCGACAGTCGGCGCAAGCCACGTCGAAACATCAGGAGAAGACTACGATGGCAAAGTTTCTGTTCGTTTATCGCGGTGGTCACGAGTCGCCGGAGCCGCCCTCGCCGGAGCAGATGCAGCAGATCATGCAGACCTGGATGGACTGGATCCAGGGTGGCACCGAGGCCGGCTGGATGGTCGACGGCGGCACCGGCCTCAAGGCCGAGGGCCAGGTCGTTCAGCCCGATCTGGTCGTCACCGACGGACCGTTCGCGGAAGCCAAGGAGCTCGTCGGCGGCTTCTCGATCGTCCAGGCCGATGATCTCGCGGCCGCCACCAAGCTGGCCAAGACCAGCCCGATGATCGCCGGCGGCGGCAGTGTCGAGGTTCGTGAGTTCATGAACTACGACATTCCCTAGTGCGATGGAGGAAGAGGTGACAGCGGCGGAGCCGGTCGAGCTCGTCGAGCACTTCTTCCGGCACGAGTCAGCCAAGCTCGTCTCCGTGCTGACTCGTGCCTTCGGTATCGCGCGCCTCGAGCTCGTCGAGGAGAGCGTCCAGGAGGCGATGATGGCCGCGTTGCGAAGCTGGCGGCAGCGCGGCGTGCCGCACAACCCCGCCGGCTGGATCCACCGAGTCGCCCGCAACCGAGCGCTCGACGCGCTGCGCCGGGAGAAGGTGCACCAGCTGGCGCTGTCGCTCTCGGGCCAGACCGAAGAGGCCACCGAGGCACTGATCGACGACTGGCTGCTCGAGGAGCGGTTGCCCGACAGCCTGCTGCGGATGATGTTCGTCTGCTGTCACCCGGCGCTCGAGCAGAGATCGCAGATCGCCCTGACACTGAACATTCTGTGCGGCTTCAGCGTGTCCGAGGTCGCGCGCGGCCTCCTGATCTCCGTGGAGGCCGGCAAGAAGCGCATTCAACGAGCCAAGAAGACTCTCGCCGACGCGCAGGTGCGCGTGGACCTGCCCACCGCGGGCGAGCTCAAGAGCCGGCTCGCGGTCGTCCAAACTGTCCTCTACGTGATGTTCAACGAGGGCTACAGCACCTCGCGCGGTCACGAGCCGCTGCGCGACGACGTCTGCGAAGAGGCCGCGCGGCTGTGCCATCTCCTGTGCGAGCACGAGACCTTCAGCACACCGTCGACCCGCGCGCTGCTCGCCCTGATGCTGTTCCACGGCGCGCGGCTCGAGGCGCGAGTCGACTCCGAGGGCGCCGTCATCCTGCTCGAGGACCAGGATCGGGCCCGGTGGGATCGGAGGCTGATCCGGGTGGGTGAGCGGTGGCTGGCGAGGGCGGGCTCGGAGCGTCTCACTCGATTCCATCTCGAGGCGGCGATCGCCTTGCTCCACTGCCACTCGCCGAGCGTCGAGGAGACGCCCTGGGGCCAGATCGTCGATCTCTACGATCGCCTGCTCGTCCTCAGCGACTCGCCGCTCTACACCCTGAACCGCGCTATCGCCCGAGGCGAGGCGGGGCACCCGCGTGAGGCACTTGTCGCGATCGAATCGATTCGTGGTGACCGCGAGATGCGCGACTACTACCTGCTCGACTGCGCGGCCGGTCGATTGCATGAGCTGCTCGGCGACCGCTCGCTCGCGCTCGCGGCCTACTCGCGCGCACGCTCCGAGGCCGGCGCGCCGCACGCGCGCGCGCTACTCGATAAGAAACTGGCTCGGTTGCGCTGAGCCGCGTCGAGTCTTCGCAGTCCGGACTGCTGTCGGCAGCGGTGTCTCTCAGCGTCAGCTGGACGCCTCTCTGTGACAGGATCTCTTTGACCCATGAATAGCACAGAGTCTTCGTGCGACCGCCGGGAGGCGATTCCACGCGCCGGTTCGACTTTGGCGGCGAATCGTCCGACAAGGGTCCTTCGAATCGCTCTGTGTTGCGCGCTCGTTCTACGCCACCCGATCGCGCCGGCAGTCATCGAGGTCGGAGGCGCTTGCAACCTGCCCGACGCAATCTCTGCCGCCAACGACGATACAAATGTCGGCGGCTGTAGCGCGGGCTCGGGTGCGGACACGATCCTCCTCTCGGCGACGGTGGAGCTCGACACTGTCGCGGTTCTGGACGAAGGTGAGAACGGGCTTCCAACCGTGACCAGCGAGATCACCATCGACGGCGGTGGCTCCTCGATCACCAGGGATCAGGCCGGTCCGCTGTTTCGGATCGTGAAGGTCGATGAGCTTGGAGACCTGACGCTGCAGAACGTGACGCTGAGTCACGGGAGTATCGGTTCGGACGATCCGCCGGTCAACTACGACGGCGGCGCCGTTCTCAGCCGCGGCCGCCTGACGCTTGCCGACAGCCATATCACCGAAAGCCGGACAACCCGGCTCGGTGGCGCGATCGCAAGCTTCGGAGAAGCGGTGCTGGAGAACAGCACGGTGACCTTCAACGACGCGAGCGACGGCGGCGGCATCTACAACATGGGTTTGATGGAGATCACCGAGTCGACCCTGCGCGCGAACCACGCCTTTGGCTATTCCGGGTGGGGTGGTGGGATCTTCAACGGCGAGGACGGCGACCTGACGATCTCCAAGAGCACCTTGGACTCCAATAGTGCGAACCTCGACTACGGATCGGGTGGCGCGATCCAGAGCTCAGGGGCCCTGGTGGTCTTCAACAGTACGATCTCCAACAACTTCGCGCCCTATGCAGGGGCGATATCAGCAGTCGCGACCATCGCCAACTCGACGTTCTATGGTAACGACACGATCCCCGAAACCGCGTACTACTCTTCGGCCCTCAAGGGTACTTTCACTCTCTACGGAACGATCCTCCAGAACTACGACGACTTCGATACCCACAACTGTCAGTTTGCGACCATCATCGATCTCGGCAACAACTTCGCCGACGACGCGAGCTGCGGGAGTATTCCGAACGTCGATCCGGGGCTGGACACGACGCTCGCCGACAACGGCGGGCCGACTCGCACTCATGCGCTGCTCCAAGGGAGCGTCGCCATCGACAGCGGCCAGGCTTGCCCTGCAGCCACCGATCAGCGGGGAGTCCCGCGGGACGATGGGGCCTGCGACAGCGGCGCCTTCGAGGTTGGGTGTAAGGCCCCGGACGGGGATGAGGTAACCCTCGAGGGCGGCTGGACGGTCGTCGAGGAGAAAGTTGAAACGTGCCTGTCGATCACGGTCCGGGACTGGGCAGTCTTCAGTCCGGGCGGCCACCTCATCCTTCGGACGGCCGGAGTCGTGGCGCTCGATGACGACTTCGAGGTCGGCGTCGACGGGCGGCTGACGGTCGAGAACGACGACGGGCTGCTCGGTGGTGAGGTCGAACCCCCGGATTCCTAGCCTGCCTGCCGCGGCCAGATGAAAGAAAGGGCCGGGTGAATGCCCGGCCCTCGGCTTACTCGTGCCACTCGCCGAGCGTCGAGGAGACGCCCTGGCGGATCGTCGATCTCTACGACCGCCTGCTCGCCCTCCACGACTCGCCGCTCTACGCCCTGAACCGCGCTATCGCCCGAGGCGAGGCGGGACACCCGCGTGAGGCGCGCGCCGTGATCGAATCGATTCGTGGCGACCGCGAGATGCGCGACTACTACCTGCTCGACTGCGCGGCCGGTCGATTGCACGAGCTGCTCGGCGACCGCTCGCTCGCGCTCGCGGCCTACTCGCGCGCACGCTCTGAGGCCGACGCGCCGCACGCGCGCGCGCTGCTCGATAAGAAATTGGCTCGGTTGCGCTGAGCCGCGTCGAGTCTCAGTCTGGAGCGATATCGGTAGCGGTGTCTCTCAGCATCAGGTAGCCGGTGACGCCGATCCAGCCGAAGAGCGTCAGGGCATAGAGCCGCTGAAAGATGCCGACGTTGGCCTTGGTCACGAGGCCGCCGACACCGAACATGGGCAACAACAGCGCGGCCATCAGCACGGTAGTGACGATCAGGAAGCGCGTCAGGCCCGTGCGGCCCGGAGCGGAGCGGAGAGCGAGAGCGAAAAAGAGCGGGGCGAGATGGATGGTCATCCCGAGGCCGAAGCCGCCGTGGCGGGGGTCGGGCATTGGGAATAGCGCTCCGAAGACGAGTCCGACGCCGAAGAGACCGAGCGCCGCACCCGCCAGGGCCGGCCAGAGCTTGCTCGAGCTCTCCCGCCGAGTCGCCGGTAGAGCCCAAGCGCGCCCACGATCGTCGCGATCGCGGCCAGCAGGATGCCGCCGTTGAAGACGACGGCGGAGGGCGAGCCCGCCAGTCCCAGCTCGCTGGCGTACTGGGATAGGTGATTGTATTCCGGGGCGATCCAACCGCCCAGAAGCAGGGTTCCGAAGTAGAGCGCCGGTACGGCGACGGCGCCGATGAGGGAGCGCTGGCTACGAGGGTAGCCATCCTGGAGTTTCGGGGCGGCTGCAGCGCGGGCTCGGGGCGGACACGATCCCGATCTCGGTGACGGCGGAGTTCGACACCGTCGCGGTCCTGGACGAACGTGAGAACGGGTTTCCTACGGTGACCAGCGAGATCACCATCGACGGCGGCGGCTCTTCGATCACCAGGGATCAGGCCGGTCCGCGGTTTCGGATCGTGAAGGTCGATGAGCTTGGAGACAGATCCGATCTACTCGAAAGGCCGTATCGTGACCGAGAGTCAATGAGTCCGGCAACCGGCAGGAAAGTGAGAGTGCTCGACCCCTTCGGGACAAGGCGTGACCGCCCCGCTCGAGATGTGGTTCTCTGGATGCTCTTGCCCCTGGCCTTGGTCCTGGTCGGTGCCTCGTGCGGTGGCGGAAGTTCGTCTCCGACAGCTCCCGCGCGGCCGCCGTGCGCGTTCGCCGAGCCGCCACCGGGGTTCCCGGATCGTAACGCGACGTTCATCGCGTCGGCTCCGGGCGCTCAACCTTCGATCTCGCTGGTCGCCGGAGGGAACTGTCCAGATCTCCTGGTTCTCCAGATGCGCGCCACCGGGGTTGCCGACCTCTGGGGAGTTCGCTTCCGGATCGAGGTTCCCGAGAACCTGCTTAGCTTCGACGCTCTCCAGGTGGGCCCGTTTCTCACCGAGAACGGTACGGTGGCGGTCACCAACAACAATCTGGAGATCCTTCGCCCGCTCGATGCCGGGGGCGTCAGCGGATCGGGGCAGATCGCCCTCGTCGCCTGGGTCTACGAGGGGCCGATCGGTAACGGAGTCGTGGAGCTCGAGGGGGAGGCGCTCGACGCTGACGGGGACGTGATTCCAGGTGTCGACTTCAATGGCGGCACCGTGACGATCACCAACTAGCTTCTGAAGAGAGAGCTGGGTACCTCTCCGTGACAACGCAGCGACTCTTGAATAGCGCAGAGTCTTCGAGCGACCGCAGTGAGGCGATTTCGGAACGTGAGGGTCGATGGGCTCGGGGCTCGGTGCCTGCCGCGGCCAAATGAAGAAAGGGCCGGGCGAATGCCCGGCCCTCGGACTGTTCGAAATCGATTGACCCTTAGCAGTCGGGGTCGGCGCCGTCGATCAGCAGATCGCAGTCGTTGTCGAGGCCGTCGCTGCAGCGCGGACCCTTCTCCTTGGAGTGGGTCGGTACGCAAGCGCACCCCGTACAGGTGGACGTGTCGATGGTGCAGCTGCCGGTGCAGGTGAGGAAGCCTCCCGTGCAACCGTTGCTGCCGCAGGTCTCGGTGCCGAAATCGGAACCGTCGCACTCTTCGGCGCCCTCACGGACTCCGTCTCCGCAGACGGC
The DNA here is from genome assembly GCA_029263375.1 of Acidobacteriota bacterium. Lineage (GTDB taxonomy): Bacteria > Acidobacteriota > Thermoanaerobaculia > Multivoradales > JAHEKO01 > JAHEKO01. The sequence continues at coordinate 12,402 of JAJCXP010000394.1, read as the reverse complement.
TCCGCCACCGCCGCTGTTCCAGCCGATATCGAGCATCGCCTCCGCGGCGAGACCGATCATCTGGATGGGCGGATCGGTGATGAACGGCTCCATCAACTCGTCCGGCGCCACCGCGGTGTCCCAGTGTGAGACCGATGAGCCGGGCTCGACCGGGTTGGGCGCGTACATCTGGACGTGACCCGAGGCGTTGACGACGTTGGTGCCGACCCAGTGCAGGTCGCCGGTGTCCTTCGCCGACGTCTTACGTTTCTGGTTGTTCATCTGACCCCAGAGCTGGCCGGTGCTGTGGTCCTCGAGGAAGGTCGAGAAGATGTCCATCCGGTTGAAGAACCTCGAACCGGTGGATTCGTCGACGAAGCTGGAGAAGCCGATGCCGTGGCCGATCTCGTGCATCACGACGTCGACCAGATCGATGTCGTTGCCGTTGTTGCCGTCGAGCCCCAGGTACCAGGTGATGCCGGTCAGGCAGTTGGGATCGTCGTCATCGATGTCGCTGTTGAAGGTCGCGCCGACGTCCGGGTTGGTGGCGTCGAGATCGGAGCCGGCCAGGCTGTTGGCCAGCGCCTGCGGGTACCAGGTGTTGGTCGCCGGTGCGCCGGAGAAATCGCGATGCACGGTGGTCGTGCCGGCAGCGCCGACCACGCCGGAGGTCGGGCTGCACGAGAGCGGGTCGAAGTTGGCGCCGATGAAGATCTCGATACTGCTATCGAGGAAGTTCTCCCACGCCTGAGCGGCGAACTCGAACGCGATCAGCCGTTGCTCGCCGAGGGTCGTGCCGGAGTTGCCGCCAACCGGGGAAACCGGCGTCGTGTCGTTGAACCCTTCGCCCGGACCGTCCTGGTTGACGACGGTGACGGTGGACGCCGCGCTCGCTCCGCTGGAGATCGCGACGACGCCGATGAGAAACAGGAGAGCCAGGCGTCTACTCATGATCGGCCTCCTCGGCGCCACTGTCCGCGGAGCACTGGCTCGCGATGTCGCCGGCCTCGCTCACGGTCAGGACCGTGGCGTGACGAAATCGTCCCTGTAGGTTCACCATCACACCGCTGGTCGGGCTCGCGGTCTCGATCAGGCCGGCGGTCGACCGGTTGATCAGCGAGCCGAGGTGCGCCTGCCCCGCGGCGCGCTGGGCGGGTGACGGCGCGATCTTGCGCCCGGTTCGCGGGTCTACGTGAACGACGCGACCGGCACGGAGCGCCGGCGGCTCTTCCGCTGAGGCGGTCGTCACTTCGGCCGCGGATGACTCGGCGGGCGCCGCAGCCTCCGCTTGGGCTCCGGTGGCGCTCTCCGGCGCCATCGCAAGCGTGCCGACGACAGCGATCGCCGTCAGTAGGCACAGGTGTAGCTTCGTGAAATTCAACATGATGATGAACCTCCTCCTCTCGCTTGCTCGGAAGCCACACGGCTCCCGAGGGTGGTTTCGGCGGCACCCGACTCCCACGACTCTCTTCTGCCCCGCAAAAACCTTGACCTGTGCCCAGCTCGAAATGTCAGATCAGGATTGCGGATGATCGTAGCACCCGAGCCCCGGAGCGGTGACGATAGGTCGGCCCGGGAGATGGCCGCGGCGACGGCCCGTTCTCCGCACGATTTGAGACTCGGCCCGCCGAGGCGGATAATGGGCACGTGCCGCAAGACACTTTCGGGGATCGACTGAAGACCGAGCGCGAGGACCGCGGCTTGAGTATCGACGGCGTGGCCGAGAATCTCGGTGTCGATCGTGAGCATCTGCTGGCGCTGGAGCGCAACGACTTCGAGAGCCTGCCGGGTGAAGCGGAGATGTTGGCCTGCCTCCATGGCTACGCCGAATGCCTCGACGTGGACGCCGAGCTGATGATCGAGGACTACGTCGGGGAGCGTGACCGGGCCCAGGCTCGGCCGGCCGAGCCCTCGGCAGTCGCGGTGCCCACAGAGTCGCTCACCGAAGTGCAGAGTCACCGGAGGGCGGGGGCACGGCCTCCGACTCCGCTCGGGCTGGTCGCGATGGTGATCGTGGCGGTCGCCCTGAGCGCGGGGTGGTTCTTCTTCTCGGGCGACGAGGACCTTCCGACGTCGGATGACGCGCGCGTGGCTGAGCTGGCGAATTCGCGGGTGCTCTCGTCGACGACCTCCGACGATCCGGTCGCCCAGCCTGCTACTCCGCAGCCCGCGGAGCCGCAGCTGGTCGCGCCCGACCCGGTCGCGGTCGCCCCGCCGCCGCCGGCTGCTGCTCCGGTCGAGCCGCCTCCGACTCGGCCGACCGGGCGACTGAAGATCACCGAGCACGGTGTCGGCTCCGCCGTCGAGAACCGTCAGCTCACCGGTCGAGCCGATCGCTTTGCCGTCGGCTCTCAGGTGTACTTCTGGACGCACGTGGTGGGTGCGAGCCCCGGTGAGCGGATCGATCACGTCTGGCTCATGCAGGGAGTCGAGGTGATGCGCATCCCGCTCCGGATCGGCGGCCCCAACTGGCGAACCCACAGCGTCACGGCGTTGCGGGCTGGCGGCGACTGGGCCGTCGAAGCGCGCGACAGTGCGGGCAAGGTACTGGCGCGGAGCGAGTTCTCGGGAGTCTCCTGAAGAGACTCGAGATCCCCGGAGGCACGGTCACGGCGGAGCGACGGAGACGGGTCCTTCGAATCGTCGTCAGCTGCGCGCTCATCCTGAGACAGCCGGTCGGTCCCGCGACGATCGAAGTGGGAGGGGCGTGCACGCTGCCCGATGCCGTAGCCTCCGCGAACAGCGACAGCAGCGTCGGAGGCTGCAGCGCCGGCTCGGGTGCGGACACCATCGTTCTCTCGGAGACGGTGGTACTCGACACGGTCGCCGTCGTCGACGAGGGCGAGAACGGACTTCCCACCGTCGCCAGCGAGATCGTCATCGATGGCGGCGGCTCCTCGATCCTCAGGGATCAGGTCGGTCCGCCGTTCCGGATCGTCAAGGTCGATGCGCTCGGTGACCTGACTCTACAAAACGTCACCCTGAGTCACGGCAGCATCGGCTCCTCCGATCCACTCGTCTACCGCGACGGCGGAGCAGTTCTCAGCCGCGGTCAGCTGACGCTCTCCGACAGTCACGTCACCTACAACCGGGCGAGCCGTTTCGGTGGTGGGATCGCGAGCTTCGGCGAGGCCGTGCTGCAGAACAGCACCGTCAACGACAACGACGCCCTGTCAGCAGGGGGCATCTACAACGTGGGCTCGATGGAGATCGTCGAGTCGACTTTGCACGGAAACTTCGCCTACAGCTACTTCGGAGATGGCGGCGCGATCGTCAACGGCGTCGACGGCGAGCTGGCGATCACGAGGAGCACGTTGGACTCGAACAGGTTGGCTCTCGACTACGGCGCCGGTGGCGCGATCGCCAGCTGGGGGGTCTTGGTGGTCTTCAACAGCACGATCTCGAACAACTTCGCGCCCTACGGCGGGGCGATCTCCGGTGACGCGACCATCGCCAACTCGACGTTCTACGGCAACGACACCAATCCGGACAGCGCGTCGTACTCCGCGGCACTGACGGGTTCGTTCATCCTCTACAGCACGATCTTGCGGAACTACGACGGCTTCGATACCTACAACTGCCGGTCCTGGACGGTGATCACAGATCTCGGCAACAACCTCGTCGACGACGATAGTTGCGGCGATCTTCCAGCCATCGATCCGGGGCTCGACACCACACTTGCGGACAACGGCGGCCCGACACGGACGCACGCACTGCTCGAGGGGAGCGTAGCGATCAACAGCGGTCCCGACTGCACCGCGGCCACCGACCAGCGGGGAGTCCCGCGCGACGACGGAGCCTGCGACTCCGGGTCCTTCGAAGTCGACTGCCATGCCCCACAGGGATCCGAGCAGACCCTCGAAGGCGGATCGACGAACGACGAGCGAACTGTCGAGACCTGCCTGTCGATCACGGTTCGGAACTGGCAGGTCGTCGGGCCCGACGGCCACCTCATTCTGCGAACGGCCGGGAGTGTCGTGCTGGACGAGGGCTTCGAGGTCGGGGTCGACGGCCGGCTGACGATTCAGAACGACGACACGATCCTCAGTCGCCCGACGGGCCACCCGTGAACACCGATGCCAGGTCGATCTCGAGCCGCTGATGATCGAGGACTACGTCGGCGAGCGAGACCGCTCCCGGCGCGTGCCGCATGACGCCGTGGCCGAACCCCCGTGCGCTCGAGATCGGCGAGCCCAACTGGAGAACCCACAGCATCATGACCCTCCCCTGGGGGCGCCGACGGCGACTGGACCGTCGAGGCGCGAGACTGTGCGGGCCGGGTACTGGCCCGGAGCGAGTTCGTGGGTATTTCCTGAGACCTGTTTCGCGAACACCGACTCCCGCCTGATCTCGAGGACCGGTAGCGGCCCAGCTCAGGTCGATCTCGAGGCGGTAGAGTCGCGGCGGGAGGCTTCAGGTGCGGACACAGGCGGAGAAGGGCCAGCTCTTTCGCGATCTCCACGAGCGCGAAGGAGCGTTCATCATTCCCAATCCGTGGGACGTCGGTACGGCCCGGCTGCTTGCACGGGTGGGCTTCGAGGCGCTGGCGACGACGAGCGCCGGCTACGCGTTTTCGGTCGGTCGGCGAGACAACACAATCGACCGCGATGAAATGCTCCAGCACGTCGAAACGATCGCGGCCGCGACCGATCTACCGGTGAGCGGCGACCTGGAGAGCGGCTACGGCGACGATCTCGATACGATCTCCGAGACCTTCCGTCGCGCTGGCGAAGCGGGCCTGATCGGGGGCTCGATCGAAGACTCCACGCAGCGCCCGGAGGATCCGCTCCACGAGCTGGAGCTGGCTGCCGATCGGGTGCGGGCGGCGGCGGAAGCGGCTCACGCGCTTCCATTCCCGTTCATGCTGACCGGTCGGGCGGAGAATTTCCTCGTCGGCCGGCCCGATCTCGGTGATGCCATCGAGCGGCTGCAGGCCTATCAGGAGGCCGGCGCAGACGTGCTCTACGCTCCGGGTCTGACCAGCGGGGACGACATCGCGACCGTAGTCCGAAGCGTCGATCGACCGGTGAACGTCGTGATGGGGCTACAAGGCGTGCAGCTGAGCCTGGCGGACCTCTCTGAGATCGGGGTGAAGCGCGTCAGCGTCGGCAGCGCTCTCTCACGCGCTGCGCTCGGCGCTTTTCTCGACGCCGCCCGGGAGATGAAGGAGCGCGGCAGCTTCAGCTTCGCGGAGCGCGCGGTGGACTATCGAAAGATCAGCTCGATGTTCGACCAGGGTTGACCTCGGAGTGCTAGCATCGGTGGCGCGACGCGAGACCTCAGTCCACTGATCCGGCTGCAGCGACAGCCAAACTGGAGGACGAGAAAATGGTTCTACGTACGCCCAACAGCGCGCTGGCGCTCCTGTTGTCGATCGGCGCGCTAGCAGCCGCCGGTTGCATTCTGACGCCGGCCGGCATCCAGCTTCTCGAGCTTCACTTCGGGTTGTCCGAGACCCTCTTCGAGGGCGAGGCTGCGCTGGTCCATCAGCAGGTGATTCCTGGTGAAGTCGTGCTCAAGAAGTACCAGGTCCGCGCCAGCGGCTGGATCCGGGGGGCGACCAACCTGCCCGACCGGGTCGACGTCCTGGTGACCGCCGAGGGAGTCGACGACGGCAAGATCTACGACCGGTTCAAGCTCAAGGTCAAGATCGATGCGGACGGCGGCTTCTCCGCTACCGGCAAGTGGAAGAAGAACATCCAGGCGCGGACGCTGCTGTCGGCCTTCCTGACACCGGTCGGCACCGATCTGTCGGGTGACGTCGACATCGACGTCTGCATCCAGATGACCAAGCTCAAGGGGACACTCAATCAGGTCGCGGACTGTGCGCCCGGCAGCTTCAACCTCATCGCCACCAGCGACCCGGATCTCCAATCACCGGGCTATCACGAGTTCATCACCGTGGAGGGAGCCTTCCCCGCCGATCTCGGCGCAACGGCTGGGCGCGAGCTGGTGGTCGCGCTGCGCGACAAGAACCGTCCGGGCCAGGTCTGTCCGAACGAGGTTCCCTGGGATGGCTGCGCGAGCGTCGATTGGGACGATGTGGACGGCGCGCGCAACGCTCCGGCCGGAGGCGGCTACTTCGAGAACAAGCTGATCCTCAGCACCGAGAGCGGTCGGCTCGTGCTGTTCATGAACCAGGCGCTCGGGCTCGAACGCGAGTTGGACGATGACTTCGCCCTCGGGTGAGCCCACACAGCCGTGGGCGGGTCCGCCCGCGAGTGGACGACGGTTCTGGACGAGGACATCGTTCCAGGTAGCGAGTACAGCCTCGACCTGGTGATGTCCAAGTGGCAGGACCCGGATGTCGTCATCCTCTACGAGGTCTTCGTGCGCTAGCCTGGTCGTCGCCGCGACGGGTGAGCCGTCGCCCTGAACGGGCAGCCTGGGCCAGCCAGGTCGCGCCCCTTGTGAGAGCCGCGCCTCCGCGGTACGGTGACGAACGATGACCGCCGGCTGCGTCGCGCGGTCGGATGATCCTGAGGAGAACCGTTCATGGCTGCCGTAGAGTCTTTCGACATCACTTCCGGTTGCGACCTTCAGGAGGTCGACAACGCGGTCAACCAGGCGAAGAAGGAGATCTCCCAGCGTTACGATTTTCGCGGGCTCGAGATCGAGATCGAGCTCGACCGCAAGGAGAGCCTGATTCAGGCCTCGGCGCCGGATGACTACAAGCTCAATGCCGCCCTGGACGTGCTACGCGCCAAGTTGATCCGGCGCGGCGTGCCGACCAAGAACCTCGAGCTCGGGCCGATCCAAGGTAGCGGCTCCGGCACGGTGAAGCAGGAGATCAAGCTCCAGCAGGGGATCTCGACCGACATCGCCAAGGCGATCGTCAAGTTCCTCAAGGACCAGAAGCTCAAGAAGGTGCAGGCGGCGATCCAGGGCGATCAGGTCCGGGTCAGCGCCCCTTCGCGCGACACCCTGCAAGAGGTGATCGGGCTGCTCAAGGCCGAAGATTTCGGCCTCGAGCTGACCTTCGGCAACTACCGGTAGCGTCTGCGTGGCGCTCCGGTCGTGTCGGGCGGCGGCCTGAGCTCCCCGAAAGCGGTGCTTGCCCGGCGAACCGGTTCTCCCCTAGTATCCGCAGCCCCTCGCGCCTGAACCGGGCGCAAGGATCGGAAGGGCGGATCCATGCGCCGGTGTGTCGGCATTCGACAGGAGAACGCGTACGAGGAGGAGAAACGGGCGGCACTGACGCCGGACCACGTGGCGACACTGGTGCGAGACCATGGCTTGCGCGTGGTGGTCGAGCCCTCGGCCAAACGCTGCTTTTCGGACGCGGAGTACGAGCGGGCCGGCGCCGAGATCTCGTCGGATCTGTCGCCCTGTAAGGTCGTCTTCGGCGTCAAGGAGATTCCGCCGGAGAGCATTCTCCCGGAGCAGGTCTACTGCGCCTTCTCCCACACCATGGCGGGGCACCCCACGACGATGCCGATGCTACGGCGCATCGTGACGCAGGAATGCACGTTGCTCGATTACGAGTTGGTGCGAACGTCGCACGGCCGCAGGATCATTTTCTTCGGCCATTTCGCGGGCTACGCCGGGATGATCGATGGTCTGTGGGCCCTGGGCCGGCGGCTGGAGTGGGAGGGCATCGAGACTCCGTTCTCGGAGATCCGGCCGGCTTTCGAGTACCCGAGCCTGGCGGCAGCACAGTCGGCGATCAAGGAGATCGGCGCCAGGATCCGGCGCGACGGGCTGCCGCCCTTCGCGGTACCTCTGGTCTTCGGTTTCACGGGGCAGGGCAACGTGTCGCGCGGAGCGATGAAGATCCTGCACCTGCTGCCCACGGTGAAGCTTTCTCCCGACGAACTCGTCGATTTCTTTCGCGCCGGCCGGTTCTCGAACGGCACGGTATACAGCGTGCAGTTCCGGCAGCGCGATCTGTACGAGCCGATCGAGCCCGGTCACGAGTTCGACTGGTCGCGCTTGCATCGTCATCCCGAGAGCTATCGAAACCGGTTCGAGAGATTCGTGCCCTATCTGTCGGTGCTCGTCAACGGCATCCACTGGGATACCGGCTTCCCGAGGTTGGTCACCAAGAGCTTCCTGCGCTCTCTCTACGAGCGCAACCCGAGCCCGCGTCTGCGAGTGATCTCGGACATCACCTGCGACGTCGGAGGTTCGATCGAGGCGACGGTCAAGACGACGCCGTCGGGTCGCGGCTCGGCCTACGTCTTCGAGCCGCTGTCGGGTGAGGTCAAGGACGACATCGCCGGAGTCGGTCCGGTGATGGTGGCGATCGATACGCTGCCGAGCGAGCTCCCCAAAGAGGCCTCGGCGTCATTTGGCGACGCACTGATGCCCTTCGTGCCGACTCTCGCGGAGGCAGACTACAGCGTCGATCGCGGCGAGGATCTGCCGCTTCCAGACGAGATCCGTAAGGCGGTCATCGTCCATCGCGGCCGGTTGACCGACCGGTTCCAGTATCTCGAAGCCGCGTTGCAGGCGGTGCCGGCGACCGTCGGCTAGAGCACGACGGTCGCTCGGTCGGGCACCGATGATTCCGTCCCGGGTCAGGGGTTGATGTTCTCGCCCTTCTCGAGCCGCGCGATCTGAGTCTCGAGGTTCTGCTTCTGCGGGCCATCGGGCGCCCGCGTGAGCGCGATCCGGGCATGCTCGAGGGCCTTCTCGAAGTTGCCCTCCTGCGAGTAGACACGCGCCATGCCGAAGTCGACCGGCCACTGGCCGGCGTTCTTCTCGTAGTTCTTGCGGAAGACGATAGCGGCGTCGTCCATCTTGCCCTGCCCCTGCAGACCGCGGGCGGCCATGTGCACCGCGATCGCCGTCGCCGTCGGTTGCTCCATCGCCTGGTCGAAGGTGGCCAGAGCCTCCTCGCGCCGCCCGATCTGGTCGAGGACGTTGGACTTGTTGACCAGCGTCTGGAAGGTGGTGTTGGCAGCGACGGCGGCGTCGGCCCAGCGAACCGCATCCTCGTGGTACGCGTCCTGCCCGGCGGCCCACTGCGACGCCTGCATGAAGTTCTGGAAGTTGAAGCCGACCGCGCCGGTGAGCTCGGCGCTCATCGCCTGATGGTAGAACTCGGCGCTCTTCGGAACCGAGACCCGGAACGGCACCCGCAGGTGCTCCCAATGCATCACGGCCAGGGCGGTGTCCAGCTGGCGATCATCGAACTCGAAGGTCAGCCACTCCCTGAAGAAATCAGTGGTCTCGGGCTTCACCTTGACCTGCGCGGCGTCGAGGGACGGATCGTAGAAGAAGCTGCCCCAGGCTGAACTGTTGCGGTTGAAGATGATGGTCCACTCCTCTTCGCCCGGCGCCATGAATAGGCCGTACGTGCCGGCCGCGAGCGACTCGCCCTCGATCTCGACGTCGTGCGAGAGGGTGATCGTCGTGTTCTCGTTCGAGCCCGCGCGCCACGGCATGTTCTGCGCCGAGCCGAAGCCCGGGTAGAAGGGGTTGGGAGCGATCCCCCAGGGCACGAGCTGCCCCCAGATCTGGCCCGTCCGGTCATCGCCAGCCGGACTCGTCACGTCCGGGCTGTTGTAGTCGATCGTCACCGAGACCATGCCCAGGTACTGGGTGACGACCGACCGTTGGTTCGCTCCCGGTGGTGGGGCGGTCAGGTTCTGAGCGGTCGCGGCTGTGGCGCCGGCGGCCAGGAGGACGAGAGCGAGGGTGAATCGGAACTGGGATGCGCGCATGAGCTGTCTCCCTATCGGGTTGTCTACCAGGGCGAAGAGCGCCCTACTTGCCAATGGATCACCCTCTCTTACGGGCTGAATGTGACGAGGTTGCCGTCGTGTGGGAATCTTGCCGTCAACGTCGACGGCCTGGTTCGAGTCGCACGCGCGTTCTCGGCCGACGAGACCGGGCGGATCAAACGGGCTCCGGCGAATGATTCGGTCGCCGAGCGGCCTCCTACTGATTGCAGTGCTCACGCCATAATATGGCGTCTCGAGCACGGGTGTGTCTTATTACAGCTGCGTCTTGGTTCGACAGCGTCTTGTAGAGGAGCGTCCAATGCTAGGTAAGCCCGAGAGCCACGTTGGGAAGGTGGCCCGTAGAGCCGTGATGGTCTGCCTGTCCCTTTGTCTGGGCGTCCTGACCGCCGTCACGGTCACCGCCCAGTCCAACACCTACCAGGACGCCACCGACGTCGTCGTCATCGAGGTCCCCGTCCATGTGACCAAGGGCGGCAAGCCGCTGTACGGGCTCGACAAGGACAACTTCGAGCTCATCGTCGACCGTCAGAAGCAGAAGCTGCTCGACTTCGAGGTGATCGATCTGTCGACGCTGAGCGGCGTTCCGGCGGTCGGTTCGTCCGAGCTGCTGCCGGTCGTGGCGCGGCGCCACTTCCTGCTGCTGTTCGATCTCTCCTTCGCCGATCCGGCCGGTGTGGTGCGGTCGCAGATCGCTGCCCGGAAGCTCGTTCTCGACGGTTTGCATCCGACTGACCTGGTCGGCGTGGCGACCTACATCGAGGCGGTAGGCGCCGAGGTGGTGCTCGGCTTCACCTCGGATCGCCGGCAGATCGACTACGCACTCGCGACCCTCGGCGCGCTCAGCCCGGCGCAGAGGATCAGAGATCCGCTCAAGATCATGATCGCCGATCAGAAGCAGATGCTCGAGACCGGCGGCTTCCAGCACGACCTGGAGAACCACAGCCCGAAGCCGGAGAACCCCGAGCGCAGCAATGGCTACGAGACCACGCTCATGGTCGATTCGATGATCCTGGCCAACCTGAAGGACCGGGGCGCGTTGGGCGGCATCGCCAGCCGCTCGGAGACCCGCAATCAGATCCTGGCGCTCTCCAGCTCGTTGAGCGAGCTCGCCGATCACCTGGCCTCGATCCAGGGTCGCAAGCATGTCGTCTACTTCTCGGAGGGTTTCGACAGCACCAGCTTGCTGGGCACCGACGACACCGAGCGCAGCCAGGAGCTCAACCAGCAGGCCGCGGTCGGCGAGTACTGGCGGGTCGACTCCGACGAGCGCTACGGCGACTTGGGCACTCAGCAGGGCGTGTTCGAGATGCTCGACCACTTCAAGCGCTGCGACTGCGCGATCCAGGCGGTGCACACCGGCGGCCGACGTGACGACTCCACTTTCGACCGGCGCGCGAACGGCGAGGACTCCCTGTTCGTGATGGCCGACCAGACCGGCGGCGATCTCTATCGCAACTACAACGACTTGAGTCAGGCGATGGAGTCGATGCTCGAGCGCACGAGCCTGACCTACCTGCTCTCCTTCCAGACCAGCGAGCCGGGCGAGCCCGGTGAGTTCTACCCGATCCGGGTCAAGCTCAAGGGCGCGCCCAAGGGGGCTCAGCTGAGCCACCGTCAGGGCTACTACGCGCCCAAGTCCTACGCCGCTCTCAGCGCCGAGGAGCGGCGCTTCAAGACCATCGAGCTGATGATGGAGGGACGGGAGGGCGGCTTGATCGACACGTCGCTGCTGACCGTTCCCTTCAAGATGAGCGACGGCAAGGCCGACGTCCTGACGCTGCTCGAGATCGAAGGCTACTCGCTGCTGCGCGGGCATCAGGGGCCGGTCGTGCCGACCGAGCTGTTCGCCTACGCGATCGACGAGAACGGAGCGGTGGCGGACTTCCTGGGCCAGGCGATCCAGCTCGATCTGGAAAAGGTGCAGCCGGCACTCGATCGGCGCGGCTTCAAGTTCCTCGGCCGTCTGCAGCTCGATCCGGGCAGCTACGAAATTCGCGTGCTGGTGCGCAACGCCCTGACCGGCGCCACCGGAATGACCGTCGGCCGGGTGGACGTCCCCGCTTTCGAGCAGGCCGAGAGCGCGTTGCTGCCGCCTCTGTTCATCGAGCCTGACGGCATCTGGCTGATCGGCGAGGAGCAGGGCGGCGCCGCGGCGGCGAACGCCTATCCGTTGACCTTCGGCCGGCAGAAGATGGTGCCCTCGGCGCGACCCTTCTTGCGGGCCGGGGTCCCGGTGCCGGTACTGCTGGTCGGTCACAACCTGGATCGAGGCGCGCTCACCGGCGCCAGCCGGCTGGTGCCGGTCGACGGTGGCGACCCACACGACATGGAGCTGACCGTGCAGCGGCGCTCGGACACCGAAGTCGCCGGCATCGAGCGCCTGGCGGCGACGATCGCCCCGGGCAACGCCCCGCCGGGGGACTACCACCTGGAAGTGACGCTCCGCGGGGCAGAAGGAAGCCAGGCGGTAACCAGCCAGATCGCGGTACGCGTCTACTGAGCTCGGCCCTCGACCCCGATTCAGCGGCGCGCTCCAGCTCCTGGAGCTCGTGACGGAGCGGTGACAGCTCCCCGGTCCGGGTCTTCGACCCCGGGCGACCTGGTATGGTTGGCCCATCTAGTTAACCATGCCCGGTCGGAGTGGGCACTGTGCGGGCCGTCGTCTGTGATGGATGGCTAGGCCATTCCTGACCAGGGCTCCCGGCCTCGAGCCGGGAGGAAGGGGAGAGACATA
>JAJCXP010000393.1 GCA_029263375.1 Acidobacteriota bacterium | reverse complement strand
AGGAAGACGGTCAGACCAGAGCCGGCCAGCACCAGGGCTTGGAGTTCATTGCCGGCGTTCAGTTGTCTGCGGCTTTCTGCCAGGTTGCTCAACAGCGCCGCGGCGTTGACCAGGCTGCCAGTGGCCCGGTGGACGATTGCGCTCACGCCTGTGATCGGGCGCTCGAGGACCACGGCGGCGAAGCGGGCGGATCCGTGGACGAGATCGAGAGCCGCCGCGGTCTGGGCCAGCGCTTCGACTTCGGAAGATGCTTCTTCGCGGTCACTGTCCTGCAGCAACGCGGCGGCGAGGGCGGCGGCGGACAGCAGGTGCAGCGATTGCAGCGCCTTCGAGGTCTTGATGCCGTAGGTCTTTCTAAGCTTCTTGATCGACGCGTCACCACCGGGCCACAGCGCCACGAATCGCTTGCCCAGCAGCTCGATCTTGCCGGGCTTGACCTGCTTCCGGATCGCGAGCCGGAACTCGACCGACAGGGAGAAAGCCGACGTGATCTGCCAGCGCGAGGCGCCTTCGCGGGCGACGGTCCTCTCGATCCGAGCTGTCAGGGTCGCGAAGCGCCGCACTGTCTCTTCGATCTCGGCCCGATCGACCGGAATCCGTTGTCGGCGCACCTCGGCCGAGAGGAGGAAGAGCTGCGCGTCGCGCCGGTGCAGAAACGCCAGGCTCGGCACGTCGGGATCGTTGAGATACCGCCGGTCACGCGCTGCGACGGTGAGCTCGGAGGTCTCCCTGAGCCAGGTCGCGACGCGGGCGCTGTCCCAGGAGTCGAGCCAGCGGCCCAGTTTGCGCAACCGCTTGGTGACTGCGGCGGCTCCACGCGCTGCCGCCCGGCGCGCGTCTTCCGCAATCCGGCGAATCTCGGCGTCGGGCAGGTCCAAGGCCGGGATCGACTCTCGGGAGAGACCCCCCAGGCTTTCGCGCATGACCTTCACGCCTTGCCTGAGCCCGTGGGCGACGCCCGCCGAGCCTGCGGTCTTCGACGCCGAGACCATCATCTCCCAACGCACCTCGGAATCCGGGCTCGGCCAGGTCCGAGTTTCGCTGGCCAAGACGTCCGCCAGCGTTGTCAGCCAGGCCTCGGCACGATTCAAAGGCGCAGCCTCGAACACCTCCAGACCGCGGCTCGAGGCGTCGAAGTCGCGGATCCACGAGATCGCACTCGCCACGATCCTGATCAGGTCGGTGAACAGGCACAGCCCCTCGAACGCCGCGGTGGTCGTTACCAACCGCTCGAGCTCCGAGTCGTTCTCGAGCGTAGCCTCCGGCGGCTGCAACCAACGCGTGCTGCGCGGCGAGAGCAGAGCGAATGCGTCGAGCTCGAGCACCAACTCGCTCGAGTCGAGCTTAAGCAGCGGGCACAGCGCCTCGAGCACCCGCTTTGCCTGCTGGCGCCGAACAACTTCGTGCTCGGCGAGTAGGATGTCGTGCAGCGGTACCCGAGGCGCCCGACGGAGGATCCTGTCCTTGGTCTGGATCTGGCTACCGTAGAGCTCGGCGAGCTTTGGGTGCCGAGTGAGCTCGTCGAAACCCCGGTAGCGGTGGAAGTCTTCGATCGAGGGAAACTCGACGGTGGCGAAGTCGATTCCGATCCGCCGGTCGCCGGCGAAGCGATGGCAGACGCGCGCCAGCTGCAGGCGGGCGTCACCGGAGGGGCAGCGTGCCGCGGCAGTCGCCTGCTGCAGGGTCCGCTTGAGCGCCTCGAGGTGGTAGCTCGCCCGCAGGAGCGAGGAATAGCGCAGCTCGAGTCGGCAGCTCACAGTCCTGGTCGAGGGCTCGATCGCCCGCGGCGGGCGCAGCACTAGCCACGGGGTGGCGCCGGTGCCCGGCGGCAATCCGAACAAACGGCGCCCGGTCGCTTCGTCGACGCCGGTGCCGAGGATTTCCAGAGCGGCGGCGAAGTCGTCCGCGAAGCGCTCGGCCGGAGCCGACGAAAGAGGTCTCCAGTCGGGGTCACGGAGCAGCACCGGGTCGCGCGCTCCCGCGATGGAGAGCTCGTCGAGGGCGGTGCGGCCGGCACCACCCGGCGGCTGGACAAGCAGCCAGGCTTCACGATCGGGCTCCGGCCGCTCCAGGCGCACGGTGGTCGGTGTGCCGTCGAGCGGCACGCTGACGATCTTGGAGTCCCGGTAGCCCTCGTGGGCGAGCGTCACCTCGACCCACGCCTCTCGGGGCAGATCGTCACGGCTGGCCGCGAGCTCGCCTTGGCCATAGCGGGCAAGGGTAATCTCCAGCGCCCGGGAGTCGCCCGCCGGCCTGCCCCTGGCCTGCCCGCGCTGAGCCGTCCGCGCCGCCTTCGACCCAGTGCTCGAGGACGATGACGCCCGCGACGTTGGCGGCCTGAGCAAGACGCCGGCGGTCGAGCCGCCGTCCGAGACGACGGTGCAGACGCCGGGCGGCTTGCCATCGGTCACCGCTGTCAGGTGGGCGAGCAGCGGCGTCTCGCCAGCGATCTTGACGTTGCGCGCCAGGCCCACGAACGGCTCTTCGACGGTTCTGCACCGCTGGAGACCGGTGCCGACCTGCGGGCAGCCGACAATCGTCGCTTGTGCCAGTCCTTCCTTGGTCAGCACCGGCTGCCCGTTGATCGTCGCCGACGATTTGATCCCGGACAGATCGACCCGGCCGCCGTGGCAGCACACGAGCACGCTGGCGACCGACAGGTAGCGCATCCCGCACCCAGGGAGCGCTAGGCGCTCCCCATCTCGACCTCGCCGGTCAAAGCCGCCTTGCCGTCGATCACGGTGTCGCCCTTGAGCGTCACCGAGGTGCTCTTGACCGTCGCCTGCTTTTCGGCTTCCAGGCTGACGCTGCCGGTAGCCAGATCGATCCGGCCGTCCTTGCTCGTCCGCAGGGCTGCCTCGCCAGCCCCGGTGAGCCGAAGGCCGGTCGCCTCCTCGAGCGCCGAGCCCCGGGGCGAAGAGGTTACCGCCACCCGCTCGGATTGCAGCGCCAGCTGGGCACCCTCGAGGTGTTCGTCGTAGGTCTGGACCGCGCCGACGACCCACGGCATCTCGCCGGTCGCCAGATCCAGGACCATCTCGTGGGGCTCGCCGCGGCTGGCGTAGAACCCCGCCGCCGAGTCCCGCACCGGCGCCGGGGTGAGGGCTCGCGCGACCAGCGCCCGCGTCTCGACGCCGCGCGGGTCGACGGTCGACGGCGTTTCGAGGCTCGGATCCGGCGTCACCTCGAGCAGCGAGGTCGCCCCCTCTTCCCAGGCGTCCCGCGCCCAGCCGGTCACCGTCGCCACGGTTCGCCAGCGCCGGCGGACGGCCGCCAGCGACGGCTCCACCGGCATGCGCACCGCCAGCACGACCCGCAACGAGTTTGCGGTGACATCTTCGGCGTGCTCGAAAACGACCGACTCGACCAGCACCGACTCGCCGCGGACGTTGGCGGGGCCGGGCCGTACGCGCAGCAGGGAATGATCGACCGACGGCTCCTCGGCGTCGTGCAGGATCTCTTCCAGCACCGCCAGCGGCGGGTTGCCGCCAAGGTCGACCCTACCCTCGAGCGTCAGCGCCGAGGCCCGAGCGCCCGCGGCAGAAGGTACGACGTAGTCGCCGATCCATTGACATCCCACCGGCTCATGCGGCGGGTCGAGGATCGAGACCAGGCGCACACTGTCGGTGCGCAGGCGACCGTACCAGCCGACGACGCCGGCTCCCGTCAGGGCGCCGGCCAGCTCGCCGATCCAGCGCGCGGTGCTCGACCCCGCCTCCCGGAGCAGGCACGCGCCCTGCGGCAGCCGGGCTTCGATCGCCTCGATGCACTGTTCACTGGCCGCCAGGCGGTTGGCGAACAGCAGGGACAGAAACTCCCAGGCGTCGTCTTCGTGCCGCTGGTAGACCGCCCGCTGCGGGTTGACGCTGGCGAGCCAGCCTCGCTGTTCTGGGTCGTAGGGCTCGAGCAGCAGGGTGACTTGAGGTTCATTCTTGCGGCCCCGGAGCCAGACCTTGATGGCAGGTTGACCGTCTGCCACCAACTTGGCCTCGGCTCTTCCGGCGATCTGATCGTCGGCGACCCCTTGCTTGGCCTTCGGCCCTGGCGACGCTCGCATTTCCGCAGTGTCGTCGAGACGGAAGACGGCCGCGATACGCTCGACCCGCAGCGGCGACTGTTGCCCGACCTCGAGCCACATCAGTACAGCGTATCGAGCGGCGTGGCTGCCGCCGAGTTGAGATCGTCGAGCATCAGTACCTCGACCGGAGGATCGGGACTTGGGGGGACGACCGTATTCTGCTGTGTTTCGTCGACGCTCTCCAAGCTGCGCCCGGCGCACAGGGCCAGTTCCCAGAGCTGCGGCGCGAGCGCCAGCGGCACCTGCGGCCCCTGGCCGGTGGCACCCCATTGCGCCAAGTCCCCAACGAGACACTTCTTGAAGATCCCCTGGAGCACTAACACCGAGCCCCAGACCGCACCCGGGATCGGCGGCTGGGCTTGCGGGGGGTAGGTCCAGCTGCCGACCGGCTGGCCGTGCCAGGAGGCGCTCAGCTTGAGCGGCTGGGCGGTGACGCTGTTGCCGTGCATGCGCAGGACTTCGCCGAGGATCGGGTCCGAAAGCAAGGGTGTCACGACCTGGATGGAGCGGGTTCCCTTGGAATCGATCGTCTCGGCTACCGCGTGGGCCTGTCGCTCAGAAACGTCACCGAAGGACACCTTGCGCCGGCGGTCGGGCGTGCCGTCCTGGTTCGGGCCCAGGTGCGGCAGGAGCTGAGTCCATCCGCCGAGCGTCGCCCAGCCCGGAGGCGTCGTCGGCGCCATCATTGGGGATTCCAGGATCGAGAGCCGGGCAACTTCATTGTGGATGTCGAGCGTTCGCTCCTCGATGCAGCGCAGTTGTAGTCCGAGCTTTCCCGCGCCGCCGAGGTCCGAAATCGAGAAGTCGCGGTACGTAAGGGCCGCATCGATTCCGACCTCGCCGACGCCTGTAGCGTGCGAATCCCGGCTCTGAAAAAGCGCCACCGTCGCCTGCCCGATGCACTCCAGGGTGCCCTGTAGGTCGATCTTGAAATCGACCCGGATCAAGAAACTCTCGAACGAGCTGATCAGCTCGGTCTGGGGCGGGGCCGTTTCTTCGAGCTTATAAGACATACGGTGATCCTCCTAGAATTGTTTGAGCCACTCGACCACGCCGAAACGGGCCGTCGTGAGCACCTTCGCGCCGAGATTGCGCTCGATCGAGCCGTTTCCGAGCTGGTTCTCTTGGTAGGTATCGGCCAGGATCTCTACCCCGCCCAGTTGCGCGGGCGCCAGAGGCAGGCATTGGTAGGCGGCTTGGCGGTCGGCGGCGGACTTCAGCTGCTCGTTGACCTGCTTGCCGAACGTCGTTTTCAGCTTGTCCCAAGTCAGCTGGTCACTCACCAGGCTTGACGCCACAGCGGCCCACCGAGACGAGAGGTAGGGTCCGAGGATCTTCGGATCGAGCCACAGTCTTTTCAGGTATGAACAGAGAGGCTCGTCCTCATCGGCGATCGGGAACTCGCCGAAATCGTCGTCTAGGTCGACCACGATGCGCCCGAGGCTATCGTCCGCCAGTCGAGGTGCCAACGCGAGGAGAAGAATCGGAGGCAGGTCGACCTCGAGCCCTTGGACCACTAGCCCGAACTTGCCGCCGGTGATGATAGGGGCGAAATCGCCGTCGTCCAACGTCGGCAAGCGACTCGAGCCGGCGGCGCCGTCGGCGGCAAAGACCAGCGGCACGTGGACGGTCTTCTTGCGGTCGACAGTCTGACGCAGCCGCTTCGCCAGCTGGTCGAGCCCGCCTCCCGCGAGACTGGTCAGGTAGAGAAGGCCGGGCCGCGCCTGCATCCAAGGGGTTTCCCCGGGCCGGGTCTGGCTGGCGAGCCCCTTGAGGGTGTCGTCGACGACGACCACCTCGAGGTCCGGGTCGCCATACTTCGCCAAGAGTGCGAAGGTGTCGCGCAGCCGACGGACTTCTACTAAGTACGGGCTCACCTTTGCCAGAGAGTTGTTGAGTCTCTGCAACCAGCTCATCACCGACCGAAGGTCTTGGAAGCCGTTGGCCGGAAAATAGCGGCTGAGGTTGATCCGCTTGAGGCAGCTGGTCAGGAGCGTATCCCCCTCGTCATGCCCCGGCCGGTAGTAGCGAGCCTCGCCGCGCGCGTCGCCAGTGTGCTCCATGATGTCGACCAACAGGCCGAGCAAGTTGGACAAGTCGTCGCTGTCCAGCGAAGTCGCCTCTCCGGGAGATGCGAGAATGAACTCGGAGAGGATCAGCGCCTGGAGGCGACCGCGGTTGGCCTCACCTTCCGGGCTGTTGACGTGCGTCAGAATCGCGTCCTGGGTCTCGGCGAAGGAAGGCAGTTCATCCAAGACCTGCGACGGGTCGGTCTCCCGCGCGCCGGACAGCTCCGGATCGAGGGTGACGTTGGCAACCGCGGTTGCGGAGCCGCCAGCGGCCTCCGGATCGTCCGTCGATTCGGCCTCGGTCGCCGGCGCAGCATCGTCGCTTGGCGGCGCAGGCGGCGCAGGATCGTCCGTCGATTCCGGCCGTGGCGTGCCGCCGGCCGGCGGCGCCGCTGGTACAGGACCGTGCTTTCTAGCCGCCGTGAATCCGGCCTGCGCCTGCTGGAACACCTCCTGCTTCGACGCTCGCGCGCTGACTTGCTGCTCCTCGGCCTCGAGCGTGACATTGGCCAAGCCGACGCCGGCCGTACCCGCGGAAGTCTTGGTCGACTCGGCCGCCGCGCCGCCGCGGAAGACCCGGTAGAGCGCCCAGAAGTGCTTTCGTTTTTGCTGGATCTCAGCCAGATCTGCGCGGTATCGCTGGGCCAGGTCCTGTTTGCCAGAACGCGACAACTCGGCTACGAAGCTGGCCAGGAATTCATCCTTGGTGGCGCCCTCGACGCGATCCGTGCTGAACAACTCCGGCGCCCGCTCGCCGACTTCCGCGCGCTTTTCATCCAGCTTCGCTCTCATCGCCTCCGGTATCGCGTCGTCGTCGAGGTTGAGCAGGGCGACCCACAGCGGCCTCAGCTCGTCGATTCGTTCTTTGACTTCGTCGACCATCCTTCCGACCGCGCCGGCACTCTCCGCGAGCCTGACAAATAGCCTGCCGGCCCGTTTCTCTAGCTCCGCCTTGGTATATCGCTTGGAGGCCTGGAGCATGCGAATGGTATGCAAGCCGATCTCATCGAGGTAGTCGGGGAAGAACTCGTCGTCAGCCGGAATGCCTTCCAAGTCCACCGCGACCTCCTCGGCGCGGGCGGTGAACACGTCGACCTGCTCCTGGGTCAGGGCACGGACCCGCTGATCTCCCCAGTCTTCGACGCCGAGCCTGAATGCCTCCCTCGCCGCCTGATCGGTGGCTGGCTTGCCCTGAAAGGCGCCTCCGACGCGGTACTTGGAAAACAGCCAGAGCACCATCGACGCGTGCAACGGCTCGCTGCGCACCAGCCGGTGGACCTCGTCGGCGGCGATCCTGAACCTGCGGTAGAGATCGAAGAGCTCGTCGGTCTCGAGGCCGAGCTCGACCCGGTTGTCGCCTACCGAGAACTCGGCCTGCCAGATCGCGTCTGATTCCGCGCCGTCGAGCAGGGTCGCCTTGCAGCGCACCAGAGCTTCGAGCATGCCGGTGATCTGCTCCGCCTGATGCTCGCTCGTGAAGACGCCGCGGCCCGCCTCGCCTTTCGCCAGCTCTCTGAGGCGTTGACGCACCAGACCCCGGATCTCGGTCTCGTCCGTCTCATAGGCGGTCAGGAACCGTACCAATAGCGCGCCGAGGCCATGGTCCACTAGCGCCAGGTCGGCCAGTTTTCCGGGATTGGGCAGGTGGCTGCCGGGAAGCCGCAACGCCGCCTGGTGCAGATAGCGCGCCGCGACCTCGAGCAGTTTGGAGGAGAACTTGGACCCAGCGAAGGGAATCAGGCGGTCGAGCGCCCCGACCAACCGCTCGACCAGTCGGCCGCCCTCTTCCTGGGCCTCGGTGAGCACGTCGGCCGCGCCGTCTAGGAGATTGCTGTCGGCCAGCAGCTCCAGACGGTCCCCCCCGCTCCCCGGTTCGCCCAGCACGAACACGTTGTAGGTCCGGTTGCCCATGACGACAACGTCCGGCTTCTTTTCGAGGTGAGGTCTGACCACTTCGAAAAGGTCGACGACCCGGATCGTCCCGTCCGGCTTCGGATCTTTCTTCTTCGAGAACCGATAGACCCCGACCCCCTTCGGCTTCGAAGTCCATCGTCCGACGATCGCGATGCGATCGTTGGACTGCTGGAGGGCCTGGTGTAAGTCCGAATTCAATGGCACGGCATGCTCCTTTCGAGATGATGATGACCCCAGCGTCACGCCAGATGGCGCTCGCGCAGGTGTTTCTTGATCAGTCGCTGCAACGGCCTCACCGACTCTTGCTGAACGATAGCGGCGTGTAGAATCTGCTCCTGGACTCCCGGCGGGCAGTCGGCCCAGCCGGCGCGCTCAAGTTCTTGCTCGAGGATTCTAGCGAGCAGCGGGCGCTCCTTGATCGGAAAGAAGGGGATGATGCAGTCGATCCGGTCGAGCAGCGCGCGGTCGAGGACCGGTTTAGACTCCTGCCGGCCGAGCCGCCGTAGCCGCTCGCCCAGCATCGTTACCTGGTCGATCGCGGTCAGCCGCGCCTGGTCGTCGTCGGCGTCGGCGAAGGCCTGGCGCGCCGCGAGCTGCTTGCGGTGGAGGAAGTCGAGCATTTCGGACTCGGAGCTGTCGACCACGCCGCGCAGGATCAGGTCCCGCAGCGCGTCGTCGTCGAAACGTTCCGCGAGCTGTGATCGCGAGCCGCCCTGCCGCTGTACTTCCTCGTACGCGCTGATCACCCGATCCTGCCCCTGATTGGTGGTCATGATGAAGATCGCCTGCGAGAACGAGACCGGCACCCCGTCGGCGTCCTTGCCCTGGCCTTCGAGCACTGACAGCAGGACGTCCTGGATCGAAGGGTGGGAGCGGTCGATCTCGTCGAGTAAGACAACGCACGAGGACCGGGCGCGTACCAGGTCGTAGATGGTGCGGGTGGTGCCGTAGCCGACGTAGCCGGGATCGGAGCCGAGAAAGCGGGTGCGCGCCATCTCGGTGGCGTACTCGGACATGTTGAAGATGAAGAACGCCTCTTCGCCGTAGCCCAGCGCCTGTGCCAGCGAGCGCCCGAGGTGGGTCTTGCCGACGCCCGGTGGCCCGACGAACAGGAAGCGCCCGCGAGGCTCTCGCTGCGCCTTCGAGGGCAGCGAGAGCAGGGCGAGGGTGACGACGTCGACCGCGTGGTCCTGGCCGAACACCACCGTCTTGAGCTGCTGGTTGACTTGCTGGTAGAAGTCATCCGGAGTCCGGCCCAGGAGCTCTGGCGACAGCGCCAACTCCTCGGCGACGTGACGCCACAGATCCTCGGACCTCAGCGCCGGGGCCTCGTCTACCTGTTCCTCGGTCGCCAATCGGGCACGCGCCCGGGCGACCGCCGACTCGGCCAGGTGCAGCACGATCTCAGGCGAGTAACGGTGTCCGTAGCGCTCGCGGGCGACTTCCAGGACACGGCCGGCGTAGCCGCCGGCGCCGCCCTCGATCTTGAGGCTGGGCGGGATGATCGAGGCCAGCTCCTCGAGCCTCATCTCGACCACCCGCTGACTCTGCTCCGCGCCGAGGGCCGACAGCGACGCGGTTTGAGGCACCAGCCGGTAGAGGCCGGAGCTGTGGACCTCAGCGGTGCGGCAAACCAGCATGAAACTTCGGCCGCCAGCCTCCAACCGGCCGCCGAACAGGCGCATGAACTCCTCGGTCAGGCCGAACCGCGGGTCGAGCACGGTGTGCAGGTCGTCGAGCACAGGGAGAACGTCGGGACGCTGGTCGAGCTCCCGGTAGAGGGTTTCGAGCTTGCGCTGGGTATCGGCCTGCGACCCCGAGAAGTCGCGCCGGTCGTAGAGACGAAACTCCATGCGTTGTCGCACGTCGCCGGTGACCGCCCAGCGCTCACGAGCCAGCTCGACCAGGTGCTGGACGAAGTGCGACTTGCCGACCCCGCTT
This sequence comes from Acidobacteriota bacterium, assembly GCA_029263375.1. Taxonomy (GTDB): domain Bacteria; phylum Acidobacteriota; class Thermoanaerobaculia; order Multivoradales; family JAHEKO01; genus JAHEKO01. The sequence continues at coordinate 28,749 of JAJCXP010000393.1, read as the reverse complement.
TGGCCCTCGAGCAGGTAGTGCCGCCCCTGTTGGACTGCCAGCCCGAGGCCGTGCAGGTGCCGCTCCAGATCCTTGCCGCGTCCGATCAGGGGCTTCGCCGCCAGGGCGCCGGCCGGACGCCCGAGCTCCGGTTCGGAGGCTCGCAGCCCGGGGGGCAGGACATCGAGATCGCTGATCCCGGCTTGCCGGCACAGCTCGGCTGCGGCGCGCAGGGTGCCGCCGCCGCCGGGCTGGGCGTCGTCGAAGCCGCCGCGCCACAGCCAGGCCAGGAGCAGCTCGGCCTGGCCGGCGGCAGCCACGAGCTCGGCGTCGACGGTGCCCTCGAACCGTCCGTAGCTTTCGGCGGCGGCGGCCAGGTCGAAGGTGCGGTCGGGCTGGCCGGGACGCAACACGGCGACCTTGACCAGCGCCCCCTCGATCCGCCGGCGGGCGTCAACCAAACGGTCGTCGGCATGCTGCGGGTGGTCGGCCAACCCCCGCACCACCAGGTGCGCCACGGTCAGGATCTGCCTCTTGGCGCGGGCCCGGTCGAGCTCGCGCTCGACCAGCGCCTGAAATCCGTCGGTGCTCAATAGAACCTCATCTCTTGCCGCGGGGTCGAATCGGGCGGCAGCTCGCCGAGCCGGGAGCCGATCTTCGAGCTATCGAGGATAAACGCGTGCCGCAATCGGATGTGCTGGTCGGCCCCCTTGGTGTGCACGACCCGGGCCCACCGGTGCCACCATCCCGGTCCGCCGTAGATCTCGAGCACCTCGTCGCGCCTCACTGGCTCCGGGCGCGGCCGGGCCAGATCGGTGAAGAACCGCCGGGCGCCGAAGGTGCGTGAGTTGAACGGGTCATAGCAGGTCTCGGCATCGCCGGCTGCGCCGGGATGGGGTATCCGGACTCGCACCGGCGAACGCGGCAACAGCCAGCGGCGGACGAATCGCTCGAGGAACTCCGCGTGGTCGAAGCGTAGCCGCGTTCGGGAACCGCCGGCGTCGTCACGGTAGAGCACCGTGCCCAGGTGGGCGCTACTCCAGGCTGGACAAGCCTTGCGACCGGCGTCGCTGTCGATCAGTTGGGCGATGCGCTGGTAGCTGTCGAGATTCCGGGTAGCGTCGTGCTCACGCAAGAGACGCGCCGCGTCTTCCAGTGCCTCGACCGGAACGGTCGCCAGCGAGTAGTGCGCCCGCGACCGGCGCAGCGACGTCAGGCCGGTGGCCACGGGCGGCGGCAGTCCCGGCGATGCGCTGAGGTCGCCGCCCCAGCTCTCGACCAGGCGCTTGGCAAGGAGCATGCCGGCGGCGTCAAACTCCGCGGCCGGCTGCCAGACGAAGCGGGTCGGTTTCTTGCCGCCATGGTCCTTGACCAGAAAGCAGCCCTCGAGCGAATCCAGGGCCAGGAAAGCGATCCACGGCGGGAGTGTGGGTTGCAGCAAATCGTGGGGCGATTTGGGACCCCACAGCAGGCGCTCCAGAGTGTCGCGCTCGTTCCGCTCGCGAACCTGCGATTCCCAGGTCTCTAGGAAGCAGGCCATCGGCGCCCGTCGTGCGGAGATCAGTGGCCAGACATGCCACGCGCTGTCGATCAGTTCGCGAAGTAACGGAGGTTGGTCCTGGCCGTCAGCCGGTAGCGGCCCTGCGACCGTCGTCCAGACGATGGGGTCGAACCAGCCGTTCGCCGGCTGCGGATCGGTCTCGGGATCCGCCCTCGTCAGCTCGATTCTGGTAAAGTCCGGGGTCTCGAAGTCGGGGGGCTGGATCAGGTAGGGGATGAACGGTCGACAGCAGGTCTCAAGCGTCGGTGGCCGATCCAGCGCCCAGGCCTTCTCGGGCGCACTCCGGTCGAAGCGCGCGAAGCGACCGCCGCCGAGATGGATTCCCAAGGTCTTGGGAGTCTTGCCGCCGGCCTCCACCACCAGGCTAACGTTCTTCGTGGCTTTCCTCAGATAGTTGTGCTCCAACTCCCCAGGCACCGTCATTCTCGACCGGTCGACCTCCAGCCGGATCGGGAATGTGCGCTTCATTTCCCCCTTTGGACCGACCAACCTGTGGTCTTTCTCGAGGCTCTTGAGCGGATCGATCCTGATGTTGCCCCGCAGCCGGGTCGAGGTCGCGGCCGCGTCACTCTCCGTGGAATCGAACCTCTGCCGCCACTGGAGAGCCAGTGGCCGGCCGACGATGGCTTCGCCCTCTTGAAACGGCGGTACGGAAAGGGTGACGAAGCGCAATGCCATTTTATCGTTCGCCCGCTTCTCCGCCCGCCATCTCGCCTTCGCCTTCGGAGTCGGTGCCGGAGCTTGCAAGAGGCGGATCGCCGCCGTCTTCCCGCTGCTGCTTCCTGCGCTGCCGCTTCCGGGACGCGCTTTGGCTCGACGAGGTCTCGATCTTCTCGAGCGCCGCCTGCACCAACTCGAGCTTTCTGTTGACGTCCACCAGTGCTTGTGCCCGGGATCCGGCCTCCTGGTCCAGCCGTGTGCTGATCGTCTTGCGTTCCGCGGCGGAGTTACTGAAGGAAGTCTGCAAGGCCGTGAGCTGGTTGCCTATCGACGCCAGCTCGTCGCTGATCCCAGCTCGGAATTGGCTGTCCGGTGTGCCCTTGCCGGCGAACCAGCCAGCGCCGAAACCGAGTAGCCCGGCAACGACCGCCGCGGTCAGGATCCAGGTCCCGGCGCCACGCTCGTCGCGACGGCGCCGCTCCATGCCGTCGGCGATGTCACCGAGCTGGGATCTCAGCTCCGGCAATCCCTGCTCGAGGCTGCAGGTGACCCGATCCAGTTGCGATCGCAGCTCCGGCAATCCCTGTTCCGCGCTGCTCTCGACCCGATCCAGCTTGGACCGTAGCTCCTCGACCTTCTCCACGAGATGCTGGAGGTCCCTGGAAAGATGTGTACTCGACACCTGGTCGTCGGCAGACTGCAGCAGGGTCGGGAGCGATCCGAGCATGCCTTCGAGGCGGCTCTCGAGTTCCGAAAGGCGATCCGGTGCTGGTTCCCGGACAGGCGTCGCAGGCGCTAGATCGGAACCGGCTTTGCCTGACGCCAACGTGAACCGGGCATGTGGCCAGGCGTCGCCGACCGTGCCAGCGGGAACGATCGACCAGTAGTCACGCTTTCTTTCTTCGACTCCCAGGTGCAGCCACCAGGCCCAGGCCCGGGGCAGGTAGTCTGGGCTACATGCCTTCAATCGCGCCGCAGGCGGGCCTGGGGCGGGCGCCGTCGGCCGGAAGGCAGACAGCCAGCTCAGACCGGAACTGATCAGCGCTTCGTAGGGATCGCAGGCCAACTCGGCGCGTCGCTCGAACGATAGAACATCTCCGCGCACCACCTCTTCCCCAGCCTTGCGGCCAGCGACAATCCATCGATTTTCGGCGACGAAGTGACCGATCAACGGCAGCTCGACCGGTACCGCGTGGCGGCTGGCCTGGCGTCGCAGCCGAGCCTCGACCTCGCGCCGCAGCCGCCGGTCAGCGATGTCCGCTATCCAGTCTTCGGCCCCATGGGCGAAGGTGAACGGCACGTCAGTCGTCCCCCGCGCGCAGCTGTTCGACGATTCCCCGCGCCGCCTTGACGAACGCCGCATCCACCGGCTGATTGTCGGGCGGGACGTTGGGGTCCGGCGGCAGCAGCGGCTGATTGGCGGCTCGATCCTCGACCCAGCCCGTGGCTTCGACGAAACGTTTGAGCCAGTGCAAGTGATGTTCGCGCAAAACCGCGAGCTGCCTTGGGACCTGCTTTAGGGTCTCTGCTTCAGCCTCACAGACGAGTGGCAGCTCGGGTTCGGGTACGTCACCACCGGCCACCGATTCCGGTCTTGGCGCGACCGCCCTTGCCGCTTCGAGAACGGCCTTGAGGTAACCTCTGTTCGCGGAATCATCGATCAGAGAATCAGGCTCAAGGACACCGACCGCCGTGCGAATCGCCACTGTGGCGGCAGAGCGCTCTTGACGCCAGGTTTTCCCGATCTGAAATCTTCCCTTCACCGCGTTGAACCGCGTGACTGCTTCCTCAACATCACTCCGGCTACCGACCTCCCAGGCGCCCGCTATACCGTCCGCGAGGCGTCGCCGCGCGGTATCCTGGTACCTCTCAACGAAGTCGAGATTCTCCGAGATACTCTTGGACAAGGCGATCAGAGGCTCGCACAGCTGGCCGAGAATCTCGGCAATCCGCGAGCGATCGGACCCGGCGCTTGCGATGAACCGAGGCAGATCGGTCTTCAGGGGCTCGAGGCCGAGCCAGGATCCGAGAGCCGCCGGCGCGGTCAGGGCCTGGACGCCCATGCGTCGTTTGAAGAAAGCTTCTGCACTCTGGGCGCCTACAAGCTGCGCTCTGAGCTCTTCGTAGCTCCGCCATTCCGGCCTGGTGCTCCCTGGGTCGTCAACGATTGGAATGCCGGTGCTCAACGTGCCGAAGAGGTAGGAATAGACCGCGCTGCTGCCCGAAGGCTTGACGACTTGCGAGTCCGCAGCCCCGAGCCACTGGTCGATGAACGTCCGCTGAGTGGAGTTCGGGTAGTCTCCGCTGGAAAGACGCGAGGGGATTCCTACGAGCACGAACAGCCGGTCGAGCAGTTCGTCCAGCCTCTGCCGGAGCTCCGTCAACGCCTTGGCCGCGCTGGAACACCGGTCCCTGGCCGTCTCGTCGAGCCGAGCGGCGAGATGGTTAATCAGCTCGATCCCGGCGTTGCGAGAGGCGATCGCTTTCTCGCCCTCGTCCCAGCCCTCTTCGACCAAGCTCCTAAGCACTCGGTTGCAGCGGGCGCACGCGGCCGCGATCGCCGCGGTCTGGGTCTTCGTTCCGCTCGCGTAGTTGTCTTCAATCGGTTTGATCAGATGCCTCTCGAACCAATCGGCCCGGCTTGCCCGAGTCGCTCCATCGATCTGGTCAAAGGCCTCCTCCCAGAATGGCTTGACAGAGCTTCTCCGCAACTCCGGAGAGGCGTGACGGCAGCATATGAAATGGAGCGAGGCTGGATGCTTCCCGACGATTGGCAAGGTCTGGTTCAGCACCTGCAGTTGGCGGGTCACCAGGGCGAGCCCGCCGAGCGAGTCGGCGGTCGCCTTCGGATCGGCCACCGTCAAGGCGCCGGCATCGACTCCGAGCTCGACCGGGCGCTCGCCGAGCCGCGCGACCGCCGCTAGCAACTCCGGGTCCACGTCCTTTGAGGAATAGCTGGCGAGTTGCTCATCGAAACGATTGACCAGGAGAAAAACGGGAAGCCCCTCGTGGTGTTTCAGGATTTCGTCGACGACCCGTTGGTAGGGCGTGCTGTCGAAGTCACCGACCGCCGGGATCAACAACGCGACTGCAGTCGGCTTGCGGTTGGCGATCCAGTGGCGCCAAGAATGGCTTTCGTCCTGCCTTGTAAAGAGCCCCCCCGGGACATCCTCGATGAAGAGATTCAAAGCCGTGCCGTCAGCAGCTACGTCGCCGCATCCCCGGGCCATGACGACAGGCATCACAGTTTCACCTTCACCACTCTTCCAGCGCTCACGCTCTTGGTTGACCACTCTTTGGTTGATCTTGCCGTTCTTCTTGTCGAACTTGAGCGGGCTCAGCTGGTCCGGCGTATCGTGGCCCGGGCTGATCGGAAAGACGTCCACCAGCCCACTGTCCTCCAGAGAGAACGTTAGCGAGCTCTTTCCCACCTTCGGCGGCCCCGCGACCATCAGGTAGTGGGTCAGGCCGTGGGGCGAAGCCAGCGGTTCGACCAGCTTCGGGATCGAAGGCCTGAAGACCTCCATGTCGCCGTCCAACTCCAGTAGGCTTTCGATGACCGGAAGGGTTGCCGCCCAGTGCAGCACAAGGTTTCTGATCAAAGGCATGGGTTGATCCAACTTCTGAGCCAACTGTTCCGAAAACACGGTCTTCACACCCGATCGCCTCAGCTCCCGGTGAGTGCGAAACAAGACCAGCAGGGCCCGCGCCCAGGCTTCGGAAGGTAGCTGGGCGGTGCCGAGCAGGGTGTTCTTCCGACACTGCTGCGCTTTCTCTGCCTCCAGGGCCTGCTCTCGGAGGTAGGAGATGTCCTCTGGTCCGAAGAAAAGGTCGTGAAGCTCGAGCAGGAGGGCGAGCCGGCGCAAGCCGTCTTCGGTGCTGGCCTGGTTCAGCGCTGCCGCCCACCGCCCGACGACCTCTAGGAGGTCCGTCGGCACGCCCAACGGTAAGACGACCTGGCTCAATTCCAGATGCTTGTGTGACAGCGCGGTCCGACAGACCAGCAAGATATCGTCAGCCACAGAGTCCTGTACCTGACCCGCTGGTGCCAGCACAACCACGAGCCGGTCGTGAATCCGCAGCAGGTTGCCGCGGTCCAGGACGCCACCTTCTCCCGAACTCTGCCAGGTTTCGAGGATCAGGACCAGCAGATCCGACAGCTGCCCACGTTCTACCGCCTCGACAGCCTCTTCCGTGAAGGCCCTGACCATCTCGCTTCGGACCACTTCGGATTGTCTCAACCTGTCTGAGAACTTCATGATTTATTTGATCTCGAGAGAGGAGTGCCGGCTCAGTCGGCGTAGACCGCCAGGCCGGTGGCATTCTTCACCTTGACGTGGAGATATTGGCGACCCTCGGCCTGGAAGTCCTGTGTCGAGCGGAGGTGCTGATAATTTGTTGTCGGCTGCCTGCCATCGTCCTGGGTGTAGAGCAGGCCGTTTTCCTGCGTACAATCGATGCGGAGCCGAGTGCGTCCCGCGACGTCGTAGATGTAGCGCGTGAAGTCGCCCTCCGGCCTTTCCTCGAGGGCAATCAATTCGGACAGCTCGCCGGGACCGCGGATCACGCCGTCGAGCCGTGACGCCAGTCGCCGGTAGGATCGCAGGAAGTCGCAGAGGTCCGAGATCGTTCGACTTCCAAGCGCTTGGATCTCCAGGTCGCGCGCGATTAGGCGGCTACATTCGAAACAGTCATCCAGTGCCTCGGTGACGTCGTCGACCAGAGACCGCCCTCGCCGCAGCTGTCTCCGGGCACGGGCGAGGACTAGGCCGAAGACGGGCACCAGGGTTTTGAAACCGGCGCTTCCCGCTACCGACTTCTCAAGGTGTTCTAGCGACTCCGCGAGCTTCTGAGCCGCGTCCCAGACCTCCTTCTGGGCGCCGATCGACATCAGCGAAGCTTCGCCGCCAGCGATCAGAAGGCGATCGCCGTCCAGCCGGATCTCGCCGCCGTCTTCCCCGAGGTCCGCCGGCAGCTGCAACCGGTCTACGACGAGTGGTCTGCCGTCGGGCAACAGCATCCGGACGGTGACCAGCGTGTCGCCCTTGAGGAGATTGGCCGTGCCCGGCTCGTCCTCTGGCAGGCAGAACAGACCGAAGCCGCTATCGAGTAGCTGCAATAGCGTTCTGAGGCAGGCGAAAGGGAGGTGAGCAAGAGCGGTTAGCTGCTCGGCGTATAGGGGCTCCCCATCTTTGAAATTCGGGATCTCAAACATTCCAGTGGTCCGTCGCAGCTCAAGTGTCCGGGCACGCTTGTTCGACGCTGGCCTCTCGTCTAAGTTTAGAGTGGAGGCTCACCCGGCTGTCTTTAGTCTACAGACTGTCTCACGACCGGCTGACGGTCGGGATAATAGCATTTTCTGCACGGGACCTTGGAAAGAGGGGGATTAGAGCGCCTCAGGGGTCGAAAATCCCGTCGGTCTCTTCCACGTGAACACTCCGTAAGTGCTTGACCAGTCAGTGTTTAATCCCGTCTTGACCATGATGGGAGCAGCTTACCATAGTGCGCCGTCGAGGTGTCAAGGGGCACTGTAGGGGCAGCACTGTCACTTACCTCCGTCGCACCGTTGTGGGACGAAACTACAACAAGCCCCCGCTGAGCGCCATGGGGTACTGGTGGGGAAGTACTGGCCCGCGCTTCACGAGTCTCGGCCACTGCTGACCACTCTGGTCAGTGATGGCCTGGGACTGGCAAGCAGGAGGCTGAGGAGTCTGCGAGGTGATGCGAGGTTCATCCCGCGCGGCATCAGAGCACGCTGTGACACCCCTGTTGATGGCTCCAACTGTTTCCTCAATGTCTGCTCGTCCATCTGAGCGGGCAGGAGGTCGCCATGCGGATCAAGCAGACCATCGATGCGGCGCGGTACGAGCGCGAGACCGGCGCCCAATATCTGTGGGACACCTAGACTTCCGGCTTCGGGCACAGAGTCCACCCCTCTGGCCGCGAGGCCTTGCGTCCCGCTACGACTGTCTTTTGGTGACTTCGGCTTCCATTCAGTGGCCCGAATGGGGTTCTGGTGAGCCCCAAGGGTGTGGGCCGGGGTCGCTGTAGGGCACATCGCGCTTGACAGGTATACACATATCGTGTCATTAAGTGTCAGTGCTGGTCATCGAAGGTCAGAGCACCCCGGAGCGATGCACATGAAGCTACTCACGGTTCCAGAGGTTGCGGAGAGCATGAAGGTCTCCGAGTCCACAGTGCGCCGCCTGATCAGGCGGGGTCTGATTACGGCGTACAAGGTTGGTGATCGAGGCCAACTAAGGATGAAGAAGGACCACGTCGAGCAGTACATCGAGTCGCAGCGCGTTCGCGTGGAGAGCCCGTCAGACCTGAGCCAGACCCCGGTGGAGACGGATGAATGAGCGCGAGGGCAAACGGAGAATACTCGATTGTCGCTGTGGACCAGTTCATTCAGGCAACACGCGACTCCGGATATAAGGGGACGTCGAGCGCCGTCGCAGAGTTGGTGGACAACTCCTTGCAGGCTGGCGCCACAGAAATCACCGTCCAACTGACCGTCGACAAGAATGAGGCTGAGTATCCAATCGTCCTGACGCTTTCGGACAATGGGATCGGTATGGACCTCCGCATTCTACGCACCGCGCTACGCTTCGGCGGTAGCACTCGGTTCAACAATCGCGACGGCCTCGGTCGCTACGGGATGGGTCTACCGAACAGTTCTCTGAGCCAGGCCAAACGCGTTACGGTCCACACTTGGAGTTCGAAGAAGGGCTGGGTACTCCGCTCGCACCTAGACATCGACGAGATCGTCCGCGGCGATCTGACCGAGGTGCCGAAGCCTTCGCGAGTATGCAGAACAGCGATTGTCAACGGGTTCGATTCGGGGACCGTAGTCACGTGGACACAGTGCGATCGCCTCGATAACCGGCGCATCTCAACGATTACACGCAAGCTGTTGACATCGTTGGGGCGACGCTTCCGGCACTTCCTGTGGGATGGAGTCTCGATCACTGTCAACGGAGATGCGGTTGAGCCGATCGACCCGCTGTTTCTCCACCCCTCGGCGCGATACTCCGGCGCGACCCAATTCTCGGAGGAACTCGTCTATGAAGTCGCTGCGAATCCAGCCGATCCCTCGACGACGGGTCTCGTACGCATGCGGTTTGCAGAACTCCCCGTCGCCGAGTGGTCAAAGCTCTCGAACAAGGAAAAGCGCGCGCGTGGGATCGCGAAGGGGGCTGGTATATCCATCGTTCGCGCGGGTCGCGAGGTGGATTACGGATGGTTCTTCCTGGGCGGCAAGCGCCGGGAGAACTACGATGACTGGTGGCGCTGCGAGATCCAGTTCGAACCGGTCCTCGATGAGGCTTTCGGTATTACCCACACGAAGCAGCAAGTCCGGCCACGACCCCACCTTGTGGAGGCGCTGAGCGCCGACACGGAGTCGACCGCGCGGGCGCTCAACAGCCGCGCTCGCAAGGCGCATTTCAACGCGAAGATCGCAGAGCGCTTTACCGTCTCAGAGGAGCGCGCAAGCGAGAAGGATGACATGCTGACGCCCTTCCCGCCGAAGCCACGGCCGCGGGATAAGGAGGTTCTCGGCGCCATCGGCAGGAAGCTGAGCTTCTCGCCGACGAGCGGTGCCGACACGAGCGGCTCGATCGAGTACCGGATCGTCCCGACGGCGCTGAGCGAAACCGCTTTCTTCAACTATGCCCGCGACAAGAGGCGGCTCGTCCTCGTGCTTAACCCCGAACACCCTTTTTACAAGCTCATTTACAGGCCGCTGCTTGAGTCCGAGGACCCGCGAGACGAGGCGGTGCGGTCGCAGATCGATCTGTTGCTCCTCGCCGCAGCCCGAACCGAGGCGCTGCTGGAGGACAAGGACGCCCTCAGGCTCGCAGACCAAATCCGAAACGGGTGGAGCGACACCCTCGCAACCTTCTTGAACGGGTGACGGATGGCCCGCCAGGCCCACAACAGCTGGGTATTGCTATCCCCGCCGTTCCCTGAGTTCGGAGTCGCGAGGCGAGTGTTCCGAGAGCATGCCGCTCGGCTGTCAGAGCTACTCGCTGCAGACGACCACGCCGACTTCGACGCTGGTCTTGAGGGTACGCTCAGCGCAGCAGGCGCAGCCGACCACACTACCGAACTGCGCGGGGCGCTGTGCGTGCTGACCGATCTTGCACGGCAACGGTGGTCGATTCGAGCGACGGAGACTGGCGACGTAGAGGTCAAGCGCCCGACGGGAGATCGACTCGAACCCAAGCGCGAGAAAGCGCGAATTCGAGCGCAGGAGCTTGTTAAGCGTGACGAGCAACTTCGAGAATCTGCGACTAGGAAGTTTATCAAGCGCATGGAGAAGAACTCCGTCCACGGGGGGCACTTCGTCTCGATCTACTCGGTCATCCGAGATGGACGAGAACTCGCCGCATCGCTCCGCGCAGTTCGGGCGGTCCCGCTCATGGAGCGAGCGTGCGCGCTGCGCGAGGTGATCGATCCATACCTCCAGTTCATCAATGACGCAGAGTACTGCGAGCACACCGGTCTCCGCGTTCAGGACATCTGGCGCTACTTCCGGCACACGTGGACCAACCAGTATTCGAGCACGCCCGGCCGCTCGCTTGCCTTCCTGGTCCGCGACCGCGCGCGGGAATTCAACCCGGTCATCGGAATCGGTGCACTCGGAAGCCCAATCGTCCAGATCCGAGAACGCGACGCGTGGATTGGTTGGCACCCCGAGGCGTTCATGGGATTCGTCACCGAGTCACCATCGGCCGAGTTGGGCGTCTGGCTCAACAAGACCGTCGAGACCGTGCTCGGTGAGTTGTACATCGACGACCTTATCGAAGGACAGCTCCTCACCCCCGCCGACGTCCGCACACCGTCTGCGGAGGCGCTTAAGAGGTTGACCGAGTATGGGGAGAAGCAGCGAGAGTTGCACCACCGCTTGGAGGACTCTCTGGACCTGAAGCGATCCGTGAAGCGTGATGAGAACGGGAGCACTGAAGCGCATTGGCAAGCGCGAGCGCGAACTCACCTCTATCGGAGCAAGCGCGCGCGCTCGCTCGCGGACATGCTCCGATCACGCATGGTGCTCCAGAAGTACCTGTCCGTGCCGCCTACGGCTGACGAGGTTCGTAACTTGCTCGCTAGCGCTGACGGGCGCCGGATCGTGAAAAAAGTACTTCGCAAGGCGAAAGCCGACCGAGTCGGGATCGCGATGGCAGACATCACGGTGTGCGGCGCAGTGGCGCCCTACAACCCAATCCTGGGTGGGAAGCTCGTCTCCATGTTTGCTGCGAGCCCGGAGGTCGTCACCGCTTACCGAGACAAATACGTAGAACAGGAGAGCGAGATCGCGTCCTCGATTGCGGGGCGACCCATCGTTCGGCCCTCCCAACTCGTTTACTTGGGGACTACCTCGCTTTACGGGGTTGGCTCCAGCCAGTACAACCGGCTCCGGATGCCTGCTGAGCGGATCGGCGGTGAGCCGGGCGAGCGACTTGCGTATCTCAAACTCGGTAAGTCGGGAGCGTACGGCACCTCGCACTTCAGTTCGGAAACGGTGGCTGCCATTGTCGCGCACGTGCAGCAGTCGAGCAACGGCCAGCGTGTGAACAGTATTTTCGGCGAGGGAGTGAGCCCGAAGCTCAGAAAGATACGGGAGGGCCTCGAAGCTCTGAACCTCCCGGCAGACGCGCTCCTTCAACACGGCCGGCAGCGCATCGTCTACGGTGTCCCACTCGTCCGCAACCTGTGCGAATATCTCCTCGGCATGGATGACGAGCCCGACTATTTCTTTGACATGGCCGTGCCAGCGAAAGCCACCGAGGAGATCGCCCGCTGGTGGACAGAGCGGTGGCTCTCGAGGCGCATCGAGTCGGACGACGTGCTTGCGCAGGTGGAGCAACACACCCTCGTGCGACCTGTACGACACGGAGCGCGGGTTGTCCTGCCTCGTATCAACGACGACCAGGCGTCGCTATTCGACGACCTTGCCTACTAGCGACCGGATCTGCTGTGGCCCGCGAAGTCCCACGACCAGGCCGGCGCCGGTACAGCGCCGTCCACGCTGGCGCTGGTTGGTACCTACAGCCGTACTTCGGGGCGCCAGAGAACGTCCCCGCCATGTCCCGCCAGGAGGACCGCGTGGGACGTCTCGCTACCGATTCCGTGGCTGCGGGCAAACGAGACGCGTTCGTCGGCCTGCTGACCATCACGACGTTCCACTCTCTCGGACATCTGCTAGCGGCGAAGAAACTGCCCGTCGCTTTCCGCGGGGGCCAACGTGCTTGAGGAGCAGCGAAACCTGAAAGCTCGCTTCGCGTCAATCCGCGATGCACGGACTGGTCCTGTGTTCTTCATCGAACACGGACTCTCCGAGCCCGAGATTGACGACCTGATCGCTGAGGTCCGTGCCGCCGTCAAGATGCGCCCGCTCAACAGCGAGTGGTGGGACCTACACAAACTCCCTCTCATAGTAGCGGCAACTGAGGTCGGCTACAGATACCGAGGGTCAGGCTCCGACTTCTGGCCAGTCCTTGAGGAGGAGATTGACGCGCATATCGCCGGCCCAACTCGACGGCGAATCAGAGACCTATTCGTTGCGGCGGCGACGGCGTTCCGGGGCGCTCATCCTCCGGCAACGCCGTGGGCCGGGGCTTTCCACCTGATCGCCTGGCCGATCACACACGCGCTGGTTCCCATCGAGTACCACCGGCCGCTTGCACTTACGCTTGCAAAATTGCGGGTGCACGTACCTGATCTAGACGACGAATCTCTCCATCGCGCCATCCGGATAGCCGCAGCCAACTCGTCGGCACGATTCTCCACGCTCCTTGAGAGCGCCAATCTCGTTGTGCCCGTCGTAAGGAGCCTCCTGGGGGCGGGGGCAGGCGAGCTAAGTCCCGAGGCGACTCAGCGAATCGCCGACGACCTGGCCGCCGATCATGTAGCACGACGGGGCGTCGCGGTCGCTCGCCGAGTCCAGCGGGTAGCGCCAACTGGCGCCCGCACAAAGACGGCCGAACCCATCCCCTCGATCAAGGGCAACTTACGGCTGCGCCGCGATAGGGCACTAACTCTCGAAGCGTCTTTCCCGACCATCGATCCGCAGCTTTCCCTGCGCTTGCGGAGAGCGCTTCGGCGACGCCGCTTCGCGCCGAAGCTGTGGGGCGTGACGGTTCGGGTCCCGAGTGAGCAGTTGCTCTCCGGGCTCCCGTTCGCGCTCAAGCTCAGGTCGGCACCCGCTGATAACGCCGTGCTCCTGCCCGGACTCGAATGGCTCGACATTGACGCTGAGCTTCGGGAGATCCTCGAGGCGTTCGAGTTACGGCTTGCGCCGCCGCTCCTTTTCGCGGTCGGTGCCAACAACGAGGTCGCCCGGCTGGTCCACGGTCCAAGCATCTCTGGATACCGCACCTACTGGCTTCTCACGTCAGCGCCTTCAGCGGCACTGGCGCGCTGCCCAACGCTCGGAGAGACTGGACCGTATACCTGCTACGCTCTAAAACCTGCCGACGAAGGCCCGCGCCAGGCGCTGGCGGAGCTTGGCTTTCTACCCCGGTTCGGCGTCTCGGTGGCGTTCGCGGGCACCCCCGCGCTCGACCGCGATGCCTCCATTCCAGCCTTCGTTCAAGGTGATCAGCGTGTAGTCGTACCCCGGCACTCGTCTCCTGAGGGTGTTCTCGTAGAACTCGATGGCAGCGAGACGCGCGTGGCAGATGGAGAGGTCGCGCGCATTGTCGTACCCGAGGGGGAACATCTGTTGCGAGTATCGAGTGGCGGCGAGTCCAACGAGTTCGCTTTCAGGGGCGTCTCGGCGCCAGCGTCGTCCTCGGTTGGGCTCTGCTTGATCGACGCGCGTTCGACTGAGCTGACGGTCCAGGGGCTCATGAGTGGAAGGCTCGCGTTTACCATCGATAGTTTCGCGCCTTTGGAGGGCCTCGAACTCACCGTTGAGTTCGAAGCGGCGAAGCGCAGGTTGAGCGCCTCTGCGCCTCTGGCAGCCCTGCCGCAGACAGTTACATCGAAGCACGAGCCCTTCACAAGCCTCTTGGACGATGCGACGCGCGAGCTTCTGCTAGACACTCAGAACCTTGTCGTGCATCTGCGCGTGGGGTACCTCTGTGCCCGCTCTTGGACACTGGAGCGCCGCGTTCGGCCTTGCTGGTGGGTCCGAGGCTCAGAAGGTGGAGTTGCGCTTAAGAGCGAACTGGGCGAGATGCAATACGGCGAAGTGGCTGCGACCGCGCCCCATCTGCCTCCCACCTCTGAGCAAGGCCCGCCGCATCTGGACGCCCGGCTACTCGCTCCGGTCGGGCTGGATAGCTCGGAGTACGGGACTGCGGCCCGATTCGCAACACTGTGTCTCGCCCCAAGGGCAGTCCCTCTCGAGGCTCCCGCGATACGCAAGCCTCGACTTCAACGTCGACGTCGCACTCAGAGTGGCGCTGAAGGCCTGGAGGACCTCGTTGAAGCTTATCTAAGGTGGTCGCTGGCGGATAGCGACACCGTGATCGCGGAGATTCGAAGGCGGCAGGTCACGAACGAGATCGACGGCTGGATAGCGGAGGTTTGCTGCGGCGCCAACTGGTGTGACCGAGAGTCAGAAATCTCAAGCAAAGACCCATGGGACTTGCTGGTCGATATTGGGCACGATCGCGGACTTGGTCGTGACTCGTATTGCACCCTGCCAGACGACGTGTGGCGTCAGTCGCTAGAGGTGGCCGTTGCTGCGATTCGACACGAGCTTCCCAACTTATGGTCCCTTGCACGACCGCCGTGCGATCTGATGGAGCGTGACTGGCTCGTCGCGGAGGAAGCGTGCGATAGTGCCTTCAAGACCCTCAAACCTCGATACAAAGAGAGAGTAGACATTGCCAACGCCCTTGATGAGGCGGATGCCAGCGCCGACTTCGACCCAGACGCATGGCAAGAGGTCTTGGAGGCAGTCTTGGCGCAGAGCGAAGTAGAAAGTCTTGCTGCTCTGTTGCTGCCGACTAACACAGCGCATGGGATTATGGCGTTGGATCCGTCGCTGATGTCCCTCCATGACCTCTGCGACGAATTCCACCGGTGGGCGGAATTGAGCGAGAAGGCGCTAGCGGGAGACGTGCCGACGAAAGAGATGCTTCGGGCCATCGTCGCTCTTTGGACAGAGCCGGAGGTCGCCGTGAATTTGGATTGGCGAGGAGCGCTGGACACGATGATCGCAGAGCGTTCGGTCGCTCGTGCCGGCCGCTACCTGGCGCTGAGAAGTCGCCAGGCTAGACGTGGAGGTGTCGCGTGACGCGGAACGACTATGTTGACCTCTGCTTGAGCGTCCAGGCAATTCGCCGCCACTTCGAGTGCGTTCGCACGCCTCTCGCCCCTGCGGTTGGCGTGGCGGCTTCCCTCTACACGCACCAACTGGCGAATGTTTTTCGCGTGCTCACGGACGTCCGCGTGCGTCACCTCCTGGCCGACGAGGTTGGTCTTGGAAAGACAGTGCAGGCCTTGATGGTGTTGAACGCGCTGCGGAGCCAACGACCGGATCTTCAAGCGCTGATCGTCGTGCCGGACCGGCTTGTGCCTCAGTGGCGCGACGAGATCATGACGCGTGCCCACACTGCGCCCTTTGGTGAAGATGAGGGAGTTGAGGGGGGCCAGTACATCCGCCTCGCCTGGGAGGCTCAACTTCGGAAGACGGACGACGAACGGAAGCCGCCCCTGACCCTGTCTGACATCGATCCTGGTCGGTTTGACGTTCTCATCGTGGACGAGTTGCACCGTCTACATGCCAAACTACAGGATCGGATCGTGCGCGTCGCCGCCATGTTCGAGCATGTCCTTGTGCTCACGGCCACGCCGGCATTCCAACGAGTGGAGCGACATGCCCAACTCTTTGCCCTCCTCGAACCAGAGCGCGTTGCCATCTCCCGGTGGCAGATCGCGATAAGCGAGCGCGGCGCAGCGGAGTTCCTCTCTGTAGGCGATGACCTCTCCAAGTGGCCCGGGTGGGCGGCAGCGGCCGTTGTTGACGAGATCCTAAATCGCGATCGGGCTGAGGCGGCGTGTCGCGACGAGGCGGATCTGGCAGCGGCTGCGATGGCACACTGCGCTTACCGGAGAGTCATCAGAACGCGTCGAATCGACTACAGCGGTGTCCTGCCGCGGCGACGTCATGAGCCGCTGGTGGCCGAGCCGCTCGGCGCAGAGGCCGATCGACAGTCGCTGATCTGGCAGTACTTCGGCTATCTCGACGAGTTGAGCACGCGTTTAGACCCGATCCTCCTGGCGAAGCGCGTGATCCTCAGCCCTCCGTCGCTCGAACAACGTGTCGATTTCCTGCGCCGAAAGGGGCACGAGCGAAGCGGATTGCTTGAGCGAGTGAAACCGCTGGTCCATCGGAGCCAAGGGGATTCGCGTGCCGACGTGCTCGTCGACCTCCTCGCCGAGATCTGGTCTCGCGACCCGTCCGAGCGGGTGCTCGTAGCCGCTCAAGACAACTTGACTGTCGACTACCTGTTCGATTTGGTCCAGGCAAGGCTCCCCGTTATCGGCCCCCTCCACGACCGCGTCCCGCTGGTCGCAGCGCGTGTGCGGCAGGGGATGATGACCGAGGCAGTCGAGGACCTCGGCGCCTTCGGCAACGAGACCAACGAGAACCTGGAGGCGTTTCAGCGAGGGGAAGCTCAGCTGCTCCTCGCACCAGAGGCCGCGCAGGTCGGACTGAACCTCCAGTGCGCGCGAGTGCTCATACTGTATAGCGTCCCGTGGAAGCCTGAGGAGGTCGAGCAGTGGATCGGCCGCCTCGACCGGCTCGGCAATGCCTCGGCGTTCTCGAACGAAGATGAGGCCAAGACGATCGACGTATACACCATCGCCCAGCGTGGACTGGTTGACGAGAAGGTCGTGACGGTTCTCCAGCGCTTCCACGTCTTCGAGCGCAGCGTGAACCTCGACGGTGACCACCTCGAGGAGGTCGCACAACTCATCGAGGACGCCGCTCTCCGGCCGGAGAGCGTCAGCTGGCGCGAGTTGCAGGCCAAGACAGAGGTGATGGCCGTGGAGGACGAGGTACAAGAGCTCGAGTCTAACCTGAGGCCCTACCTGCCTTGGACCGCGCGCTCGGCCACCAAAGAGCGGAAGCGCCTCGAGGCACTGCCGCCGGCGCCGCCAGTGCTCAAGGAGTTACCCGATCACTCCGCCACGGGTCCACGTAGCTGGGACCGAGCGTTCGAAGGGACGCTCCAATTGCTCGAACGCGCTGGCGACTACCACATCCGCTGGAATACCGATTCTAACAGCGGGAGGCGCTTCAAGACCCTGTGGTACCAGTTTGGCGAGCGAGGGGCGTTCGGATCGAAAGACGTCCGCTCTAAGGTCGTCTTCTCGTTCGGCGCGGATCCCGGTCATGAACGCAGCCCACGGTACGCCCACACGTTCATCACTCGCCGCGGTGACATCGGGACCCCACCGCGCCGGAGCGTGACGAGGTCCCTGGACGGCGGCAAGGTGCGACGACCGCTTCGGTTCCTAAGCTTCGGCGACGCGCTACACGACGAACTCGTAAGCGGCTGGCTGCCTCAGGGGAGTGCCCCCTTAATGGTGGACATCATCTTCTTCGATGACCACGCCATCTGGGAGCACGGCACGCCGGGCCTATACGTGCTCCGCGTCTCCATCGTCGACCCTGAGGCCGCCCTCATGGGGCGAGGAGTGGAAGGCCGCACGCTCGAGGCGATCGCACGCGCTGCGACGCGTTCGCCTGCCGAGCGGCTGCCTAAACTCGTCCAGCCGTTCACTGAGGCGATGCGATGCGCGCTAGAGGCCGACGTTCGGTGGCTCCGAGCGCAACTGGCGGCCTCGATGACGCTTGAAGCTCGACGGCGGGAGCAGGGCCAGTGGGTCCAAGCCGACGTAGAGGAGACGAGGGCACTGCTGAACCCGATGGCCCACCTGAGAAACGGCGTACCGCGGGCTTTTGAACTGCATGCCCCCAGAGACCTCGTAGGAGCGGCGATGGACGAACTCAACCGCCTGCGGGGCGCTGACTCGGCCGCAGCACGATCGGCCTGGAGTCACCGTCTGCCCGAGTTTGAACGCGCACTCCACTCACGGCTCCTCGTCGTGCGTGAGGAGGGCCGCGACGCGATCTCGCTTGGGAGTGAAGAGTTACGGCGCGCCGAGGATGCACTCGGGGTCGCAATGGAGCGCGGGAACAGGGCGCAGATCACGCGCGCCGAGAACGCGTACGACGCAGCGGCAGACACACTCCGCATGACCGAGGAGTTCTGGAAGCAGCGAGACCGTTGGCTGCAGGAATGCGAGCAGGCGGTTCGATCAGTGCTGCCTCGGGAGCACCTTACCGCGCTGTTGCACGCACGACGAGCCCGATGACGCTGCGCTCGGCAACACTACTCGACAAGTGCCCACACGTCGGGTGCGCCAGGTTTCCGGCCCCAAACCCAAGGTGCGCTCGAAACACCAAGGAGGTCCATTGCGGCGCGAAGCTGGGCCGGCGCCGGAAACGTCAGCCGCACGCTCCCGCTCGACGTGAGGACAACCTCATCCGAACCGAGCCTTCTTCCGCGAGCGAGGAGCGCCCACCGCCACTCGTCCGAGTCATACAGATCCAACGCACGTCGCTCCTCACCGTCAACGGCGATGACCGCCCAGTGCCAATGCATTTCGCCATATCCCCGGCGAACCGCACACCAAACCCCATTCGGGGCTGTCGCCGCCCACCTGCCATCCGGGTCTGGCGCATCATGGCGGCCGAAGAACTGTCCGGGCTCGCCTCTCACCGTGCGCACCTCTGCGTCAACGCTTAGCGGCAAACCCTCTTCGGCGAGATTTTCCTCGAGCAGGTCCCAGAAACTCGCGAGAGTGATTGTGTCGCTCCGCGCGGGCCTTCGGAGGCGCCGCGCTGCGTGGCGCAGGTAGCCGATCGGAGAGAGCCACTCGGCCATCGACACCTCGCGCACCCCGTCGACCTGGAGTCGCGCTGCGTCGTTGTCCGAGGCGACGCGGATTCGCTGGACGATGTCGCGGTGACCGCCGGAAGGTGCGCGGGAGACTCCTTCGGGTGGCCCGGACACACCCAGGAAGACCCCAACGCCCTCTCCTACTGGCACCCAGCGCGGCTCGGCGGGCGCTAGGTATAACTCGTTCCCGACATACACTTCGTCGCACTCGCCGAGGACGACCAGGCGCTCTAGGACACGTGGCACGCTGGTCGCGTCGTCTACTCCTGCGGCCCTGAGCTGATCCCGAACGTACTGAAGAATAGCGCGTTTCGGGCTCAATCTCCACCGCGAAAGCGGCGTGCGGAGTAATCCAGCGACGGCGTTCTCGCTGGTCTCGTCGCGCTCATTGACGAGTTGAAGCTCGTTGGCGAGTTGCTTCTTCGTGATTGCCTCTATGGTCATAGCTGGGCCTCAGACGCGGCAAGGGCCGCATCGATCGTTAGGCGACATTCTTGACCGTGGACGACCGCGATGAGCAACACCTTGGCGCGGGTGCACGCGACATAAAGATCCTCTTTTCTGAAGAGGCGCCCGAAGTCGCCGAGGTCGTAGAGGAGGACGACGTCCGCCTCGAGCCCTTTGAACGAACGCGCCGTTGTCACGAGCACCCCCTCGCCGTCTCGCCAGGCATCCGCACTTGTCACGAGCGGCACTCCGTTTACCTCACTGACCTCCGCCAAGCTGCCGTTCGCCTTCGCCGCGGGGCCGATGACAGCGAGTTGACGTGGCGTTACGTGCTCACGGCCGAGCAGCTTCCTCAGTTCCTGTAGCACCAATCCCTTTTGGTGCCTCGGTGTGCTCGCCCGGAGGAGTCGAGGCTGGGTGCCGGCGGGCGCACGGGTGAAGATGTTCGGCTCGAGGTCGAGGACCGAAGTGCTCGCGGCGGCGATCTTCCGAGTGTTCCGACAGTTGACCTTGAGACGGAATCGAGCGTCGAACTCGACGGGGGGCCACTGGATCTCACCTCGTAGCGACTGGTTGGGGTCCATGAACGCGTAGACAGGCCCGTCCGGGGCCTCGAGCAGGGATTGAGTAAGCGCGTACCACCAGCCGAGCGAGAAGTCCTGTGCTTCGTCGACCACGATGGCGTCGAACTGGGCCGGCTCTTCGGCCAGATCAAGAGCCAGCACGGCCTGCTCCATGAGATCCGGAACCTCGTCGTCCCAAAACGTCTGAGTCGGCTGGCCACCGCTCTCGGGGCAAAACTTGATGCCGGCAGCTTCGGCCAACTCTACCGCCAAGGCGTGGAAGTTCTTGACAGTCAGCAGCGAGCGATAATCTTCAATGTGCGGGTCCTCTGCGACCTGTCTGCATATCCAAGCCGCCAACTCTCTGTTGTAGCAGACGAACAGCGTCCGCTTCCCCTCACGGGCGAAGGCTAGAACTCGGAGCAGTGCCAGGAAGGTCTTGCCAGATCCCGCGACGCCCTCGACGAGGACGCGGTCTTGCACGTAGAGCCCCTCGAACACCTGCGCCTGCGTCTCGGTCAGTTCAAGCAACTGGTCCGCAGCCGCGGAGATGTCGGCCCCGATTGGGCGAAAGACCCGGAATCGCGGCATCAGGCATTCATAAAGAAGCATCCGGTACCGGTCGTGGCGGAGCGCGCGGGGCTCGTCCGTCCATGCCCGGAAGGCGCTCATGATCGCCTGGTCAGTGAACGGGAGGTGCCTCCGGGAGATCACGATCGCCTTGTCGGCGTGAGGGGGCGGTTTTCCCTCGTAGTCCATATGCGGTAACACGACCGCGTAGCCGTGGACGAGGTCCCCCTTGCGGACACGCCCGCCGGAACGCTCCTTTACGATGTCCAGCAGCGCATGCATGTTGCGCTGTGCTTGCCGGAACGGATCCTGGAACTCGCGCGGCCCGGCCTTCGTGTCGCGGAACCAGCGGTGACCATCATGCCGGATGGTCTCGCCCCCCTTGACCTCAAGGATGAGCAACCCGTGTTCCGGGTGCAGCAAAACAAAGTCCGCCTCACCCTCGAAGAGCGCTCCTTCTCCGCGCCAGGGACGGAGCCACGGATAGGAGTGGAGCACGACGAACTCGTCGCTGAGCTGATCTCTGAGCGCGACGTAGACCGGCTCCTCGGAAGTGTGCTCGAGTTGCGACGGGTCCACGTCTGGGATCATCCGCGCCATCACGAACCTCCGATCAGGTCGAGGACTCCGTCAACGAAGACACCGTAAGCGCACCCGAGAATGTAGACGTCACCCTCGCGTGCAGCCTCAGAACGCGGTGCCACATCGGAGAAGTAGGTGATGTGTGCGAGATGAAGACCAGTGGCACTCTTCCGCCGAGTTGGAATGCCGAAGGTCCATCGGGAACGTGTGGCGTTGAAAGAGTTTTGCGTTGACACGAGCAGTCGCGGACTGCTGCCGCGGGAGCGCTGCGGGTAGTCATCAGGCGATGTCTTTCTGAACAGCACCCATGCTCCGGCTGAGAAAGCTGGGTTCAGGCGCTCGA
This sequence comes from Acidobacteriota bacterium, assembly GCA_029263375.1. GTDB lineage: Bacteria > Acidobacteriota > Thermoanaerobaculia > Multivoradales > JAHEKO01 > JAHEKO01. Next base: position 7,110 of record JAJCXP010000393.1, on the reverse strand, counting down.
GCGTGAGGTTCTCCAATCTGACTAGGAAAGAGTCCTCCGGCGCCCCTTCAATGCTCACTCGGGCTATCGGTTCTGGCCAACCACCTAGGGTCAGACTATTCATGTCGTAGACGGGACAGCCAGACTCGGTAATGGACAAGAATTGGGGCAAAGCCTGTCCCCTCCCTGTCGTAGCCAGTGCGCCTGTCGCTGCGCGGACCGCTGCGGGCAGGGCGCGGTCTACCAAGAGCTGATTGACGATAACGACCTGCTCCGCCGAGGCGGCCAGCGCTCGCCCCGCGGCTGACCCGGGCTCGCTGGGCGTAAGGGGGTGCCCCAGCACGACTACGCGGCCGTCAATGTCCGGCAGCCACAGCCCACCCTCAACCACCTCGACCTGGTGGCCGGACTCGATGAGGTCGACCGACAGCGCCCTGAGAAGCCAGCGCTCAGCGTCAGGCGAGATGGTCGGAGCCTCGCCATGAAAAACATGACGGATGAAGGCTGCCGCGAGCCCACGTTGGAGGTACTTGTGGTCCCACTTGTTCTTGTAGCTGCGCAGGCACTCGTAGCAGGAGTGGGTGCAACTACACGACTCAAGGCGCTTCAGCGCCTGCTCGAAGAGCCGCTGGGCTTTGCGCGCGGCGGAGCGAACGAAGCCGGCGCCGCCAGGGGTGAGATCATAGAGGTAGACCTCAACCTGGTGCCCGGTGCGCCCCCCGCTGGTCATGGCGACCCGGTACTCGGCGCCGAGGTCGGACTCCTCGATACCTTGGAGCTTCGCGGCGGCCGCAGCCAGCGCCTCGGCGACTGTGGTCAAAACGATCTTCGCGACGGTAGACCCAGGCGGGAGCGTGACCGACTCGCTCAGTTGGAACCTGACCAGCGCGATGTCCGTGATGAACTCGTTGCCCAACACCACCACGGTCGGCCGTCCGTTGCAACTCGCGCCATGAGGGTGATGGTTGGGGTTCGGTCGTGGGTGGCCGCCCCGCTGGAAGCGTCCCGCGGCCCAACCGTTGGGCTCGGCTCTGCCGCACATGGGACAGTAGAGGAAGCCGGGCCGCATCTGGTCACGAGAGCCAGTGTTCGTGAGGACGAGCCGCTGCTTGGCCGTCCAGATCTCGTAGCCGGCACCGTTCGCCGACGACTCCGCTGCCTCCGGCGGGCCCACGTCTGTGAACGGTGCGCTGAGCTTCGCGCGAGTCGGCCGGGTCGGGGCCGGACTGTCCTCGAGCGGCAGCTCAGCTGAGAGTTCGATGGGATGCGCGAAGCCCGGTGGCCGGAGCGACCGCGTGCCGACGCCCAGCGAGCCTGCGGTTCCGCAGGCTGGGCAATCGAGAACCTGCCCCACGTAGTGCTCGTCGCTCCGTGGCTCGACGCGTGCGTATCCGCACCGGTCGCACTCGAAGTATACCTTCATAGCGAACCAAGCCTGCCAACAGTCGCGTCGGTTGAAGGGCGTCCAGATGCCGAAGGAGTAGTGTCGTTCGCCATTGACCCACACCTCTCGCCCCGGCGCGTAACCCGACAGCGCCTGGTTCAGGCCGAGTTGCGGGGAGTACTTCAACACGGCCTGACGCTCGGTGCTCGCGGCAGAGTCGAAGACGTGGAAAGTGACTACGTCCGTCGGGAAGGCGTATCGCGGGAGCACCCCGCGGTCGAAGAGCTTGTCGAGCAGCTTTTCTGGGTCGAGTCCCCCCTCAGGTGAGTCCTCCACTACGTCGTTGTTGGACGCCTCCGTGCTCTCGACCGGGCCGTCATCGAGCGCGTCGAAGTCGACATCGTCACCCCAATCCATCAGCAGGCCACGTGCAGCCTGGGCCTCTTCCCCGCCCTCTCTGACCAGGTCGTCGACCGCCGGCGAAAGCTCTCCTTCGACCTCGTCAGGATCGACGGGACCAGCGCCAACCTCTCGCAGCGCCGCCAGGAGCGCGGCCGGAACCTCGTCAACAAAGTCCGGCGACTCGTCAAGGACAGGCTCTGGGACGACCTCGTCGAGCGCCGCCCTGACGCGGTCCGCCTTTGCATCGAGCCAAGCCTCAAGCCCGGCGTATGAGAAGTCGTCGACGCCGCCACGGCGAAAGTCCCGCAGCATCCCGAGGCTCTCGAACACGTTCGCGCTCACGTCCCCGGCGAGCGGATCGGGGATGCTCTCCATCTGGAATAAGCTCATCAAGAGCGCGAAACAGTGGCGCCGCACGATCTGGAGGTTGTCGAGATTCAGCGTGGGGTCCGGCACGGGGCCGCTGACCATGCCGGCTGGATCCCTGTAGAACTCCTGGTCGTGGCTGTCGGCGCCGCAGTAGGTGATGACCGTGGAGAGCGCAGAGCCCCGGCGGCCGGCTCGCCCCGCGCGCTGCTGATAGTTGGCGCGTCCGGGAGGCACGTTTCGGAGCGCGACGGCGGTCAGACTGCCTATATCGATTCCGACTTCCATCGTGGTGGTGCACGACAGCACATCGATCGGTCCGTCTCGGCGTCCTTCGGGCCCCTCGACGTCCAGGTCCTGGAACCGGAGCTCGTGCCACTCGGCGCGCGCCACCGCGGCGCTGCTGCTGCTGTCGTTCAAGGCCGCAGAGTGCTCGGCCGCGACGTACGGGTGAGGGGCATACCCTGGATCTGAGGCGAGTCGCTTCATGTGCCTGCGGAAGTGCCCCTTGCGCGACAGAAACACCGGGTCCTGACTCGGAACGAGCGGACGCGTGATGCCTGTACAGACCCGCCGCCCAAGTCGCACTCTGCAGCGATCGCCGGATAGCGGATTAGCAGGCTGCGCCGTTGTGCAGGTGTCGCAGCGCCGCCAGGAGACGCCCGTCGTGACGACGCGGAGCCTACTGGCGCGGAGGATGAACCCGTTGGCGGTCTCGTTGGTCGCGAACGTCCGGGTGATGAAGCGCGCCCAGGGGGTCGGCACGCCGGCTCCGCCACGGAGGTTGGCGTTGAACCAGCGGGTCCCGACCAGGTCCTTCACGAAACCGGGGAAGCTCGCTTTGGTGCGCTTGATCTTCGCCCCACCAGCCGCGTCGAGCCACTCGCTGGGCGTCGTGGGGAGGTACAACGCGTGGCTCAGCACAGCGTCGTTCACCCACAGGTCTAGCAGCGCCCAGCGGCGTTCATCTTCCGACAGCTCCGAGGGCTCAGGTGGGGCGGGGATCTGCTCGAAGGCACGGAGGTCGGTTCGGTCCAGGCTGGCACGGATCGTCCCCAGTCCGAGCGCGCTGAGGCCAGTGTGAGCGTCCTTGAGGACCGGGTAGAGCGCGAGCATCAGAGCTTTGTTGGTGCGCTGGGTATTCAACTCCGCGGAGCGATTGAACACCTCTCGTTCGGTCGCCGGAGGTCCGCTCGTCAGCAGGTCCCTGAACACCTCGAGGTCGGCGTCGAAGTGCGACGCCTGGGCGGGGCGAAGTGTGACGCCGTTGAGCACGCAGCCCGTAAGCAGGGCGGCGTATGCGTGGTCGAGCATGACCGGGTTCCCGAACCTACGTTCGAGTTCGGCGAAGCCTCCGAGGGCGAGGGGGCGCACGGCGTCGCGCAGGGAGTACTGCTGGAGCTTGCCCGCCAGGCGAGAAGCGGCCTGACGTCCGTCGGAGAAGATCAGCGTCTTTCTGCCTTTCAGCGGACTGTCGACGCCGGGACGTGGCGGCTGCTCCAGCAGTTGCGACGAGACGATCTCTTGGAACGGTTCATCGCCCTTCGTCACATGGTCCATGATGTCGGCCCCACGAGTTCCGCAGCAGGGACAGCTCTGTAACACGCCCGCGGGCGTGTCCCGCTGTCCGAGGGGAGGCAGCCAGACCTCCCGCGCGGTCTCGCTGCGAGATCCGACGCGCCCAGACAGGGGGTCCAAGTATTCGAATCGCGCTCCAGAGCCGGGGGAGGGCTCCTCGAGCGCTAGCAGCACAGGCTGGACGACGCCCTCTACGTCGTCGACCTCTCCGACGTCCTCTGACCAGAGGTAGTCAGGCTCGTTCGGATCGAACGAATAGCCCTTGAAATAGGCGGAGCCGCACGACCGGCAAGTAAACACCTCGAAGACCCGAGCACCGCAGCCACAGGTACGCCGTGGCTGACCGTAGAGCGCGCCCGTCGGGGGTTCGTCGGCCCAGCGCGATCGCATCGAGTCGGAGATCTGATCGCAGGCAGGGTCGGCGCATGCCCACAGCCCCGGGAGCCCTCGGAAGAACGCGTGCGCGCGCGCAGCCAGGAGGGGCGTACCGCCACCCCGCTTGGCCATGGAGGCGAGTTCCACAAGCGCGTCCGTCGCTGCTCGGGCGAGGCCCGCATCCACAGCAGGGAACAGCCTGGCGCTAAGCGCCCCGATCTCCTGCGCTGAGCCCACGCCTGGGGGGTCGCGTTCGTGATCCTCGTCGGACACGGTGCCGCTCGTCAGGTTGAGCAGCCGTCCGGTGACCGGGAGCGCTCCGAGCGAGCTGTACAGTAAGCGCGCGATGGGATCTCGGCCAGAGGCCATGCGGATGTTGTTGCCGTCGACCGTGATCTCGACGGCTCCACCCACGCGGACCTCCACAGGCGCGTCTGACCTCCCGCCGAGGACGGCGACCACGTCGTCAGGCAACTCCTGCGCCTCATCGCCAACTGTGAAGTCGAGTTGCACCGTCTCCAGATCGGATAACAAGCAGCGCAGCTCGACCTTGGCGCCCGCGGGGCCGACGACGACAAGAGACCGCGCCTCGTTCGAGAGGCTTAATGAGAGGACGGTCGTCACGGCCTCGACGCGCGCCGGGAGATCTTCCGTTCGGAACTGCGCGAGGTCCACCGCAGCGAGCGCGGCGGCGGCTTCGTCATCGCCCGGCCCGGAGGGGCTTGCGGCCTTCTTCCTACCGGTGAGCACGTCGAACCCTGTCGCGGGCTTCCCTGCCAGACCGGCAGCGAAGAGCCGAGCCGTCTCGGGGTTGGGAAAAGACGCGCTGGCGCAAACTACCTGAAGCTGCTCTAGCGGCAGCCGCAATCGATTCCGAAGGCGCCGGATCAGCATGGCCACCTCGGTTCCTTGAGCGCCCCGATAGAGGTGGGCCTCGTCGAGGATCAGCAGGAGCCGCTGGTCTCGGTTGGCTTCGAAGTAGTCCGCTGTCTCTCGAAAGATGCCCCGCTCGATGGGTCGCAGGAGCATGTACTCGAGCATCGAATAGTTGGTGACGAGGAGATCGGGCACGCCCTCCTGTGCCTCGTGCCGGAGGAACAGCTCGGAGTCTTCGGGTCTCTCGATCGTACGGAGCCAGTTGTTGTCGCGGTCCTTCCACCGCCCGCTCCCATACCAGGCCGAGACGCCGTTCTCCTCGCCGGGGGTCGTGGGCGGCTTGGCTGGCCACTTGCCCCGCCTTCGCAACTCGCTGATGAGCGCACGTGCCTTGGGGTCACTCGCGGCCTTGTCCTCGAGATCGAGGTAGAAGCGGAGGCTCTGTAGACGAGCACGGTGCTTGTCCGTGTCCTCCTTGCGCAGGCCAGGGTAGAGCGTGCGGCCGGTGTAGCGAGCGAACTTCATCGGGCGCCCGCCGTGATCCGTGAACCAGCGAGCCACAGAGTTGTCTCCGAAGAGGACGCGGAGCCGCCCTAGCTGGTCGTTGACCAACGCGTTCATCGGGTAGAGAAGGAGCGCCCGCACAGCGCGAGTCTGAAACGTCTGCTGCGCGGTGGCTTCGGCGGCGAGGCGACCAAGGATTGGGAGAAGGAAGGTCTCCGTCTTGCCCGAACCCGTCCCTGTAGTGACGACCAGGTCTTTGAAGGGCGGGTTCAGCGTAAGCTCAAGCGCACTGGCCTGATGGTCGTAGGGCGGGTCGAACACGACCCCACGCTCGCCCAGCCAACTGAGGATCTCAGCGACCGCCGCCGGGAGTTCGAGGTCCTGGTAGCGCCGCAAGCCCGAATACCGCGCCGTGCTCTCCAGATAGGGTTCCTGCGCAATCGCTCCGGTGCGCCGCAGGAGGTCGTCGCGCAACTCGACGAGTGCGGGGTGGGAGACGTGGTACGTCGAGGTGATGTAGGTGCGTAGCGCGTCTGTGTAGTGCTGGAGCTCTTGGTACATTCCTATTCCTCGCCGCTGTCCAGGAAGCAGGAGTACACATCGCCTTCGCGGGTGTTCTTTGCCACCAGATTCCAGAGGTGGCACGCCTCCTGCTCCCCGATTCAGTGAATGCCTTTGAGTCGCTGTTCGAGACGGTTCGGATTCCAGGGCAAGTCATAGTTGACCATCAAGACGAGGGGGATCGCCGCGCTACCGGTCGGTGAAGATGGTTAGCTTGGGTGATGCGATCTGCCGCCCGTGCGAGATTATGCCACACAAGGACGCCCCGGCCTTTCATAGACGGCTCAGCTGCCCCGCCGTGACCGCTGTCGGCAACGGACGCCAACACCAAAACGTCGATCCCTGTTCTCCTCGTCGCGTGCTTCTTCGTCGTTGTTGGCAACACTCAGAAATTGACCCATTCAACAATCGGAACGAGACCCACCTTCGCTGCTTGTCCCCACGTACATTTTTCGTCCAAACGCCCTTCGCTCAAGAGTTTGAGGGCTTTGGTCGAAAAATGTCTTGTCTCTCAGGTGGGTCAGCTTCTGACTGCTGAAAGGGTCAAAAACCGATTGTTGCGTCCAGTCGTCTTCCTCAGTCGCCACAACTCGTATTCGTAGCGGGCTAAGGAGGATCGCCAGGTCCTGGCTCCAATCTGTGTGAGGTCGGATACCGACTGTGACCGAGATATCCCTGGCACCATCCGAAGAAACGAAAGGCACGCTGGTGGCAGCCCAGCCAGGTCGGCACCTTCTGGTCCCAAACAATCTCCGCGTACTGGTGTCGGCTCCAGCACAGCGTCATGATGAAGACCCATGTCGACCATCAGGTGGCCGGATTGAGGCGACCATCGAATGGCCGCATATGGGCGGTCAGTCACACTCCGGCGAGCGAGTGATCTGGGCCGCAAGTGGCTTCCTCTTTCGATGCAGCTGCCTTCGTTCTGCGATGGTCTCGGCGCCCGGAATGTGTCAATGACTTTGAGACACTCGGTTTCGACATTTAGTGTGCAATCTGGGGTTCTGTAGTTCGATCAGATTCTGCGAAGAGCTGGGCGGCCATGCCATCGTTTACGACCGCCGTCGACGCGCTCGAGCCGAGTT
>JAJCXP010000392.1 GCA_029263375.1 Acidobacteriota bacterium | reverse complement strand
CAGTCGTAGGTGGCGTCGCCGTCGCGCTCGAACAGATTCAGGACGGCGACCACACCGAGGGCCCGCGCGCGCTCCGCGAACGCCTCGGTGATCGGGCCGGGGACCGGCTCCGCGAGCTCGCGGACGTCGCCCGCGGCAGGTTTCTGGGGGTGGAAGCGCTCGAATGCCAGCTCGGCATAGCAGACGAGGTCGGCACCTTGTTCGGCTGCCCGCTCGAATGCTGCCAGTCCGCGCTCGAGGTTGACCTGCTTGTCGGTTCCGGCGGCCTGCTGCACCAGTGCGATCTTCATCCGTGGAGAATAGCGAAAATCGAGCTCCGGTGGCTCGGCCCGCTCCTTCGGAGCATGCTAGATTGCGCCGATGCCTGCGAGCCGGTGGGCGGCCCTGGCGCTGCCGTTGATCCTTGCTCTGAGCGGCTGCCAGGGAGGCCCCGAGTCGACCGAGCGGCCGCTCCTCGACGGCCGGCACGAGCCCGACGTGCTGGTGGAGGCGTCGACGCTGGCGCTACCGCCCGCTTTCGTTGGCAACCGGTTCGTGACCGGCTGGCTACCCTTCGGCAGCTCGCGCCGGTTGAAGGGTGTCGTGCCCGAGTCCGAAGGCTCGCGTCTCGAGATCGTCAATCTGAAGGAGCGGGCCAGGACCCTCGTTCTGCGGACCGCTCTCGACCAGCCGGAGGCCGCCGAGGTCGTCGTGCTTCATGGCGACCGTGAGCTCGCCCGACGACCGCTGACGCGCCGCGTGCGCCTGCGGTTGCCCGCTCGACTGCCGATCGGCCGGGTGCCGCTCGAGGTGCGGTTCTCGAACGCCACCGGCGTCCTGGTGCGGGAAGCGCACTTGAATCCGTCGCTCGCCGCCGGCGAGGTGCGCTTTCAGGATGGGGCGATCGTGCAGTCTCCCTGGTCGGCGGTGGACTTCGTCCAGGAATTTCCACCGGGGGCGGTGTTGCTGGGCGCCTTTCAGCCGCCGCGCTCACGTGGTCCCGAGCAGACGTTTTCGATCATGATCGAGAGCTCGAGCGGCACGGTCGTGAACGCCTGGCAATGGAATGGCGCGGGTCCGGAAGAGCTCCGAATCGAGCTGCCTGCCGACGGCGAGGGGCCGGTCAAGGTGAGGCTCGTCGCGGGCGGCGAGGGCGATCCCGCGCGTTGGCAGAATCTGCGCCTCGCCTTCGAGGCGGAGGAGCAGGCACCGGCGCTGGTGCCGGCGCCGCCACGGGTCGTGATCCTCTACGTGTTCGACGCGCTGCGCGCCGACTTCGTCGGTCATCTCGGGGGTCCGGCCGAGATCTCGCCGACCCTGGATCGGCTGGCGGCGGAGGGCGTCACCTTCGCCGATCACATCAGCAACGCCCCGAACACCAAGCCGTCGATCAAGTCGCTGTTCATCGGCCGCCCGTTCCTGCTGCTGGGACATCAACGCCTTCCCGACAGCGGTCCGCCGACGCTGGCCGAGTCGTTCGCCGACGCCGGCTACCGAACGGTCGCGCTCTCCGGCAGCCCGTGGGTGGGTCATAGCTTCGGCACGCATCGCGGGTTCCAGCACCGTTCCGCCAAGGCGGAGTATCGAGGCAAAGGGGAGACCGGCGCCCGGTACAACGACAGCGCGGAGCGCGTGCACGCGGCTACCCTGGAGTGGATCGACTCGCTGGGCGCGGAGGAACGGGCCTTCCTCTACATGCACACGATGCATCCTCACAACCCCTACGATCCGCCGCCAGCGTTCGAGGAGCGGTACGCCGGCGGCATCGACTCGCAGATCGATGGCGGCACCACCACGCTGCTGGCGATCAAGCGCGGCGCGCTCCCGACCAGTGAGGCGGATCGCGCTCGCCTGCGGGCCTTGTACGCGGCCGGGATGGCCTACAACGATGCGCACCTCGCGAGCTTCATGGAGGAGATCGAGCGGGAATACGAGCCCGGTGAAGTCCTGATCATCTTCACTTCGGATCACGGCGAGGAGCTCTTCGAGCACGGCGGGGTGCTGCACGGGTACACGCTCTACCAGGAGCAGCTGCAGATTCCGCTGGTCTTCTGGTGGCCGGGGGTCCTCGAGCCACGCCGGGTCGAGGTCGGCACCGACCACCTCGACCTGGCCGCGACGCTCCAGTCTCTGGTGGGTCGAGACGTGCCGGCGGAGCACGGCCTGCCACTCTGGGGGCTGATGGCGGGAGCTGACCGGGAGTGGCCCAAGCGCGTGCGCTTCGCCGCGGCGTCGAGCGTCAAGGGGGGCATCTTCATGGCGAGGTCGGCGGGCAAGAAGGTGATCTGGGCGCCGCGCACCGGAACCGGGTGGGGAATGGGCCAGGGGGGCGGTCAGACTCACGATGCGGAGTACTTCTTCGACCTCGACGAGGATCCGGCCGAGTCGGTCAATCGGGCGGCAGTCGGTGATCTCGAGTACGAGTGGCTGCGCGCGCGCTTGGCGGCGTGGATGGCGCGGGGCAAGCTCGAGGAGATCGGCGCTGACGGTGACGAGCAGGTGGACGAGCAGACTCTGGAACGGCTCCGGGCGTTGGGTTATGTCGACTAGAAGCGCTCTCGCGCTGAGCGCCCTCCTCCTGTCGGCGGCGTGTGATTCCGGAACTCCCGTCGAGCGGCCGCTGCTGGACGGCGAGCACCAGCCCGAGGTGTTGGTCGAGCAGGCTCGGCTCGAATGGCCGCCGTCGCTCGAGGGCAACCGGTTCGTGCGCGGTTGGCACCCCTGGCGGGTCGACGACGTCGAGACGCTGGTGCCGGGCGCCGGCGAGTCGGTGCTCGAGCTGGTGAATCTCAAAGCGCGCAAGCGCCAGCTGACGGTCCGGTTCTCGGTATTCGATCCCGAGCCAGGCCTCGAGACCGAGGTGTGCGTCAACGGCTCCGAGCTCGCCGCCGTACCGATGATGAACCCTCTGGTGATCGACCTGCCTGCCGACCTGCCGATGGGTCGGGTGGCGGTGGCGCTCAACTGCGGCGGCAATCCGCAGCCTCCTGGCGATGGCGAGGCGCCGCTAGCGGTGACCGGCGTCGCCGTGCGGCCGGTGCTCGAGCCCGGCGCCGTAACCTTCGAGCCGGGCCGGATCGAGCAGGCTCCCTGGTCGTTGATCGACTTCGCGCGCCGGATCGACGAGCCGAGTGTCCTGCGCGGCCGCTTCCGGGCGCCCGCCGAGGGTGGCGTCGACCTGCGCTATTCGATCTCGATCGAGTGGCAGGGAGGCGGCACCGAGACGATCTTCCGGTGGCCGGGCGCCGATCAGGAGATCGAGGCGGAGATCGAGGCGGATCTGGGCGAGCGCACCGGGCTTGCCCGGCTGCGGCTGATCGCCGAGGGCCAGGGGCCGCCGGCACGGTGGGAGGAGTTGCGCCTGGCGTCGCGCACACGCGGGCCGAAGCCGATCGAGGCGCCACCGGCGCCGAAGCTGGTCGTGCTCTACGTGCTCGACGCCCTACGTGCCGACGCCGTCGGTCACCTCGGCGGCGTCGAGGGGGTCACGCCGACCATCGACCGGCTGGCGTCCGAAGGAGTGACCTTCACAAATCACTTCAGCGTTGCCCCGAACACGATGCCGTCGACCAAGGCGCTGTTTACCGGCCGCGCCTTCCGGACCAAGGGAGGTTGGAAGCTGCCCGAAAACGGCGGTCCTACCCTGGCCGAGGCGTGGCTGGCCGCCGGCTATCGGACCGGCGCCTTCTCGGCCAACGCGTTCGTGTCGAACGAGTTCGGCCTGTCGCGCGGCTTCGAGCTCGCGCCACGCGGGGTCGGAGAGGTCGATGAGAGCTCGGGCAAGGTCGCGACCGCGCAGCGGGTCCATCGGTTCGGCTTGCGCTGGCTGGATCAGCTCGACGCCGACGACAACGTCTTTCTCTACCTGCACACGGTTCATCCACACAACCCGTACGACCCGCCGGAGCCGTTCCGCAGCGAGTTCGCCGGCGACTCCGATTCGGAGATCGACGGCAGCTCGCGCACCCTGCTCGACATCAAACACATGCGGATCGCCGTCGGTGCCGCCGACCGCGACCGCCTCGAGGGCCTCTACCGGGGGGGACTGGCCTACAACGACGCCGAGCTCGCGAAGCTGCTGGAGATCCTCGGCGAGCGCTACGCTCCGGGCGAGATTCTGTTCGTGATCACGTCGGACCACGGCGAAGAGCTGTTCGAGCACGGCGGCGTGCTGCACGGCTACACGCTCTATGACGAGCAGCTTCACATTCCGCTTGTCTTCTGGTGGCCGGGGGTGCTCGATCCAGCGCGCATCGACGTGCCGACCGACGAGCTCGATCTCCATGTGACGCTCGAGCAGCTGGTGCGCCCCGAGGGCGACGACCTCGGCGAGGGCACGAGCCTCTGGTCGCTGCTGAGGGGCCGCGGCGCGGAGTGGCTCAAGCCGGTCCGGTTCGCCGCCGCGTCGAGCCTTCAGGGCGGGATCTTCGCGGCGCGCTCCGATCACGCCAAGCTGGTGTGGGCGCCGCGGGTCGCGAGCAGCTGGGGAATGGGGCAGGGGCTCGGTCGCACGCAGGATCCGGAGTATCTGTTCGACCTGACCGGGGATCCGGAGGAGACCCGCAACCTGGCGGGTGGGCCGAGCGTCGAAGCCGCCTGGCTCCGTTCCCTGATGCTCGGCTGGATCGAGCGCGAGAAGCTGATCGATCTCGAGGGCGCCGACCCGGATCAGATCGACGAAGAGACCCGCCAACGGCTGCGGGCGCTCGGCTACCTGGACTGATCCGGCTCGACGACCAGGAGCTCGGTCAGGGACACCGCGTCCGCGAGCCGCGCCTCCAGCTGATAGCGCCCGGCGGCGAGCTCGGTCGTGTCGAGGAGGCCGGTGAAGCGCGCGGTGCCATCGGCGCCGTCTGTCACCCGGTCAAGTTTCGCTCGGGCCACTATGCGCGTGCCGTCCGCCGCCATCAGCGCGAGATCGGGTTCGGCGAGAGGTTCTGTACCGCTGGCGAGCAGGAGGAAGCGGCGGCTCCGTCCGCGAACGATGCTTGGCGCCGGGTCGATCGGCTGGACCCCATCATCGAGGTCGAAAAGAGCGAGGCCCGCCAGGTCGTCGATGTCGGTCGGGAAGACGCGGCGTAAGCTCTCCGCTGATGCGACGAACAGGGGGCCGAGTAGCATCACGCGGCCGCTTGAAGCGGATCGAACGTCGAGATCCGTGATCGACAGATGGCGGCGCTGACCGCGCAGGTCCCAAGCCAGCATCCTGAGCTCGTAGCGACCCTCGGGGAGCGCGATCTCAGCGGCGACGTGTACGGCCCGCTCACCCGCCGGACGGAACTCGAGCTCGCGAGCGAAGCCCGCGCGCACCGCGCCGCTCTCGTCGACGGCGTAGCCGTGGATGTCGAGACGAACTTTCTTCCTGCGCTTCGCACCGGCGTCGAGCTGAGCGATCGGTACCTCGGCGAAGATCGGTACTCGGGCGCCGTCCGCGGTCAGCAGGATCGTCGGCAGGAAACGCGCCTCGAGCTCGTCGAGCGCACGGCCGGTCAGGGTGACCTCGGCGGCGTCCATCCGCCGCTCGGATATGGATCGATCCGCGGCGGGCCTCGGCGCCCGGAAGCTGGGCCGGTGCAACACCCGCGCGTTTCGGATCTCGGGCACCAATCGCACTTCGATCTCGTAGCGCTCGCCGTCGGTTGCCAGGTTCTGGGGCTGGAAGGCGAGCAGGTAGCTCGCCTCCGTCCGGGTGACGATCTTCTCGGTTGCCTGGTGAATGCGGTTGTAATGCTCGAACAGCTCGCCGCCGGTCTCGTTTGCGAGATAGAACAGGCTGTTGTTCGCCGAGCCGGCGGTCTCGACGACGCCGAGGCCGGCATCGACGTTCGAGTTGTAGTCTTCCGGGCCGAGCAGAGCGCTCGCCGGCGGCGCCGGAATGCCGCCGATGTCGATCGAATGGAGGACCCAGCCGGTGTCGACGAAGGCGTCGACCATCGGCTTCAGGCGGAACAGCCCCGAGGTGCTCGCGGCGGCGTCGGAGAGAGCGCCGAGCCCCTGGGAAAGAAAGAGCATGTGCTTCGGGTCAGGCACGTCGCGCAGCAGGGTGACGAGGCTGGCCGCCGAACGACCGAGCGCGCGTAGAGTCGAGAGCGAGCCGCCGATGCCGAGGATCGAGCTCAGCCGTGCCTGCCGGTACGGTTCGGCAGCGCCGGGTCGACCCGTGGCGATCGGGAGCCCCAGCCCGGCGAGCCGGACCGGGCGTTCGAGCGGCTGAATCAGGGTCCAGGAGTCGCGGCCGAGGTCGGCGAGCAGGGGAGCGGGCAGCGCTTCGGCCCCGGACGAGTCCTGCCACCAGGCGTCCAGCGCTTCGAGCGCCGCGACCTTCTGTTTCTGCTTAGGCGCGGCGAGCGACTCGACCAGCTCCAATCCCAGCTCGAGACCGCGCCGGTCGCCGGTGAACGGGACGACGATCCTGGCGCCCACCGCCTCGCCGAAGATGACGATCCCCAGCCGATCGTTCGGATGCCTCTGCGACTCGACCATTCGCCGGGCGCCGTCGACCGCTCTCGCGATGGCGGGACCGCTGGAGAAGCCGAAGTCGAAGAAGAGCAGGTAGTGCCGCCGCCAGCGACTCTCGGTCGTAGGCTCCTGCATTGGCTCGGCGGGAACCGGGTCCGTGCCCGCGATGGTGAGGCTCGCGTCGAGCTCGATCGCTTCGAACCAGGAGAGCTCCTGCGGTTCGCCGTTGACCAGGAGCTCGAAGTCGGCCCGCCCCAGGCCGCGTAGGGTCCGGCCATCGACCAGGACCTGGACCGGGATCTCGACCTCGAGGATCGAGATGTCGTCGGAAAAGGTCTGGGGCTCCTCGGCCGCCTGCCCCGACACGATCGACGGCCAGAGCGCCGCCAGGAGCCAGGCGCAGAGGCGGGGCGACGTTCGATAGCTGCTCTTCAAGTTCCGCACAGGGCAAGCAATTCGCATTCCGCGCCTTCGACCAGGTGTCAACTAGGCTACGATCTTTCTCTCGAGGAGGTGATCGTGTCAGAGGCCTCACGCCGCCCGTCCAGCTCGTTCCAGGTTCGTCTCCTGATGGGGACGCTCGTGATCGCCGGCCTGGTCGGCTGCGCGGGCCCGGTCGAGTCTCCGGAGCCACCCGGCTACGCCGCCGAGATCGAGGAGTGGCGTCGCGGTCGACTCGAGCGGCTGACCAGCGACAGCGGCTGGCTGACCCTGGTCGGCCTCTTCTGGTTCGAGGACGGTGAGCACTCGATCGGTTCCGAGCCCGGCAGCGCGATCGAGCTGCTGTCGGACAAGGCGCCGGCGCACGTCGGCGTACTCAGAGCTTCCGGAGACGAGTTGACACTCGAGGTCGACCCCTCGGTCGAGGTCACCCACGACGGTGAGCGCGTCGAGTCGCTGGTGCTCGCCGACGACACGCCGGGGCCGTCGACCCTCTTCGAGCTTGGCGACCTGTCAGCGCACGTTATCCAGCGCGACGACCAGCGTGCGCTGAGGGTAAAGGACCGCAACCACCCGGCGCGCTTCTCCTTCGTGGGGATCGAGAGCTTTCCGACCGACTGGAGCCGGCGGCTAGTTGCCCGGTTCGAGAGCTACGACCCACCCAGGACGATCCCGATCCCGACCGTTCTAGGCACCATCACCGATCAGCCGAGCAGCGGCGCGGTGGTGTTCGAGATCGATGGCTCCGAGCACCGCCTCGACGTCGTCGCCGAGCCCGGAGACGAGCAGCTGTTCATCATCTTCGGCGATCAGACCAGCGGTCACGAGACCTACGGCGGCGGGCGCTACCTGTACGCGGACGCACCCGGGCCTGACGGTACCGTGGTGGTCGACTTCAACAGGGCGTACAACCCGCCCTGCGTCCTCACGGCGTTCGCGACCTGTCCGCTGCCGCCGCCGCAGAACAAGCTGCCGATCCGGGTCGAGGCGGGCGAGAAGAACTCCGGTTTCGAGAAGTAGATGCGTTCAGCGCTCGGGGGCCGGCGCGGCGTTGGCGCGCGCCGCTTCGCCGGCGAGCGCCGCGAGCAACTCGCCGCTACGCTGCGCGCGGTCGCGCCAGAAGCCGAGCGCCGGCTCGAGCGGCACTGTGCCGGTATAGCCGCGGCCGATCTTGGTCGCATGGTCCGCGAGCCAACCCAGAGTCGCCGCTGCATCCTGGCTGAGCAGCGCTTCGAGTACGAAGCGGCGCTCGCCCGCGCGCAGCCCGAGCTCGAGTGTGCGCGCGGCGTGCCGCAGGTCGGCCGCGACCAGGATGAAGCCGGTTCGAATCGGACTCAGGAGCTGTTGGACGAAGCCGTCGCCGCCGGTCTCGCGAGGATCGTCGAGCTCGGGGGCCTCGCGGTAGTGGAGAGCGATGGTCTCCGGCGGGCCGGCTGCCGATGCCTCGTCGAGGAGCGCGCGCTGGAGCAGCTCGGCCCAACCCGTGTAGAACGGGTCGGCGACCGCCGACATCTTGGTCAGATAGACCGGTAGCCAGCTCAGCAGGTGCTCCCAGAGGAACGCCTTGCGCGCATGGCTCCACCCGACTCGCGATCGCTCGTCGGTGGCGCCGTTTTCGAGCTCCGCAAGGCGTGCGTACAGGCCGAGCATCAAAGTCAGATGATCGGCCTCCGGTGGCGGCTCGAGGTCGAGCGCGCGCCAGAAGCCGGCGATCCGGTCGCGCGCATCGCCGCCCATCTGACCCTCGGCGCCGAGGTAGACCGACGCGTACGGGTAGAGCTGGAAAAGAAACGCCTCCTCGTAGCGTCCGGGCGTGGG
>JAJCXP010000391.1 GCA_029263375.1 Acidobacteriota bacterium | reverse complement strand
CCCTTGCTCGTGACTTCGATCTCGATGCCTGCCGGTCCCGCCCACACCTGTGCGCGACTCGCGCTCGCGAGCGAAAAGAGGAGGGTGATCCCCACGAAGGCCACGCTGATTCTCTTCATCTGGTGCCTGTTGTGCCTGGTCTGAGCCGTTTTGGCGGTCGCCGAGTCGCGCGCCGAGATTAGCATAGCGCCCGGGCGCCATCCGGGGGCGCGGGTCGCTCGAACGGCTCACAGCTGAGGTACGATGGACCCATCTCAAGGAGATCGAACGGGAGATGCGATGAACCGATTGAAGGGGTTGACCGAGCAGGGCCAGGCGATCTGGCTCGACTACATCCGGCGCGACATTCTCGAGGACGGCCACCTGGCGGCACTGATCGAGGACGATGGGGTCACCGGCGTGACCAGCAACCCGGCGATCTTCGAGAAGGCGATCGGTGGCAGCGATCTCTACGATAGGGATATCCGGGCACAGCTCGACGCCGATCCCGATCTCGAGATCTCGGAGCTCTACGAGCGCGTCGCGATTCGCGACATCCAGATGGCAGCTGACCTGCTGCGGCCGACCTACGATCGGCTGGCCGGGGCGGACGGCTTCGTCAGTCTCGAGGTCTCGCCGCATCTCGCCCGCGATACCGACGGCACCCTCGAAGAGGCTCGGCGCCTCTGGCTGCGTGTGGATCGACCCAACCTGATGATCAAGGTCCCGGCGACCGCCGAGGGCATCCCGGCGATCGAGGAGCTCCTGGCCGAGGGCGTCAACGTCAACATCACCCTGATGTTCTCGCTCGACCACTACGAGAACGTTGCTCAGGCTTACATCCGTGGTATCGCCCGCAACCGTGCCCCGGTACGGGTCGGCTCGGTCGCCTCCTTCTTCGTCAGCCGGGTCGATTCGCTGATCGACAAGCGCCTGGAGGAGATCGGCTCCGAGCGGGCGCTCGCCCTGCGCGGCAAGACCGGCATCGCCAACTCGAAGATGGCCTACCAGCGGTTCCTGGATCTGTTCCACGGCGATGCTTTCGCGGACGCACGAGCTCGCGGGGCGCGGCCCCAGCGGGTGCTCTGGGCCAGCACAAGCACCAAGAATCCGGCCTTCCGTGACGTGCTCTACGTCGAGGAGCTGATCGGCTCGGAGACGGTCAACACGGTTCCGCCGGGCACGGTGGACGCATTTCGCGACCACGGCGTCGCCGCACCCACCCTCGAGGCGGGTCTCGATGAAGCACGCGCCGAGCTTGCGGCGCTCGGCGAACTCGGGATCGATCTCGATCAGGTCACCGAGCAGCTCCAGGCCGAGGGGCTCTCGAAGTTCGTCCAGCCGTTCGACAAGCTGCTCGCGGCCCTGGCCGAGAAGCGCGACGCCCTCGTGCCGGCGGCAGCGGCGGACACCGTCGGATGAGCCGCTCTGAAACGCCGGTCGCAGCCGGCGGCGTGGGACCGCCCCTCGAGCTGAGCCTCGGAGGGCATCGGGAAGCTGTCGACCGCCGGCTCGACGAGTGGCAGTCCGTCGACTTCGTTCGCCGGGTGTGGGGTGGCGATCATCGGCTCTGGGTCGAGGAACCGGCGCCGGAGCTCACCGACCGGCTCGGTTGGCTCCGCCTGCCGGAAACGATGCGGGGCGAAGTGGCGAATCTGCGCTCGCTCGCGGCCGAAGTCGCGGCCGCCGATGTCGACGAAGTGTTGCTGTTCGGCATGGGTGGCTCGAGCCTGGCGCCCGAGGTGTTCCAGCGAGTTCTCGGCAACGCGAAGGGCCATCCGCCGCTCACCGTGCTCGATACGACTCATCCGGACGCCATCGCCTCGGTCGCCCGCGGCATCGACCCGGCGCGCACCTTCTGCGTCGTGTCGAGCAAGTCGGGGGGGACGATCGAGACCACGTCGCTGTTCTACTTCTTCTGGTCCCTGATCGAGGGCAACCATCACGCTCCCGGCTCGCGGTTCGCCGCGATCACCGATCCCGGGTCGGTGCTCGAGCAGCTCGGCCGCGAACGCGGTTTCCGCGCGATCGTCCCCGGACCGCCGGACGTCGGTGGTCGCTTCAGTGCCCTGAGCACCTTTGGTCTCCTGCCCGCGGCGCTGATCGGAGCCGATCTCGACGCCCTGCTCGACTCCGCGTCGACAATGGCCGCCGCCTGTGGTGACGTCGAGGTCGGTTCCGGAGGCAACCCGGGTGTCGCGCTGGGCGCAGCCCTGGGCGAGCTGGCCAAGGTCGGACGCGACAAGCTGACCTTCCTGACCACGAAGAGCCTGGAGAGCTTCCCCGACTGGATCGAGCAACTGATCGCCGAGAGCACCGGCAAGGACGGCCTGGGTATCGTTCCGGTGGTTGGCGAGTCGGCTGGCGATCCCGGCAGCTACCCGCCGGATCGTGTGTTCGCCGCGCTCACGCTCGAGGGCGACGACTCGACCGCGGTCGATGAGTTCCTGAGCGCGGTCGGGGCCGCCGGCCACCCCTGGCTGCGGTCGCGCCTGCGCCGCCCGGAGGATCTGGGCGGCGAGATGTACCGCTGGGAGCTGGCCACCGCCGCCGCGAGCTCGGTACTCGGCGTGCACCCGTTCAATCAGGAGAACGTCCAGCTCGCCAAAGCGTTGGCGAAGAAGGCGATGGCGGGGGAGAGTGATCCCGCCGGCCAGGCGGTGCACGAGGTCTCGGTCGACTCCGAGGGGCTGGCCGCGGTGCTTGCGGAGTGGACCGCGAGCGCCGGCGACGGCGACTACTTCGGGCTCCAGGCCTATCTGCCCGCCGATCCGCCGCTGGCACGCGCGCTCCGGCGGCTCCAGGACCGACTCAACCGGCTCTCGGCGCGCGCCGTGACCCTGGGCTTCGGACCGCGCTTCCTGCACTCGACCGGTCAGCTGCACAAGGGCGGCGCCAACAACGGAGTCTTTCTGCAGCTCGTCAACGTGCCGGAAACGGATCTCCGCGTGCCGGAGACCGACTACACGTTCGGCCGCCTGATCGCAGGACAGGCTGATGGCGATGCCGCGGCGCTGCTCCAGACCGGACGGCGGCTGCTGCGCGTGCGGCTGGGGGCGGACCCCCTGCCCGGTCTCGACCGCCTGACGCAAGCGCTCGCCTAACAGACGAGTCGTTCGGCGGAACGCTACAATCCGATCATGTACTCGAACCGGCCGGGCTCACGGTTTGGCGGAGGTGGCGGCATGGGGGGCGGCCTGACGGGTCCCGTGCCCCGCGACATCTGGCTCCTCCTGGGATTCATCCTGTTCACCTTCTCGCTGCGCTTCTTCGCCGCCACGGCGTCGATCGCGGCGCTGATGCAGCTGACGCCGTTGATCTGGATGCGCGGCTTCGTCTGGCAGCTGGTGACCTATCCGTTCGCGGGCGCCGGCGCCCCGAGCTTCTGGTTCGTGCTCGAGCTGCTCATTCTCTTCATGTTCGGCCGCGACGTGTATCAGCGGCTCGGGCGACAGGGCTTCTGGAAGGTGTTGATCTCCGGAGCGGTGGTGGCCGCGGTCGCCGCCGTTGCGATCCAGCTGCTGCTGAGGCTCGGCGGCGTCCTGCCCGGACCGGCGGCGTTCTCCCTGATGCAGGGCCAGCACATGCTGCTGGTTATCCTGATCGCCGCTTTCGCCACCCTCAATGGCGAGGCGACGATCTACCTGTTCTTCGTCCTGCCGGTACAGGCGAAATGGTTCCTCGGGCTGGAGATCCTGTTCGCGTTCCTCGGCTATCTGAGCAGCCGCGACCTGGCGGGCTTCCTGGGAATTTGCGTCGTGGTGGGATTCACCTGGATGATCTTGACGCCCAGCAACAGGCGACTTTCTCTACGTGAGCGATGGCTGCGCCTTCAGGCCTGGTGGATCAAGCTGCGGCTGGGCTGGATGAAGAAGCGCCGCGGGTTCACCGTCGTCCAGGGGGACAAGAAGGACGAAGATCCCTGGGTGCACTGAGCCGTGCCGCTCTTGCCGTGAGGGTCCGGAGAGCTCTCGCATCGAGCTCGGGTGCGCCGGCATCGCCCACGATCGGCGGGCTCCCGCCTCAGGAAGAGCCCGCGACCTCGAACGCGAGCACCCGACCGTCGATGGTGGCCGCGAACACCCGTCCGCCGGCCGCGGCGGGAGCCGCGGCAAAACCGTAAGCCGGACCGCCGTCAGCGGGCGCCGGCTGCTCATGCCGCCAGATCTCTCGCCCGCTGTGGCGATCGACGGCGAACAGGCCCGCCCGATGGTCGACGATGTAGCCGGGTACTCCCACGGCGCCGATGATCAGGGAGCTCCCGGCGAGCGCCGGCGGTGCCCAGACCGAGCCGCCGGTGTCGAAGCTCCAGGACTCGGTGCCCAGAGCCGCTCCCAGTGCGAATACCTTCTGACCGTCGGACAGACCTACGTAGACGGTGCCGTCGGCCAGCGTTGGATCGGCCTCCACCCACGAGAACCAGAAGTAACGGCTCCACACCCTTTCACCGGTCTCGAGGTCTAGCGCTTCGAGCTCGTAGGACCGTCCACCGACCAGCACCAGGCCACCCGCCACCACCGGCGAGGCGGGCACCGCGGCTCCGGTGTCATGGCGCCAGACTTGCGCTCCGGTGGCGGCGTCGACGGCGTAGACGTGGTTGTCGAAGCTCGCGACCAGCACCTTGCCGCCGGCCAGTGCCGGCGTCGACGTGATCGAGTCGCCGGCCTGGAACCGCCACACGACGCTACCGCCTTCCAGCCGCAGGCAGAGCAGCTCGCCGGCGCCGTTCGCGACGTAGATCCGATCGGCGCGGACCGTCGGCGAAGATGCGTAGTGCTCGTAGCGGGAGCCGCTCTCGGAGAGCCCGATGCGGGCCGACGGCGGGCCGAGCCGCGCACGCCAGGCCTCGCTGCCGTCGTCGAGTGCGATTGCATAGAGGAAGCCGTCGTCCGAGCTCACCAGGGCCAGGTCATCGGTGATTGTAGGCCGGGCTCGGATGCGACCTCCGGTCTCGAAGCGCCAGCGCAGTTCGCCGTCCGTCGTCGCCAGCGCCGAAACGGCGCCGTCGTCCGCCCCGACCAGCAGAATGTCGTTCGCCACCGAGAGACCGGCCCAAACCTCGGCGCCGAGATCCCGGGACCAGACCGGCGAGTGCAGAGCGGCTGGCGGGCCGGGTTCGGGCTCCGGCGCTGGCGTTTCCTGTTCGAGCCGGCGCCGCAACTCGAACGGGATGGAGACCACCGGCACGAAGGCTTCCGGAAGGGTGCCGCGAAGGCGCTGCCGTTCAGCGTCCCAGGACATCTCGAAGGGGCCCACCTGGAGCCTGCTCCGGTCAATCTTGATCGAGCCGAGGTTCAGATCTTCGAGGTCGATCGCGGCCAGAGTGAGCCTGCCGAGGAGGCCCTCGGCGTCTCCCTGCGCGAACTCGAAGTCCATGGTCGATCTCGTGCCCGCGTGCTCGAGGTCCGCTCGCCACTGTCCGACCAGGTCCGAAGCGGTCGGGGATTCAGAGGCTTCGATCGGCGCGATCGCGGCCACGAGAAGGGCGGCGGCCAGCGCGGGCGTCCAATTCATCGGTTTCGATCCCATGGCGAGAGAGAGCCTATCCGCGTTTCTCCGTATGAGTAGTAGGCGACTGAAGGAATTCCGCGAGCGGTATCGCGGTTCTACTGACTGCACGTTGGATTTGATAGACAACGACTAAGATAACGGAGCCGACAGAAAGAACCTCATGTCCGACACCCTGACGATTCCAGTCCTTCCACTTCGAGACACCGTGGTTTTTCCTGGGGTTCTGACCCCGATCCAGGCGGGCCGGCCGGCCACTCTCGGCGCGGTTCAAGCGGCCTCGAACACCGAGGAGAAGCTCATTTTCACGGTGGCCCAGCAGCACAACACCGATGTGGTTTCTCCTGAAGATCTATATACGATCGGTACGATTTCCCGGATCGGCAAGCTGCAAGCCGGGCCGGGCTCGGTGCAGCTTCTGCTCGAGGGCTCGAGCCGTGGGATCGCGGTGCGTTTCAGCCAGAACGACGGCTACCTCGAGGCGATCGTCAAGCCGGCCGAGGACATGTTGCCGGTCGACGCCAACGACGCGGCGTTCCTGGGCCTCCATCGCGAGCTGCGCTCGCGCGCCTCGGAGCTCGGTCAGAAGGCCGGGTTCTCCGAGAGCGTGGTGTCGCAGGTGCTGGCCAACCTGGCCGAGCCCGGTCCGCTCACCGATCTGATCGCCAGCAACCTGGAGATCAGCGCCGGGGATCGCCAGACGCTGCTCGAGACGCTGTCGGTCGAAGAGCGCATGCGCCGGGTGCTGGTGCACGTTCAGCGGCAGATCGGTGTGCTCGACGCCCAGGAGGAGATCCAGTCCAAGGTCCAGGCCGAGCTCGGTGACCGCCAGCGGGAGATCGTCCTGCGCGAGCAGCTGAAGCAGATCCAGAAGGAGCTCGGTGAGGCCGACGACGACGAGGAGATCGACGAGCTGGTGACGAAGCTCCGTGCGCTCGAGCTGCCTGAGGACGCGCGCAAGGAGATCGATCGTGAGCTCGGTCGGCTCGGTAGGATCAATCGTGAATCCATGGAGCATCAGGTCGTCAGGACGTTCCTCGAGACGGTGGCCGAACTGCCGTGGAGCGAGCGCAGCGACGACCACCTGGACCTGGGCGCCGCCGAGACCATCCTCGAGGAGGATCACTACGGCCTCAAGGATGTGAAGGATAGGGTGCTCGAGTTTCTCGCCGTGCGTCAGCTTCGGGAAGCCGGCAACGCAACGGTCGCCGGAGCGCGCGAAGGTGCCGGAGGCGAAGCGTCGGAGGACGCGGCGGGTCCGGAGGATTCGAGTCCCGCGCGCGCCGAGCCGGCAGCGGCTCGCGGCAACGACGACGATCGCTCCACCAAGGGGCCGATCCTGCTATTTGTCGGTCCTCCAGGGGTCGGCAAGACATCGATCGCCAAGTCGATCGCCCGGGCGATGGGGCGCAAGTACGTGCGGGTCTCGCTCGGCGGCGCGCGCGACGAGGCCGACATTCGCGGACATCGGCGCACCTACGTCGGCGCCATGCCGGGCCGGATCATCGCCGGTATGAAGCAGGCCGGCACCCGCAACCCGGTGTTCCTGCTCGACGAGGTCGACAAGCTCGGCACGTCGTACCAGGGCGATCCGGCGAGCGCGTTGCTCGAGGTGCTCGACCCGGCCCAGAACGATACCTTCGTCGATCACTATCTGGGCGTGCCGTTCGATCTCTCGGAGGTGCTGTTCGTCGCCACCGCGAACTTCCTAGAGAACATTCCAGGGCCGCTGCGCGATCGCATGGAAATGGTCGAGTTCACCGGCTATACCGAAAAGGAGAAGCTCGAGATCGCCAAGCGTTACCTGGCGCCGCGGCAGATCGAGGCGAACGCGCTGACCGCCGAGCAGCTGGAGATCACCGACGTCGCAATCTCGACGACGATCAGTCAGTACACGCGCGAGGCCGGCGTTCGGCAGCTCGAGCGCGAGCTCGGTCGGCTGGCGCGGAAGGTTGCGCGCCGGATCGCCGGCGGCGAAGCGGACAGGGTAGTGCTGAGCGAGCATGACGTGCAGGAGCTGTTGGGACGCTCGCGGATTCACCCCGAGCGCGCCTTCGGCCACGATCAGGTCGGTGTGGCCACCGGCATGTACTACACCCCGGCGGGGGGCGACATCATGTTCGTCGAGGTGACCACGATGCCGGGCAAGGGGGAGCTGGTGCTGACCGGGCAGCTCGGCGACGTGATGAAGGAGTCGGCTCGAGCGGCGTGGAGCTATGCGCGCTCGCGCGCTGCCGAGCTGGGCATCGAGAATGCCGACGGCGACCGCGACGTCCATATCCACGTTCCCGCGGGAGCGATTCCCAAGGATGGGCCTTCGGCGGGAGTCACCATGGCGACCGCCTTGGTCTCGGCACTATCTGGACGCCCGTCACGCAGCGATCTGGCGATGACCGGCGAGATGACGCTCTCCGGGAGGGTGCTGCCGATCGGCGGCGTCAAGGAGAAGGTGCTGGGCGCCGCCCGCGCCGGGATCTCCGCGATCATCCTGCCGAAGCAGAACGAGGCCGATCTCGAGGACCTGCCGCAAGAGGTCCGCGACCGGCTCGAGTTTCACTTCGTGGAGGATCTGAGCGAAGTGCTCGAGCTCGCCATCCGTGACGGCGTGCCCGAGCCTCGGGTCTACTCCGAGGGTGGCAGCGACCGGCCGCTCAGCAGCGATCTCGAGCACTGAGCGGCGGGTCGGCCTGCCGGTCTAGCCTAGTTGTCGTCCGCGATCTTGTAGTTGACCATGACGTTGAGCGACCCGTCCTGGCCCATGAAGGTCAGCGACACCGTGTCGGGACCGCACTCGAGCTGCGCGGTACGAGTGCCCATGACGTCGGTGCGTGACACGGTGCAGTCCTCGAGCTCGTCGGACTGCCATTCGACCACTTCATCCATGGTCGAGTCGGTGCTGTAGTTGAGCATGCCGGCGTACTCGCCCTTGCTGCGCGAGGCAATCGTTGGACTGACGTTGTCGGCGTCGGGGTAGAGCAGCACCTTCGGGACGTTGGAGGTATCGCCACCACCGCCGAAGATGTTGAAGTTGGTCTTCTCCCCGTCCTTGCCGGTCGTGGTGCCAGTGAAGCCACCCGGGCCCAACGAAAGGTTGCTGGTCTCGCCCTCCGCGTTGGTCACGGAGAAGTTGCCGTTCTGGATGTCCTCAAAATCCATCGTCACGACCTCGCCGTCCTTGGTCCTGAAAGTGACGGTCTCGTCGTCGGACTCGATGAACTTGGTGTCCGGATTCATCTTGATCGCCATCTCGGCGATCGACTTGGTCGGGTTGTCCTCGACGAACTCCTTCGCCTTCTTGGCGACGAAGAATCCGCCGACACCGACGACTACGGCACCCAACACGATGAGCCCGACACACCCGATGGCGATCCACGCGAGCGGGCTCATGCCCTTCTTTTGAGGCTGTGCACCTTCGTTCATGACCACTCCTCCATCTCATGTCCTCGTTTGGGCTTTCGCCGGTCGGCGAGGATTCGTTCTCCAGGTTCGGGCCGGAATCTTACCCCGGAAGCAGCTGCGCGCGTGCCCGGGGCGTGCTCAATTGTGGTCGAGGTCGGCGCGTGGGGCGCCGGCCCGTCGCCCGGAGAGGTAATCGCGGCCGCGCTCCATCATGCGGGCGAAGGCGGCCTCATCCCCCTTCTCGACGACGCCCTGGAGCGTCTGAACCGCCCGCTCGAGGGCGTCGAGCGGCTCGCGGCCGAACTCGTTCAGATGCTGGATCTCGAAGTAGAGGTGCGGGTTGTCGGAAGCCACGCGTTCGGCGACCGCCAGCTGTGCCTCAAAGGTCGTGCTGGACACCGCCGACAGACGCGGCACCTCCTCGCCGCTCTCGACCAGGGCGGAGAAGAAGGCGATGTTGAGCGCATGCGACAGGCCGAGGACGAAGGCCACGACCCGGTCATGCTCGTCGAGCTCCATCCGCACCCGCTCGGCCATGGTCGAGGCGAACAGGCTTTCAACCTCCTCGACGGCTCCGGGCGCACCAACGTCGACCAGGATCACGTGGCGACCCGAGAGCAGCTCGGTATCGGGGCCGAACATCGGATGGATCGAGGCCACCCGAACACCGGCGTCGCGAAGCTTCCCCAGGCTCTCGCGCAGCGGCGTCTTGAGCGAGCCGATGTCGAAGACCAGTCCGGGAGGGCGGCGCTCGGCGAGCTCGGCCAGGATCTCGGCGGTGACTCCGAGCGGCGTCGCGACGACGATCAGATCGTGGTCGAGCGCGGAGTCGCGCCAGTCTTCGAAGTTCGCGAGCCCCTCGGTAGGTCCTGCGGGATCGGCGGTCTCGACCGTGAACTCCTGCGAGATCAGGAACCGGTTGAACCACGCGCCCATGCGGCCGCCGCCGCCGATCACCAGGGCGCGCCGGTCGCTGCCGCCGGCGCGGGCAACCAACCGTTGGCGCTCCTGGGCCGACAGCGACTCGGCGATCAGGCGCCGCATCAGGTCCTCGGCCAGATCGGCCGACAGATCCAGCGAGCGCGCGGTGGCGCGAGCCCGCTCGAGGACCTCCTTCTCCTGCGCGAAGTCGCGAATCTCCAGGCCGCTGGCCTCCTTGGCGAGGCCAACCGCCTGGGCCAGCCGGCGTCGCCGAGCCGCCAGCTCGAGGAGCTGGCGGTCGATCTCTGAAAGCTCTCGGCGGAGATCGTCGAGCTGCACGCGAGTATTCTACGCGCGCGTCAGCGGCCGGATGCGTCCAGGCGGGCTCAGCCCTACTTCTGCTGGACCTTCTGGAACGCCGCCGCCAGCGCGTTGAAGCCGGTGTCGGTGTCGACCTGCTGGGTCTTCTTGTAGCTCTCGAAGTCGGAGCGGCTACCCTCGCTCTGCGAGCCTTCGAGGGCGAGCGAGATCCGGCGTCGTCGCGGATCGACACTCATGACCATCACCGAGAGCTGCTTGCCGGGGTGGTACATCCGGTTGATCGAGGCGTCACGCGGCAGACTCAGGACCGAGGCCGGCAGTAGACCGGTGAGTCCCGGCTCGAGCGCGATGAAGGCGCCGAACTTGGCGGTGCGCTCGACCGTGCCCTGAACCACGCTGCCCTCGGGGAACCGATCGGCAACTCCCTTCCAGGGATCGGGCGCGAGCGCTTTCATCGACAATGAAATGCGCTTGCCGCCCTGCTCGACCTTGAGCACCTTGACCTTCACCTGCTGGCCGACGCTGAGCACTTGGGCCGGGTCCTCGACTCGGCTCCGGCTGATCTCCGAGACGTGCACCAGACCCTGGACGCCGCCGACGTCGACGAACGCGCCGAACTTGGTGAGCGAGGCGATCTTGCCCTCGATCTCGGCGCCGACCTCGATCTTCTGTCGCTTCGGGATCCGCTTCTGGGTCGGCTCGCTAGGGCTCTCGTCGGCGCGCGCGCCCTCGGGCGACTTGCCGCGCGACAGCACCACCCGACGGCCGTTGTCCTCGATCCGCAGAACCGAGAATTCGTAGGTCTGATCCAGGTAGTCCTTCGGCGCTTTGAGCTTGCCGGGCCCCATCTCCGAGTTGGGGCAGAAGGCGGTAACGCCCTCACAGACGACGTGGAAGCCGCCCTTGTTCCAGCCGATCACCTTGCCGGTGACCTTCGTCTTGCTCTCCATGAGCTCCTGAAGGGCCATCACCGCCGGCGCCATCGAGGCGGCGAAGCTGGTCGGTGCGCCCGGCGTCTTCTTTTTCTTCTTGGGTTTCGGCTCCGCGCTCTTCGGGGCGTCGGGTGCGGTCTGCGCTTCGGCGGGCGCGCCCTCGCTCGTCGCGGCCTCTACCTCAGCGGCCTCGACGGCTGGCGCCTCGGCGGTACTGGTGTCTGCCTTGGTCGCCGCGGGTTCTTTCTGAGTAGCCGCAGGCGCTTTCTGAGTAGCCGCAGGCGCTTCCTCGGCAGCTGCGGGCGGTTCCTCGGAGGCCGCGGGCGCTGCTTCGGCGGCTACCGGCTCTGCCGGGGCGGCCTCGGGCGCGGCCGCTTCCTCAGGAGCCTCCGCGGCGGCCGTGGCGGCGGTGGTTTCCGCGTCTGCCGCCACGGTCTCGGTCTTGGGTTCCGCCGGAACCTCGGCCTCAGTCGTTTCGGGGACGTCTACACGTGGTTGATCTGTCGAACTTTCACTCATCTTGATGGAGCCTTGCCTGGGAACTCTCGGCTTTGAACTACGGATTAGGGAAGGGTCGGTCCTCTCGGCGGGACGAGAAGTATCGCATTAGTTGAACCTGGCAGTCAATCACAGAGCTGCGTCCTTTTGCTGGCGAAGGGCGCTGCCACCATCGAACGCCGAAGCGGTGCCGAGGACGGCGCGGCAGCATAGAATATCCGCCTACGAGGGATTGCCGCGAGGATTGCTTTCATGGATATGCAGAACGTCGAGCAAGTGATCATGGATCGTTTCTACGAGAAGAGCCGCATGGCCGGGGGACCACGGACCGGCTACATGCTGCGCAAGCAGGCTGTCGTCTGCCTCGGAGAGGACCATCCCGATCTCGACTTCGAAGCGGGTCTCGCGTCGCTGTTCAGCAAGGGACTGATCGTCGCCAACGAGGGCGGCAACCTGCTGTATCTCTCTGAGGCGGGCTCCGAAGCCCTGACCTCGCGCGGCTAGCTCGGAGGTCCGATAACCGGCTAGCGTTTCAGGAACCGGCGGAAGTCGGCGCCGAAGCGCATCACGTAGATGCCGAAGACGGCGGCGAGCGCGACCAGCGACAGCCCGAACCGGAACCAGAGCTGATCTCCGCCGAGCCACCAGGCGGCGGCGAACGGCAGTACGGGTACGGCGTAGAGCAGGGCGATGTCGCCCAGTAGCTGGCGAAATGGACCGGGGGCGACACGGTAGATGGCCCAGGCCATCACCAGGGCGCCGAGCGGCAGGAAGTTCGCCCAGGCCATGCCGACCGGCCCCCAGAGGCCGGTGAGCAGGAACCCGAACCCGACGAACGACACCAGGGTCAACGCCACGGAGGCGATCCAGTGGAAGTCCTTGTGGAACGCCTTGAGCAGCTCGCCGCCGAGCCGGCTGAACGGGTCCATCAACGGCGCCAGCGCGAGCACCCGTAGATAGGCTGGCGCCAAGGTCCACTCCTTGCCGCCGAGGATCAGGATCGAGGTTTCCGGGTTGACCAGCAGAAAGGCCGCCACCGGCGCTTCGATCGCCAAGATCAGGAGTGTTGCCAGCCGGTACGCTTCGGCCTGCTTCGCGGGCTCCGACCGGTAAGCGATCAGGGCGGGGTAGAGCGTGCGGGTGATCGCGGGCACCAGCGTCACCGTGACCAGAAGAGCCACGGTGTAGGCGAAGAAGTAGTGTCCGATCACGTCCGAGTCGAAGCGGCGGCCGAGGATCAGCGTGTCGACGCGCTGCACGAAGATCGCCAGGAACCAGATCGAGCCGAGCGGCAAGCTGTGGCGGATCAGTGTCCAGGTCTGGCCGCGCTCCCATCTCAGGGGGATCGAACCGAGGGCGCGGAGCCAGAGGTGCGCCGCGTAGACGGCGGTCGAGAGGATCAGGCCGATGACCAGACTCCAGACACCCCAACCCAGGAAGGCCAGACCGAGCGTGACCACGGAGTAGACGATGTTGCGGGCGATCTCCGGCGCGACCGTGCGGCCGACCCGCAGCTCGGCGTCGAAGTAGACTCGCGGCACCGATGCCAGCCCCTCGAGCAGCAGGAAGGCGCTCAGTGCCGCGACGACGGGAACCACGTCTGGGTGGGGAGCAACCATCCCGCGAGCGATCAGGCCGGCACCGAACAGCGCCCCGATCGCGAGCAGCACCCCCCAGGTCAGCTGGACGAACAGTAGATTGCCGTACGGTCGGCTCGGGACGCGGACGATGTGGTAGACGAGCCCCAGGTCGCGGACCGCGCCGAGCACCAGGAACACCGACAGCGCCCAGTCGTAGAGACCGAAGTCGCCGGGCAGGATCAGGCGGCGAAGCGCGAGCGTGATCAGGAAGGTGACGCCGACACGCCAGATCTGCGAGAAGGTGGCCGCGCCCGTCGAGCGGGCGAATCTCGACGTGGTGTCGGAGGCGACCTCGGGAGTTGTCTCGGGCATGCAGAGGCGTGGCTAGGAAAACAGGATAGCCGTTTCTCCGTACATAATCGACAGCATGAATCGAACCCTGACGACTCGATCCGCACTGGCGCTACTACCGGCTCTGCTGTTGATCGGCAACGTAGCAACCGCCGCGGCGGACAAGGTGGAGCGACTCGACATCGTCGATCGCGCGATCGAGCACCATGGCGGCGAAGCCTTCACGACCAGCGAGATGCGCCTCGAGCTGTGCTCGAAGTCGGGCTGCTCGTCGATCCGTACCAGAGTCGAAGGCGGACTGTTCGATCACGAGGTCACCGGTCAGGTGCAAGCGGGCGAACGGTGGGTGCGGATCACCAACGACTCCGTCGAGTGGCGCGAGAACGGTGAGCCGCAAACGGTCGGCGCGGATCGCGAACAGGGGCTGAGGGACTGGGTGATGAGCAAGATCTACTTCGCCTTCCTGCCTTTCCGACTCAACGATCCGGGCGTCTACAAGCAGGATCTTGGCCTCGAGGAGTGGGAAGGTCGCGCGCTCAGGAAGGTCAAGGTGACCTTTACACCGGGATCGAGCACCCACGCTCAGGACGAGTATCTCTACTGGTTCGATCCGGAGAGCGGCCGCCTCGATCAGTTCGCCTACAGCTACGCGACCGGCGGCGGCGGTCTGCGCTTCCGCAAGACGATCGACCATCGGAGGATCGGCGAGATTCGCTTCTTCGACCAGGAGAATTACGGCGTCGAGGGGCCCGATCTCTCCGTCGATCTGGTCACGCCCGAATACGTCGCGAGCGCCATGCGTCACGTCTCGACCATCCGTCTCGACCAGATCCAGGTCGGCCGGCCGTAGGGTAGGTCTCGTAGACTGGCCCGGTGCGCCGCCGCCGAGTTCTAAACGCCCCGCTTCTGCTGCTCGCACTCGTCGTCGGGCTCGGGTGCGCGAACGCGTGTTCGAACGCCGATCCGCTGGTGCCCTATCTGGATCTCCTTGACGAGGAGCTGCCGGGCTTCGAGAGCAGCGTCGAGACCCGCACGATCGACTTCAGTGACCCAGCGGCGCGTGCGCATGTTCTGCGCGGCTTCTCCGAGACGAGCTTCGAGGGCGAGCGTCGTTTCGCGCGTGGAGTCGGCAAGCGCTCCGCGGTGCGCTTCTCGCTCCTCGAGGCGCGGGAGCTGGAGCTAGTGCTCGAAGGCCGACCGCTGCCGCGGGACGCCGTGGAGCGCGTCGAGGTCGCAGTCAACCAAGACGCTGTCGCAACGATCACGCTCGAGCCGAAGCGCACCCGCCATCGGGTCACGCTGCCGCGCTCGACGCTCCTCGCCGGCGAGAACATCCTCCATCTCACCTACTCGGGAGACGCCGAGGCGGTGGCCTGGTACCGGTTGCAGTTCTCGGCCGGGTCGCCGGTCGCCAGCCCTCCCGTGACCCATCGCTCCTCAGGATTGCTGTTCCTACCGTTCGGGAGCCAGGTCACGATCCCGGTGCTCGCTCCGCCACGCTCGGAGCTACGCTTCGACAAACTCGGCTTTCGCGGCGGTCCCGGCCGGCTGACGATCGACGTTCGCCTCGCCCCCGGCCGGATCGGGATGGACGGTGCTCCGCACCAGCGATTCGAGCAGACCGAAGACGCCGAGGGGCTCGCCTACGATCTCGGTATCGAGGAATGGACGCCGATCCGGCTGACGCTCACCGCGCTCACCGGCGGCGCCGCGGGCGAGCAGGATGGCGTCGCATTGGCCGCCCCGGCCCTCTGGTCCCCAGAGAGCTATCTGCCGCCGACCGACAAGGGAGCCGAGGTCCGGGGCTCTCGCAAACAGGCCAACGTCATCGTCTATCTGGTGGACACCCTGCGCGCCGACCGTCTCGGCGCCTACGGCTACGATCGGCCGTTGACGCCGGAGATCGACGCCTTCGCCGGAGGCGCGACCCTGTTCGAGAACGCGGTCGCGCAGACCGCGTGGACCCGCCCGGCGGTGGCTTCTGTCTTCACCGGCATGTGGCCGGCGGCCCACGGCGTCAACCAGACCAGGGACCGCCTCTCGGAGCAGACCGAGACCCTGGCCGAGATTCTGAGCGCCGCCGGCTACGACACCGTGGCCTACGTCGCCAACCCGAATGTCTATCGCAGGTTCGGGCTGGCGCAGGGCTTCGACATCTACCGACACCTGGAGGGTCCACGGGAGCGGTCCGATCGGGTCAACGTCGAGGTCCGCGCCTGGCTCGATCAGCGCGATCGCGGGCGGCCGTTCTTCCTCTACGTTCACACCGTCGACCCTCACGATCCCTACGAGCCGCCCGAAAGCTACCGTGAGCGCTTTGCGCCGGGAAGCGAGGAGGTCCTGGCGCTATCCAAGAAGGCGCGATGGCAGATAGCCAATCGCGGGGTCCTGAGCGATCTCTACGATGCCGAGATCGCATTCAACGATGCGAGCTTCGGCGAGCTACGGGCCGATCTCGAAGCCCGCGGGCTCTGGAACGACACGATGGTGGTGTTCCTGTCGGACCACGGCGAGGAGTTCCAGGAGCACGGCGCCTGGACGCACGGCCGGGCGCTCTTCTCGGAGAGCATTCGGATCCCGCTGATCGTCAAGTGGCCGAGGCAGAAGCGGGGTGAGCGCCGCGCGGACCTGGCACAACAGATCGATGTGCCGTCGACGATTCTCTCGGAGCTGGGCCTGGCCCGGCCGGACGCCTTCGAGGGGCGCGATCTCGCCGAGCCGGCGACCAACCACCCACCGACGGCGTTCACCTATCTAGACTTCCACGGTCCGCTCCAACTCGCGGCGGTTCGCGAAAATTGGAAGCTCATGGTCCGGGCCGACCGTAAGTCCTCGTGGCTCTTCGATCTCGAGCGCGATCCGCAGGAGAGCCGTGACCTCACCAGCGAGCACCAGATCCGCAAGGACATCTTCGACGCCGAGATGTCCGGCGCCCTGACCCCGAAGCCCTACTGGCTCACCGCGGAGGAAGGGGTGATCGACAAGAAGCTCGAAAAGCAGCTGCGGGCTCTCGGTTACCTCGACTGACGATCCGCTTTCCTACCCTTGCGGTTCGACTGTCTCGGCGGCCAGCCGCCCGTCGAGCCCCAGAGTCTCGGCCGCGTCCTGCATCGCGGTGAGCACGTTCTGAACGTGCTCCCAGAGCTCGAGCCCGCCGTCAAAGCAGGCACGACTGAACTCCTCGGTCGCCTCGGCCACCTCGTCGCGGTCGACCCCGGCGGCGAAGATGCGCGACTTCCAGCGCTTCTTGACCGATTTGATCTTCATCTGCCGGATGTCCTTGTCCGGCCGAACGAGGGTGCCGGCGATCATCAGGCCGGTGACCTCGTCGCAGGCCATCAGCGCGAAATCGATCGGTCGCTCGCGCTCGACGCCGGTGCCCGCCGGGTTGTGCGACAGGATCGCCTGGACGACCGTCTCCGGGCAGCCGCGCTCGCGCAGCAGTGCCGCGCCTTCGGCCGGGTGCGCCTCGAGCGTCGGGTGGATCTCCCAGTCGTAGTCGTGGAGAAGGCCAGCCAGGCCCCAGGTTTCGACATCCTCGCCGAGCTTGTCCGCATAGAACCGCATCGCGGCTTCCACTGCCAGCATGTGACGCCGCAGCCCCTCGACCTGGACGTGCTCTTCCATCGTCGCCAACGCTTGCTCTCGATCCATCTCTTCCGATCCCCAGGCTCAGCCCATCATCGCGAAGGTCACCGTCGCCTTCGCCACCAGTTTGTCGTTCTGGAGCACCTCGCCCTCGGCGACGGTCAACGTGCGGCCCCGTTTGACCACCGTGCCGCGGCCCACCAACCGTCCGGGGGAAGCTCGGCGCATCAGGTTCAGCGAGATCTGAGTCGGCACCACGGCCGCACCGACCGCCGTCGCCGCGGAGACCTCGGCCAGTGTCGTCAGAACCGCGAAGTGGATCAATCCCGGCGCCACCTGGTGCTCCGGACGCGTATCGACGACCACCTCGTTGGGCTCGTCGCCGGGGCGCATTCCGATCCAGTCGTTGAAGTTCGTGCTCTCCACTGAAGTATCGTATCGCGCGGAGGGACCGTTCGAATGGCGCGACGAATGCTCTTGATCAGCAACTCCACGATGCACGGCGAGGGCTATCTCGATCACTGCATGGCCGAGATCAAGGACATCCTCGGCGAGCGGCGGCGAATCGCGTTCGTGCCCTTCGCACTGTTCGATCGCGCGGGCTACGCCGCAAAGGCGGGGCAGCGCTTCGAGCGCGAGGGGTACGACGTGCGCGCCCTGACGGCCGATGCACAGGGCCTCGCGACTCTGAATTGGGCCGAGGCGGCCTTTGTCGGCGGCGGCAACACCTTCCGCCTGCTCAAGACGCTCCAGGACTCGGGGCTGCTCGAGGCGATCCGGCGGCGGGTCGACGAGGGCATGGTCTACATGGGCGCCAGCGCCGGGTCGAACATCGCCGCACCGACGATCAAGACCACGAATGACATGCCGATCGTTCAGCCGCAGTCATTCGAGGCGCTCGGTCTGGTGCCGTTCCAGATCAATCCACACTACATCGACGCCGTTCCGAGCTCGACTCAGATGGGGGAGACCCGGGAGCAGCGGCTGCTGGAGTTTCTCGAGGAGAACGAGACGGCGGTAGTGGCCTTGCGGGAGGGTGCCTGGATCCGGGTTGAGGGCGAGCGCTTCTCGCTCGGCGGAGCTCACGCTGCGCGGGTCCTGCGCCGGGGCTCAGCTGCCGAGGAGCTCCGACCCGGTCAGGACCTGACGGGGACTGTCTAGCCGAAGAGCGCTGCCCGCCGCTCAGCCCTCCAGGAAGAGGTCCACCGACAGCTCCGCCGAGGGATCCACCGCATACTTGTCGAAGTCGGTCACCCCCTCCTCGGCCAGCACCTGGTCGTCGATGAAAAAGTTGCCGGTGCAGCTCTTTGCGTCGCGGCAGAGGATCGCGTGCGCGGCGTCGGCGAGGATCTCCGGCTTGCGCGTAGAGTTTTCGTCGATCAGCCCCGGCGGCAGCATCTTGAGCGCCGCGGTGAGGATGACGGTCTGCGGCCAGAGCGCGTTGACGGCGACGCCCTGATGCCGGAACTCCTCCGACATGCCGAGCACCCAGCAGCTCATGCCGTACTTGGCCATGGTGTAGGCGCCGAACTGGGCGAACCAGCGCGGCGACATGTTGAGCGGCGGCGACAGCGTCAGGATGTGCGGGTTGTCGGCCTTCATCAGGTGGGGCAGAGCGTGCTTAGAGCAGACGAAGCTGCCGCGCGCGTTGACGCTCCACATGAGATCGAAGCGTTTCATCGGCACCTCGAGGGTGCCGGCCAGGAAGATCGCGCTGGCGTTGTTGACCAGGATGTCGAGCCCGCCGAAGCGCTCGACCGTCTGGGCGATGGCGGCCTCGACCTGAGCCTCGTCGCGGATGTCGGTCTGGACGGCGAGCGCCTTGCCGCCGGCGGCTTCGATCTCTTCGGCGGTCGCGTGGATCGTTCCCGGCAGCTTCGGATGCGGTACGACGGTCTTGGCCGCGATCGCGACGTTGGCGCCATCGGCCGCCGCGCGCAACGCGATCGCCTTGCCGATGCCGCGGCTACCGCCGGTGATGAAGAGGGTCTTACCTTTGAGGTTCGCCATGGGAATCTCCTGTCGATTCGCGGTGGAGGCGTATCTTACGTTGCCCTCCTGCTAGATTGAGGGCGTGCGGGTGGCGAGCAAGTTTGCCTCGATTCTTCTTCTGATCCTCTCGGCGGAGATCGCGTCTACATCGGTGGCGACGCCGACTTGT
>JAJCXP010000390.1 GCA_029263375.1 Acidobacteriota bacterium | reverse complement strand
ACAGCACCAACAGCACGTTCTCGGGCAACACCGCGGGCTATCTGGGCGGCGCAATCTGGGGCGGCTACGCCTCGGCGATCTCGCTCGTCAACACGACGGTGGCCTCGAACACCGCCGCCGTCGGGGGTGGCGTGAGCGACTACGGCAGCTTCTCGATTCCGATCTATTTCTACGGCTCTGCCCTGGGCTATAACGGGGGTGGTAACTGCGCCACCTACTTCGTTTCGGACAACGGCGGCAATCTGGACAACGACGGCACCTGCGGCGTCTCTGCGACGCTCGCCGGGCTCGATCCGACCCTGGCGGATAACGGCGGCCCCACCCGCACGCACGCGCTCCTTGCCGGCTCCTCGGCGATCGACGCCGCCGGCGCCTGCGGTCTGGCAGAGGATCAGCGAGGCTTCGCTCGTGATCCGCTCTGCGACACCGGCTCGGTCGAGTTCGATGCTGCGCCGGTCGGGGGCTCGACGTTCGGCCACCGGGTAAAGCAGGCGTCCTGCCAGAACCTGCGGACCGGCCAGGTGGTCAGCATCCTGCAGCCGAGCGGTGCATGGGACTGCGAGGCGGCGGGCCTGGTCGTGAACCCGGGCGATCGGCTCCGTCAGATAGTGATCGGCAGCCCCGGCGCGGCAGATCTCGGAGGCACGGCTATCGGCCTGCGGCAGTTGAAGATTCGCTGCAAGAATCCGTCGACCACCCAGGAAGTGCAGTTCGTGCCTGCCGGTACGCTGACGTGGAGCTGCCTGGACCAGGGCCTCGTCTACCAGCCAACCGATCGGGTGCGACAGGAGATCCTCGGCGTTGCGAACTGATCATTCTTAATGTTAAGAAATCCCTAGTGTAGCAAAGAGTTCGATTGTAACCTCGGGATGCTGGGCGGGAATGCGGCCGGCGGAAACGAGGAGCGGACCATGCGATCGATCCAAGGAGTGCAGCCAGAGCAGAACGTCGATCCCCGTCGACACGAGCGCTTCGGCGCACAGCTGATCGTCGAGGTCACCGAGCATCATGCGGTCGACAAGAAAACGCGCGACTATCTCGAGGAGATCGCCGAGAACGTGAGTCTCGGCGGTCTGTTCATTCGCACCCCGCGGCCGTTCGCCAAGGGCACTTCGCTGCGGCTCAACCTCCGGTTGTCGTCGGACGGCGCGACGGTGCCCAGGATCCGTGCGAACGCCATTGTGCGGTGGATCCGGCGCTGGGGTGCCAGTGCCGGTATGGGGGTGGAGTTTCTCGACTTCGAGATGAACGGTCGCGACGACCTCGACCGGTTCCTCAAGGTGGTCGAACAGCATCCCGAGGTCGGGCGGTAGAGCTCTCGATTCAGAATCCGGGGCGTGAGAAGGCCGGACCAGCGGCCGGCGTTTGCGAGGTGACGGGCCGAATCTCCGTCTCTACTCCTTGAAAGGAGTCGAGATGCGAACAAGAACCTCAATCGTGCCCGTTGCGATCCTCCTGGTCGCGGCCCTCATCCTGCCCGTTGCGTCGGAGGCCGAGAGGCGACAGCCGTTCGAGCCCGGAGACCTGGTGTGGCCGACCGAGCCTGACCAGGCGGGCTTCGATGAGTGCGGTTGCCTCGGCGGCCTCAGGGGCTGTCTGATCGGCGCGGCGGTCAATCTGGACGGCTGCCTGAGGGACGCTCCGGGCACCCCCAGGGAGACCTTCTGCTATCTCAAGTTCGAGCTCGACGTCCTGCTCTGCCTCGAGCAGGCCGGCGTCTGCCAGCTCACCTGCCTGCCGTGACCCGTCGGGAGATCACTTGACCAGGCGGGTCTGCGGATAGGAGCCGAGCCATCCGAACCAGAAGACGCGCTGGGAGGGGAGCCGTGCGAGTGTCCGCCCGTCGCCAGTCTGAAGGGCGCTTTCGGTCAGCTGCCAGGAGGTGCCGGTCGAGTCGATCGCCGTCATCTCCTGGTCCCAGCTCTCGAAGCGGACTGGTCCGGTCGCGTAGACCCGGTTGGCGCCCGAGCCGTCGGTGAGCACCACGAACTCCAGCTCGCCGATGCGGTCTTGGTAGACCGGCGATTGCAGCAGGAAGCTCTGGGCGATGGCCAGCGTCTCCTGCGGTTCTTCCGGGAAGACCAGCGCGAGCACCTCGTCCTTGTTCTTGAGTCGAGCATCGCGAAACGGCGTGTTGAACATCAGCTCGTCGGTGGCGTAGTAGTCGGCATAGGCCTTGCCCTCGCCGTAGTCACGCTGGTGACCGGTGTCGAGCGCCAGCACCTTGGTGTCCGGGTGACGCTTGCGCCATTCGCCCCAGGTCGTGGTCACGACACTGCGCCGGTTGAGTTGGATACCGTTCCCGGCCAGCGGACCGATCACCGGCTCGCCCCAGATCGAGTACCAGAGCGACTGAGTGGCCTGGTCGAACATCAGCTTGTTCGCGCGGTAGAGGAACCCGCTGGTGCCAAACTCGTGATTCACGCCGTCGACGACGGTGTCGTAGAGGATCACTGTGCCGCACAGCGTGCAGTAGACGCCCGCAACCGGCACGCCGCCGACTTCGTCGACGAACATCTCGTGCCAGGCGAGGATGCGTTTGGGGTAAGCGCGGGCGTCGCCCTCGACCTCGATCGCGAAGACGACGTTGCTGTCTGCGAGGTAGTCGGCCTGCTTGGCCGAAATCATCTTTGGTGACCGCAGTGGGGGGATGCCGTCCTGGCGAACGCCGCCCCAGCGAACCTCGTCCAGGCGCACCAGGCTGGGCCGTTCGTTTGAGAAATAGCCGGCGAACTTCGGGTCGATGTTGCGATAGAGGAGGCTCTTGAACTCCGCGTAGGAGGGGTGGAGCTCGGGCTCGCGTGACCAGAACCACTCGTACCAGCTCTTGTGCTCGAAGCCGAAGTTCTGGCCGGTCTTCCTGGCCAGAAGATCGAGCGCCAGCCCGGAGACCCGCGGGTCGCGCACGAAGTAGACGGTCTCGAGCAGCATCATGGCCGATCCGGGCTCCCAACCCGCTTCGATCCGTTCGAGAGCGCCGAGGCGGTCCTCGGTCGAACCGCCGAGAAGTCGCAGGAAGTCGACCGGCTCGTTGGCGAACACCGGTCCGCCGGCAAGCAAGGCCGCGGCGAGGGAAAAGATTCGAATGGGTCGCATGCTCTGAGCCTCCTTGGTGAGCTACATCTTATTCATCCGAGGCTCGGGCCGAAGCGGATCGGTGCTGATCAATTCTGCTAAACTCCGCGGCGCCTCGTGGAGGTGTGGCCGAGCGGTCAAAGGCAACAGACTGTAAATCTGTCGGGCAAAGCCCTACGGTGGTTCGAATCCATCCACCTCCACCATTCCCTCACTCGCGTTCGGTCCTGGCGTAGCCGGATGGTTTCGGAGTTCGCGCCAGCGGCCTGCGGCCGCGGGCGTTCAGAGCGAATCCATCCACCTCCACCATAATCTGGACTCCGACCTGAGCTCCTACCTGGAGACCGCAGCGCCCCGGCCCCGGCGCGCGCTCGAGGATCTACCGCCGTCGTCGCGACCGAAAACAGGCGCGCGCGGGTCTTCGATGCCGTAGATGCGGTGCTACTGATGCAGCGCCACGTCGTCGACCAGGAAGCTGCCGCCGGCGGTGCCCTTGGCCCCTGCCGGAAAGCCGACCCGGATATCGCTGATGGTCAACCGGTCGTTGGCCAGGGTCGCCGACTCGACCGACGTCCTGCCGATGCGCGACAGCCTGACGACGCCGTTGTCGTGATCGTCCCCGGTCGCGCGCATCCACTCTAGGAGCAGACGGGCGTCCTCCCGGGCGGGGATGTCGAGCTCGCCGAGCTCGAGCAGCGGGCCTGAGTTCTGCCTCGCCCACAAGGTGAGCCGGTAGGCGCCCTTGTGCTCGCGCAGGGTCACCGCGACGTTCTTCTTGCCGCCACCCGATAGCCGGACGATCTCGACATCCTGCCCGCCGAGGGCGACCTCATTGGCGTTGAGTCGGAATCGGAGCGAGACCATCGGCTCCTGATCGGGCCGGCGGGTGCGGACGAACGATTTCTTGCCCTTGCCATCGGCGACGGCCTCCAGCGCGAACGCGCTGCCGGCCAGACCGGGCTCGACCGGCGCCACCTTGCGCTTGGAGAGATCCCACTGCTCGAGCCCGCCGCTTTCGAAATCGTCTGCATGGATGGGGTCGCGCGAGTAGATGACGACCTTCCTCGGCGTGTCACCATCCTCGCCGTAACCGACGACCACCTCTCGCGGACCTACCGCGGCGGAGCTGACCCGACGGTGGTCCTTGGAGCTCGGCTCGAAGAAGGTCTCGGTGATCGACCAGGGCTGGCCCGCACCGCCGATCCGGTCCCGAACACTCACCTGGGCGCCATCCACCTGGCTGTTGACCAGAACCGCGGACCGGCCGCGAATGGCAAAGGCCCGCGAGAACTCGAACAGCTGCCGCTGCCCCCAACGCTTGAGGCCCTTGTGGTCGCGCTCGTGGAGCTCGATCCCGTCGAGGCCGTTGAATATCAGGTTCGGTCCCTCGAGCGCGAGAGACTCCCCGGGGAGCCCGTCGCCTCCCGGGTTGTCCAGATGGCGGGTCTCCGCCCAGCCCTCGGCGGCGCTGGCGTCGCGCTCGAAGGTGAAGACGCCATTCGAGTGAAAGTCCGTGGTCGACGGCCCGACACAATAGTTGGCGGCGCCGACCGCGAGTGTGCCGCCGCTGAGCGCCAAAGCCGAGCCGAAGGTGCCGAACGGTGCCGGGTCGTGGCTCAGACGGCCGATCTCGGTCCACCCGCCGGCCGCGGACGACTTCCGCTCGTAGGTTCTGACGATCTCGAGCTCTGGGTCGCCGATCGCGAGTAGATCTCTGTCGATCGCGACGG
This sequence comes from Acidobacteriota bacterium, assembly GCA_029263375.1. Taxonomy (GTDB): domain Bacteria; phylum Acidobacteriota; class Thermoanaerobaculia; order Multivoradales; family JAHEKO01; genus JAHEKO01. Next base: position 845 of record JAJCXP010000390.1, on the reverse strand, counting down.
CGTACCCGAATGTGTGCTCAGTGGGCTCGGGGAAGTCGGCACGAATGATCTGGAAGAGACCCCAGTTGTCGGCGCCACCCTTGTCTCGCTGGTAGAGATAGACCGCTGCGGGCGCGCTCTTGCCACAGCCCGACAGGCAGCCCCCGACCGCGAGCGTGTCGCCCGACAGATCGATCGACCAGGCGTCGCAGGCGTCGGGCGGTTGGAACCGCCTCGCGAGCGTCCAGGCGTCGGGTTCCAGCGGATCGCGCTTGTAGAGGTAGACAGTGCCGCCGTCGAAAGCGGGCGACGAGACTGCCAAGGCGTCGCCCTCGAGAGCGACCCTCCAGCCGTAGAGGTCGCCAGAATCGGAGCGGCTCTGTTCGAGAGCTAGCGCGCCCGAGAACGGCTGCGCGAGGCAGACGGAGCTGGTTAAGAGGAGAAGCGCAGCCGCGCTAACCAACCTACGGTCCAGGGAGTTCTGATTCATCTCAGCTCCTTCTTGCTTGTTCCGGATTCTGAATGATGTAAAAACGAGACCTCGCCGTCAAGGTGACGGCACGAGTCGCATCTCCAAACCGGGCGGGAGGCCTCGGCCAGCGAAGCGATGAGGACCGGCGCGCCGGATGCGCCAGAGCTCCGAAGGCGGAATCAGGGTCGGTGTAGGGTTCAACCACTTGGTTGAGTATAGGCAAGCTCGCTCCAAGTGTCAACTGATAAGTTGAATGACCACGGTCAGGCATCAGTTGGATCCAAGCGTCGTACCCAGCGGCCTGCTGATTCAAGACGCGCCGGGCCGCGCGGAAATGCGTCAAGGATTGCGTCCGGAGAGCGTCGGTCTGCTAGGCTACGCCAGCCTCACGGCC
>JAJCXP010000389.1 GCA_029263375.1 Acidobacteriota bacterium | reverse complement strand
TTCCTGCTCAGCACCGGCGAGATCGTCCAGGTGCTACCCGAGCCGGAGACCGTGCTGCTCAACAAGAAGAAGAAGTTCTGGAAGTCGATCGCGCTCACCCGCCTGGCGCGCACCCGCTACGAGGCGGCGGGCTTCTACATTCCGGGACGCACAGACAACGTGATGATCTGCGGCGGCTACCTGGTGCGCGACCGTTTCGATCTCGAGGACCCGGTGAGCCTGTGCGAGACCATCGACCTGTCCGCGAGCGCGCCGGTCTGGCGCGACGCCGCGCCGATGAACTTCCCGCGCGGCGACAGCAACGCGGTGCTGCTCCCGGACGGCAAGGTGCTGATCGTCGGCGGCGGCGAGGCGCACCGCTACGACAGTCCCAATCTGCGCCCCGAGATGTACGACCCGGAGACCGGCATCTGGACGCTCATGGCCCCGGAGACCTTCGGCCGCATGTACCACTCGACGGCCGTCCTGCTCCCCGATGGCCGGGTGCTCTCGGCCGGGCAGGATGACGACAGCGCCGACGGCCGGGTGAGCGGTGCCTGGGGCGAGGTCTTCAGCCCGCCCTACCTGTTCACTGGCAAGCGGCCGGCCATCCGCACGGCGCCGGCGGAGGCCGGCTACGGCGCCGAGATCGAGATCAAGGTCACCACGTCGAAGAAGATCTCTAAGGTCGTGCTGATCGGCCTATCGGCCGTCACCCACTCGACCAACGTCGGTCAGCGCTACGTGCCGCTGGAGTTCGACCGGACGCGCCAATCGAAGCTGAGCGTCTCCATCGTCAAGAACGCCAATCTCGCTCCTCCCGGCTACTACATGCTGTTCGCCGTCAACGACAAGGGCGTGCCGTCGGTAGCCAAGATGATCCACATCAGCTGACCTCGCGGGTCGCGGCCGGCCGCGTACTACACTTGGCGCGCGATGGGCGGCGGCCACCAGCTCGACGAGCACATCACGATCGACGTGCTGGCAGGAGACCGCGACCCCGAAGCCGAGCGCCAGGAGCTGCGCCGACTGCTCTCCGACCGCCCGCGACAGATCCCATCGCACTACTTCTACGACGGCACGGGCTCGAGCCTGTTCGATCGGATCACCCGGCTCCCCGAGTACTACCTCACTCGCACGGAGGCTGCGATTCTCGAGCGCAACGCCGCCCGGATCGTGAGGAGATCCGGCGCTCACGAACTTGTCGAGCTCGGCTCCGGCACTTCGACCAAGACCCGGATACTGCTCGATGCGATGGCGGAGGCGGGCACCCTGCAGCGCTACCTGCCGTTCGACGTCAGCGAGCCGGTGGTGCGCGATGCGATCGCCGCGCTCGCGGCTCGCTACCCCGAGCTCGGGATCCACGCGGTGGTCGGCGATTTCTTTCTCCACCTCGACCAGATCCCGGACCGGATCCAGCCCGGAAATCGCCGGCTCGTCCTGCTGATCGGCAGCACGATCGGCAACTTCGAGGCTCCCGAGGCGACCGCTCTCATCCGCCGCATCGCCCAAACGATGCAGACCGGCGACTCCTTCCTACTCGGCGTCGACCTGGTCAAGGACGAGAGCGTGCTCCACGCCGCCTACAACGACACCGAAGGGATCACCGCTCGTTTCAACCTGAACGTCCTCGACGTTCTGAACTTCCGCTTCGGCGGCGACTTCTCCACCTGCCTGTTCGAGCATCGCGCGTTCTACGACCGCGCGCGGGAGCGCATCGAGATGCGCCTGGTGGCGCTGCGCGACCAACGGGTGCGCCTGACCGGTCTCGACCTCGAGTTGGAGATCGAGGCGGGTGAAGAGATCCTGACCGAGATCAGCTGCAAGTACCGGCGCGAAGTGGTGGTCGATCTGCTGAGCGCCGGCGGCTTCGAACTCACCGACTGGCTGACCGACGACGATCGCCTGTTCGGCCTGGCGCTCGCGCGCCGGAGCTAGCTACGACTCGGGCTGCGCCGCCGGCGGCAGCACCTCGACCGCCGGCTGCCACCAATCGGCGCCGGCCTCGAACACCTGCCCTTCGTGGGCGCACGTCGACGAGACGTGATCCTTGCCGAAGCTCGGCTTGCCGCGATGACGGAGCTGGAACAGCGGGTAGACGCTGCCGCACGACAGGCAGAAGCGCCCGACCTTGCGGCCACGACGCTCCTCCGCGACCCTTCCGGCCGGCGCGGCTTCAGAACCTCGGTAGACCATGGCCGGTCGAGACTATCCCAGGGCAGGCCCCGGCGGGAGGGCGCGAGGCCCTCCCCCACCAGGGAGCGCTAACCGAGCTGATCGACACGGGCGAAGAAGAACGCCGTCTCGATCGCCGCGTTCTCCTGCGAGTCGCTGCCGTGGATCGCGTTGCGCTCGATGTTGGTCGCGTAGAGCTTGCGGATCGTCCCGTCGGCTGCGTCCTCGGGGTTGGTCGCGCCCATCACGTCGCGCAGGTGCTTGACGGCGTTGTCGCGCTCGAGCGCGATCGGGATGCACGGCCCGCTGGTCATGAAGGACACGAGCTCGCCGTAGAACGGGCGCGCCTTGTGGACCTCGTAGAAGGTGCCTGCCTGAGCCTCGTTCATGTGCAGTCGCCGTAGGGCCAGCACCCTGAAGCCTTCGGCCTCCAGGTGGGCGATGATCTTGCCGGCGTTGCCAGCCGCGACGCTGTCGGGCTTGATGATCGTGAGAGTCGTTTCCATTCCAGTATCTCCAAGTTGTCAGGCCGCTGTCAGCGGCTCGATATCGCCATCGGCGCCGTCGATCCTGAAGACGGTGCCGACGATCTCGCATTCTCCGGCCGGTCCCAGGAGCACTCCCGAGCCGGCACTCAAACCCAGCCCGACGTCGATACCGGGCGCGGCGAGCAGCTCGCGCAGGCGACGATCGTGGGCGGGGGTGAAGTTCGTTTCGATGGCGGTGCCCGGCAGCCAGCCGAGGCCCGGAAGCGCTCCGCCGCGCAGGGCGCGCACCGTGGCGGCCAGCGCCTGGGCCGCGGCCGCGATCGCGACCACCAGACCACCGGCGCGCAGCCGATCGGCGAGAGACTCCCGCGCCGGCGCGTCGGTCAGGACCTCCAACAGATTGTCGGCGACACCACCGCCCAGGTAGATCGCCGGGGCGCTCGCGATCCGATCGAGATTCCTCTGCCGCCGGGCGTCGCGCGGGCGATAGATCGGAATCACTTCGAGCTCGCGGTCGAACTCTTCGTCCAGATAGGACGCGAAGTGCTGGGCATAGTCGACCGAGCCGCTGGCGGTGGGCAGAAAGCCGATCGGGCCTTCCGGTGCCCTCTCGATCCAGACGTGATCGACCTCGAGCGTCTCGCCGAAGCTGAACTCGCCACCTCCGAGAAGGGCGAGCCAGCCGGCTCCTTCGATCCGGCGTAGCGACATGACGAATCCCGGGCCGCTAGGCCAGCGCCTCGGCGACTCTGGCGCCGATGTCGGCCGGCGATTCAGCCACCGTGATGCCGGCGGCCGTCAGCGCCTCCATCTTCTCCTTGGCGGTGCCCTTGCCACCGGCGACGATGGCGCCGGCGTGGCCCATCCGCCGTCCCGGCGGCGCCGTCTGGCCGGCGATGAAACCGACTACCGGCCGGTCGAAGTTCTCCTGGATCCAGGCCGCGGCCTCTTCCTCGGCGCTGCCGCCGATCTCACCGATCAGCACAACCGCTTCGGTCTGGCCGTCGTCCTTGAACGCCGCCAGCGCGTCGATGAAGTTGGTACCGTTGATCGGGTCGCCGCCGATGCCGACCGCGGTCGACTGACCGAGACCGAGATTCGATAGCTGCCAGACCGCCTCATAGGTGAGCGTTCCCGAGCGGCTGATGACGCCCACCCGCCCCTGCTGGTGGATGTGCCCCGGCATGATGCCGATCTTGGCGATCCCCGGCGAGATGACTCCCGGGCAGTTCGGGCCGATCAGGCGGCTCGGATGATCGCGCAGGAACGACTTCACGGTGAGCATGTCGTTGACGGGAATCCCCTCGGTGATGCACACGATCAGCTCGACGCCCGCACCGGCCGCTTCCATCACCGCATCAGCCGCGAACGGCGGCGGCACGAAGATCATGGTGGCGTTGCAGCCGGTCTCGGCGCGCGCCTCGGCGACCGAGTCGAACACCGGAATGCCTTCGACGCTCTGACCGCCCTTTCCCGGGGTGACCCCGGCCACCACCTGGGTGCCGTACTCGCGGCAGCCGAGCGCGTGGAACTCGCCCTCCTTGCCGGTGATGCCCTGCACCACCAGTCGCGTCTCTTCAGTGACCCAGATCGCCATCAGCTCGCCCCTCCGGAGGCCGCGACGGCCTTCTCTGCTGCGTCGGCCATGTCGGCGGCGACGATGAAGTCGAAGTCGGCTTCCTGCAGAATCTCCCGGCCGCGCTCGACGTTCGTTCCCTCGAGTCGCACCACGACCGGGATCTTGACGTCGACGAGCTGGTCGAGCGCCGCGACCACTCCGGCCGCGATCCGGTCGGTGCGCGCGATGCCGCCGAAGATGTTGATCAACACGGTGTTGACGCTCGGATCGGAGATCAGGATCTCGAAGGCGCTCTGCACCGCCTCCTGGCTCGCCGAGCCGCCGACGTCCAGGAAGTTCGCCGGCTCGGCGCCGTAGAGCTTGATGATGTCCATGGTCGCCATTGCCAGTCCGGCGCCGTTCACCATGCAGCCGATCGTGCCGTCCAGCTTGATGTAGTTCAGACCGTGCTTCGAGGCCTCGACCTCGAGCGGCTCCTCTTCGGCCAGATCACGCATCTCGACGATGTCCTTGTGCCGGAAGAGGGCGTTCGAGTCGAAGTTCATCTTGGCGTCGAGCGCCAGGACGTCGCCCTCGCCGGTGACCAGGAGCGGGTTGATCTCCGACAGCGTGGCGTCGGTCTCCTGGTGGGCCTTGACCAGCAGGGTCACGAAGCGGGTCGCCTGCTTCGCGGTCTTGCCGGTCAGCCCGAGCCGTCGAGCCACCGAGCGCGCCTCGAACGGCTGGATGCCGAGATGTGCGTCGTAGGGCTGCCGGATGATCGCGTCCGGGTTCTCGGCGGCGACCTCCTCGATCGACATGCCGCCCGCGGAAGAAGCCATGACCACCGGCTTGCCGAGCTGGCGGTCGAGGGTGATGCCCAGGTAGAGCTCCGAGGCGATGTCGACCGCCTCTTCGATCAGCACCTTGCGCACGAGCTGTCCTGCTTCTCCCGTCTGCGGCGTGACCAGCTGCATGCCGAGGATCTTGCCGGCGACCTCGGTCGCCTCCGCGGGCGAGCCGGCCAGCTTGACGCCGCCGCCCTTGCCCCGACCGCCGGCGTGGATCTGCGCCTTGACGACGCAGCGTCCGCCCAGCTCCTCGCAGATCCGGGCCGCCTCGGAGGCGTCCTCGGTAACTTCGCCGCGGGGGGTGGGCACCCCGAATCGGCGCAGGATTTCCTTCGCTTGATACTCGTGGATTTTCACGTTGAGACAGCTCCCGATGTGAGTTCGTGGGGGACCCGACCAGGACCGCAGCCGGGGAGTCGCAGTCTAGCAGAAGGGGGCGTTCCACCGGGCCCATCGGTGACTGTCGATCCGGGGTACCATTCGGGCTCCCATCACCGACCCAAGAGGTACCCGATGCCGAATCAGAAGATCCCGAGAGCGCTCCTGGTGCTGTGCCTGGCGCTCGCCCCGCCGCTCGCCGCCACCTGGTCTGTGGCGATCACCGATTCGACCACCGGTGAGATCGCCATCGGCTCGGCGACCTGCGTCACCGGCATCGACCTCAAGCAGCTCGCCTCGGTGGTGGTGGTCGACAAAGGGGCTGGAGCCGCGCAGAGCTTCGTTGACTCGACCGGACAGAATCGACTGCTGATCTTCCAGGAGCTGACGGCGGCGACCGCGCCCGCCGACATCCTCGACGCCCTCGAGCAGCAGGACAGCGGCCACCAGACCCGCCAGTACGGAATCGTCGACACCCAGGGTCGAGCGGTCGGCTTCACCGGCTCGATCGCTGGCGACTTTGCCGATCACCTCACCGGCCAACTGGGAACCCTGACCTACGCCATCCAGGGCAACGTGCTGGCGGGGGCCGCGGTCCTGACCGAAGCGGAGAACGCGCTCCTGACCCAGGGTCGCGACCTGCCCGGCAGGCTGATGGCGGCGATGCTGGCGGCGCGCGGCCAAGGCGGCGATGGGCGCTGCTCGTGCTCACCCTCCAATCCGGACGGCTGCGGCACGCCGCCGCCCGGGTTCACGAAGTCCGCGGACGTCGGCTACCTGGTGATCAGCCGGCTCGGCGACCAGGACGGCGTCTGCAACACCAGCGACGGCTGCGCCAGCGGCGACTACTTCATCGACCTCAATATCGCCTTTCAGGGTGCCGGCGACGAGGACGCGGTCCTGCAGCTCGAGGACGCCTTCAACCTCGTGCGGCAGTCGCTCGTCGGCCGGCCCGATCACCATCTGTCACGCGTCGTTCTGCGCGACCTGACGCTGCCCGCCGACGGCACGAGCCGCACCCGGGCGCTGATCCTGCAGCGCGACTGGCGCGGTCGCCGGATCGAGACGGGCGGCGCGACGGTCACCATCGAGGTCAGCCCGAGCAGCTCCGCCAACGCGACCGTCGGCCCGATCATCGATCGCGGCAACGGCACCTACGCCGCGACCATCACGGCCGGCTCGACGCCCGGCGAAGTGCTGTTCGACATCGTGATCGACGACGGCGACGGCGCGGTGCAGCTCTCGCCGCGGCCGCGGCTCGAGTTAGTGCCCTGAGCGCGCAACCGGGCTGGCCTGACCTTCTCACCCCATCGCAAGTGATGGGGTGAGAAGGTCAGGCTAGGGCAGCTGCAGGACCAGAACGGTCAAGTCGTCCTCGCGCGGCGCACCGTCGGTGAAACGGCTGATGTCTGCGAGCACACCGTCGCGGATCCCGACGACCCCGGAGGCAGCGTGGGCTTTGAGGCTCTCCTCCAGGCGCTCGAAGCCGAACAGCTCGTCGCTGCCCTCGCCGTGCGCTTCGACCACGCCATCGCTGAACATGAAGAGCTGGTCGCCGGAGTCGAGCCGGGCGCGGCGGACGGTGACGTCGATCTCGTCGCGCACGCCCAGGGGGTAGGAAACCGATTCCAGCGCGTGGACGCTGCCGCCGACGGTGACCCGATACGGGAACAGATGGCCGGCACTCGCGTAGAGGATGTCCCGATCCTTGGGGTCGATCAAGGCGTAGCAGAGCGTCGTCAGCAGGCGCTTGCGAGCGCTCTGGAAGATCATCCGATTGAGGGTGGCGAAGACCTCTTCCACTTCGGGCCGGAAGGTCACCTGGACCGCCAGGGCGGACTTGGCCATCGACATCACCAGGCCGCTCGAGACCCCGTGGCCGGCGACGTCGCCCACCGCCACGGCGAGACGCCCGTCCTCGAGGGCGAGAACGTCGTAGAAGTCGCCGCCGACCTCGGTCGCTGGCAGATAGGCGTGTGAGATCCGCACGCCGTTCACCTGGGGCGGAAGATCCGGCAGGATCGAGCTCTGGATCCTGCGTGCGGTCTCGAGCTCGACCTTCTGGCGCTCACGATCGGCGATCCGTCGCACGTGCGGCGGCACGTCGTCGTAGCGGTAGCTGAACTCGCGACCGGAGGTGATGCTGCGCAGGCTGACCAACGCCGGCGCAGCGACGAAGAGCAGTGGCAGGCAGCCCTGAAACTGGAGCCACGGGTCGGTGGCCGTCAGCAGCGGGTAGCCGAAGGCGAGACACGCGGACGAGACGCCCGCGACCAGCGAGGTCCAGAGGTCGTAGCGAACGAAGATCGAGACCAGCAGCGCGTGGCCGATGGTGGTGATGAGAATCCACCAGAACAACGACGCCACCGGCACGCCGGGGCCGTGCAGCAGGACTCCCGAGATGATCGCCGCCACCAAGCCGCCGCCGAGGAGCCCGAGCGCCTTCGAGGCGAACGACACCAGGAAGAGCCGCCCGAGAAGCTCGGCGTGGAGCATCCACAGGGCGAAGAAGACGATGATCACGAGCCCCGGCCAGTGCGAGCTGTACCACCATCCGCTGAACACGAACGAGGCGACCTCGCGTACTCCCAGGGTCTTGAGCGCCAGTCCGACCAGGCCCATCAGGGCCACCACGACGGCCCCGAGCACCAGTCCGCGCAAGCTCGATCGAGCCACGGTGGCGTTGCGCCAACGGCCCTGGAAGATGGCATCGAAGGCCGCCAGCTTGCCGGGGTAACGCTCGCGGCAGATCGATTCACCCACCGACCAGGTCAGGACGCTCATGATGGCTATCGGAACGAACACGAAGCCGAGCATGAAGCCCATTGTCAGCCAGGTCATCTGGGGCCGGCTGGCGACCCCGGTCGAGCTTCCCTGGGCGATGTCGATCCCGGTCATCGAGATCAGGATCACCCCAAGCATGAGGACCAGACCGCCAATCTGAACACCGCGACGGACGCCGATCTCGCCCGCGTGATAGCGCCGCACGAAGGGCATCGCCACCAAAGGCAGGAGCAAGACGACGGCGACCGTCTTGCCCAGCTCCAGAAAGGAGAAGGGCTGAAGCGCCACCCGCAGGGCATCCTCCTCTGGATCTTCGAACCAGAACTGATAGCCGGTCAGTCGATCGCCCGAGAACCCGACCTCCATTCCGTATGGGTAGCGTTCGCCTAGCTGCAGGTCACCGGACCGGTAGCGCAGCGTCAGATCGGTGCGACTCTCCAGCTGCCGGCGGCGGGCCTCCGGCTCGAGGTAGTCGACCAGCTCGAAGCCCTGCTCCGATAGGAATCGATCGGCCTCCGGTCGCGCATCGGCCTCGTCCTTCGCGCCGCCTCCCTCCTCGTCTCGAAGCTGAAGACGAAGGGCCAGGACCTGCCCCTGCAGGCCGATCTCGGCTCTGTAGGTCCACTGGTGAGGCCTGGCGCCCGGGTCGTAGACCCAGATCTCCCAGTAGAGGATCTGCTCGCGCAGCGCTCCCTCTCGAAGCGCGGCTTCACCGACGCGATCGGCCTCGAGGTTGAGACGCCGTTCGATACGCTCGCTCGAGCTCAGCAGAGTGACCACATAGGCGTCGTCCACCGGCTCACCCAGGTCGCCGAACCTCTCGAGCGCAAGAGCTTCCGCCTCGCGCTCCGTAATCTGCCAGTCGCTCGGCGCGAACGGCTGCAGCCGGGGAACCATTGAGACGTGGGCGGCGACGGCGACCACCGCGAGAGCAATCCAGAGCAGGACGCTACGGATGGTCATTCTCAGTGCCCCCTCGAGTCAGGAAGATCCGGTGCTGCGCGCATCTGTCTGAATACGATACCTGCAGCGGCCGGGTTTCACCGCCCGTCCCAGCGCAAGGGCGTATCTACCTATTCCAGGCTCGCTGGACCGGTAGCATTGCCACGTCGCAACCGCGAGGCTTGGATCAGGCTTATGCCAACGCCGGCCCGACCCCGCCTAGAGGTTGGCGATGACCGCGTCGCCGAACTCGGAGGTCTTGACCTCGGTCGCACCCTTCATCTGGCGCGCCAGATCATAGGTGACCCGCTTGTCGCTGATCGCAGCCGCCAGCGCTTCCTCGACCGCGGTCGCGGCTTCGGTCCAGCCCAGCCAGCGCAGCATCATCGCTCCCGACAGGATCAGCGAACCGGGATTCACCTTGTCCTGACCGGCATACTTGGGGGCGGTGCCGTGGGTCGCCTCAAACAGCGCCAGGCCGTCGCCCTCGTTGCTGCCCGGCGCCATCCCCAGACCACCGACCTGAGCCGCCAGGGCGTCGGACAGGTAGTCGCCGTTGAGATTGGTCGTGGCGATGACCTGATACTCGGCCGGCCGCAACAGGACCTGCTGGAACATGGCGTCTGCGATTCGGTCCTTGATCAGGATCTTGCCGTCCGGGAGCTTGCCGTCATGCTCATCCCAGAGCGCGCTCTCGGTGATCGTCTGGTCACCGAACTCTTCGGCCGCCACCTGGTAGCCCCACTCCTTGAAGGCGCCCTCGGTGTACTTCATGATGTTGCCCTTGTGGACCAGGGTGACGTCGGTCCGCCCGGCGCGCACGGTGAATTCGAGCGCCTTGCGCACCAGTCGCTTGCTGCCGAAGACCGAGATCGGCTTGACGCCGATGCCGCTGTCCTCGCGCACCCGCTTGCCGAGCTTGTCGCGCAGGAAGGCGATGATCTCCTCGGCGCCCTTCGAGCCCTGCTCCCACTCAATGCCCGCGTAGACGTCCTCGGTGTTCTCGCGGAACACCACCATGTCGACCTTCGAGGCGGCACGCACCGGCGAGGGCACGCCCGGGAAGTGCCGTACCGGCCGCACGCAGGCGTAGAGATCGAGAAGCTGACGGAGCGATACGTTGAGGCTACGAATCCCGCCGCCGACCGGCGTCGTCAGCGGCCCCTTGATCGCACCCCGGAACTGCCGGATCGCATCGACCGTCTCTTGCGGCAGCCACTCGTCGCAGCGCGCCTTGGCCTTCTCGCCAGCGTAGATCTCGAGCCAGGCGATCGACTTCGAGCCGCCGTAGCGCCTGTCGACCGCGGCCTCGAGAACCCGGCGGGTGGCCGCCCAGATGTCGGGGCCGATGCCGTCGCCCTCGATGAAGGGGATGATCGGACGTTCGGGAACCTCGAGGACGCCGTCCTCCCAGTGGATCTCGGCGCCGTCTGCTGGCGGAGTCAATCTTCCTGGAGTGTCACTCACGGTCTGCGCCTCACTCACCCGCCCAGGCGGGCCTTCAGTTGTCGGGTTGCGCTATCAGCCGGCCGCTGTCGGCGCTCGAGCGCCGGGCCGAACTCCCGGCGAAGGTATCACAGGCCGCATGGTAGATTTCTCCCATGGACTGGGAGCCACTTATCGAAGCCGCAACCACTGTTCGCGAGCGCGCCTACGCACCGTTCAGCTCTTTCCTGGTGGGCTCCGCGGTGCTGATGAGCGACGGCTCGGTGCACGTGGGATGCAACGTCGAGAACCGCACCTTCGGCGCGACGATCTGCGCCGAACGGGTAGCCGTCACCTCCGCAGTCGCCCACGGCGCGCGACGCCTGGAGGCGGTCGTGGTCGTCACCGACACCGACCCGCCGGCGCCACCGTGCGGGATCTGCCGCGAGGTCCTGACCGAGTTCGGGCACCCCGACGTGCCGGTTCTGGCGGTCAGCACCCAGGGCACCCGCCGCGAAACCCGCCTCGGCGACCTCCTCCCCCAGGCCTTCGACTTCTCGCACTGGGGACACAATACGTAATTCGCTCTGTAAGAAGGGATCCCTTCTTACAGAGCGAATTACGTATTGTGTCCCCTACAAGAACTCGGCTTCGATCCGCTGCGGCAGGATGCCGGCCTCGTGGCCACGGTCGAGTAGGTGCTGGACGGCCTTGCGCCCGGCTTCGCCGTAGTCTCGGGTCCACTCGTTGACGTACATCGAGACGAAGCGGTCGGAGCGCACTTCGTCCTGCTCGAGGTCACGGGCGTAGCGGATGGCGAAGGCGAGCGCTTCCTCGCGATTGTCGAGGGCGTAGTTGATGCTCTCGGTCAGGAGCCGGCAGAGCCGGGCCTTGAGCTCGTCGTCGAGGTCGCGCTTGATTCCATTGCAGCCGAGCGGCAGCGGGCCACCGGTCTCCTCCTGCCACCAGGCGCCGAGATCCACCACCTTGTGGAGCCCCCGGTCGCCGAAGGTCAGCTGGCCCTCGTGGATCACCACTCCGGCTGTCGCCTCGCCGCTCTCGACCACGTCGAGGATCTTGTCGAACGGCACGAGCCGGGTCTCGACCTCGGGGAACCAGAGCTTGAGCGCCAGGTGGGCGGTGGTCAGCTCGCCCGGGATGGCGATCACTGCGCCGGCGAGATCCGCGCGCTCAGCGGGCTTCGCGGACACCAGAACCGGTCCGTAGCCGTCGCCGAAGCTGGCGCCCGAGGGCATCAGCTGGTAGCGATCGGCCAAGTAAGCGTAACCGTGAAAAGAGAGCGCGGTGATCTCGTAGGTGCTCTTGAAGGCCGCCTGGTTGAGAGTCTCGATATCGTCGAGGACGTGGGAGATCGCCAGTCCCTCGGTGTCGAGAATGCCCTGCGTCAGCGCGTAGAACATGAACGCGTCGTCGGAATCCGGGCTGTGGGCGATCCGAACTTGAATCGGCTCAGTCATAACGCCGCGGAACCTATCAGACGTTGCGGAGCTCGACATCGGGGACGATCTCGCCGACCACGTCGCCTCGATGGCTGCGGATGTCAACGTCCCTGAAGGAAACGAGCTCGGCGAGCTCCGCGGCGCTCAGGGCGCCCGCCTGGCGTAGGAGATCCAGAACCACGCCGTCGCGGCAGCGGAGATCGCCGTCGGCGACCTTGACCACGACGCCGAGCGCCACCGGGCCGCGCACCGCGGCGGCGTAGTACCCCTGCGCCCCCTCCTTGCCGAGGATGCGCCCACCGGTGACCTCCATCAGACGGGTGGTGAACTGTCCCGGACCGGCCACCAGGATCGGGTTCGAAGTCATCGCTTCGACGATGGCCTGAACCGCCGTCACCCGTTCGCCGTCGGCCCCGGCGGCCTCGGGGTCGGCGAGCGCGGCATAGGCCCGAGCGGCGGCGCGCAGGCTCAATTGATATGTCGGCAGCGAGCAGCCGTCGACCGCACAACCGATCTCCTCGGCCTCGACGCCAGCGAAGCGGGCCAACTCGGCGACGATCCTGACCTGCAGCGGATGGTCCCAGGAGAGGTAGCTGTCGATCGGCAGATCGAACAGATCACAGGCGCACAACATCCCGGCGTGCTTGCCCGAGCAGTTGTTCTGAAGCACCCGGGGATCCTCGCCCGCCCGTCGCATCTGCTCACGGACCGCCGGGTCGAAGGGTGGGTGAATGCCGCATTGAAGATCCTCGGGGCGACGGCCGGCGCGCTCGAGGATCGACGCCACCTGCTCCTCGTGAATGGCGGTACCGAAGTGCGAGGCGCAGATCACGGCCAGGTCGGCGGGCTCGAGCCCGAAGCGCTCGCAGCCACCGCCCAGTACCAGCGGCAGAGCCTGAAACGGCTTGGCGACCGAGCGCAAGAAGACCTGGAGGTCAGGATCGCCGATCCTGGCGATCAGCTCGCCGGCGGGTGTGACCACCGCGGCGGCTCCGTGATGCCAGTCTTCGTCGTGCCCGTTGCGGCGCGCACGAGCGATCAGCTCGAAGGTCGAGCTCACCGTACTCAGGCTGTGGCACCCACGCCGGCGCCGGGAGCGGCGGGCTCGGTCGCGCTCGGCCCGAACATGCCGGGCTGATACGAGGTGATGTAGCCGGTGAACGCCGACGCCGCCACCGACAGTGGTGACGCCAGATAGAGCCGCCCCGGACCGGAACGTCCCTTGTAGTTGCGGTTGATCGCCGACACCGTGACCTGCTCTTCGTTTGTCGACACGCCCGGCCCGCAGCCGATGCAGGCACCGCAGCCGGGCTGGATCAGACGCACGCCGGCGCGCTCGAAGGTCTCGATGAAGCCCGCCTCGCGACAGTACTCCTCGACCTCGCGCGAGCCGAACTGGATCAGGAAGTCGACGCCCTCGGACACCCGGCGGCCGCTCTCGACCGCCTCCTTGACCACCCGGTGGTAGAACTTGAGGTCCTCCTCCTTGCCGGCCGTGCAGCTGCCGCCGTAGGCGATCTGGATCGGAACCCGGCCGAGCTCGTCGATGTAGGCGCCGTTGGTCGGATCCGAGGGGATGCCGTGGTTCGGGTCACCCGGGTGGGCGACCATCGGCCGCAGGCTCGACAGGTCGATCGTGTGGATGCCGCCGTCGTAGTGAGCGCCCTCGTCCGGCGAGACGGCAGCCGCGCGCATCGCGTTGATGTCGATGCCGGGACGGCTCTTGGCGAGCCAACGGTAGGTCTCCTCGTCCGCCTCGACGATCGCGGTCCGCGCCGAGCACTCGGTGGCCATGTTCGTGAGGGTGGCCCGTTCGTCCATCGACAGCGACGAGATGCCTGGGCCGGTGAACTCCATCACCCGCTTGAGCGTCAGCTGCGGCTTGGCGAACTCGAGCAGGATGTGCAGCATCAGATCCTTGGCGGTCACTGCCTCCGCGAGGCTGCCGGTGAGCTCGAAGCGGATCGACTCAGGGACCTCGACGGTGGTGAACCCGGAGTAGACCAGGTTCGCGTACTCGGTCGTTCCCACGCCCCAGGTGAGCGCGTTGTTGCAGCCACCCATGCAGGTGTGGCTGTCGGTCGCCTGCACGAACTGGCCCGGAGACACCAGCTTCTGGCGCGCGACCTCGTGGCAGATGCCCGGCGAGACGCCGTCTCGGGCCGAGAAATCCTGCACGCCGGTGTGGCGCTGAAAGGCGCGCTGCAGCTCGCGCAGCTCCTCGATCTTGTCCAGGAACACGCGCATCTTCGGCACTTCGTCGGCGTAGATCAGATGATCCTCGAACACCGCGAAACGCTCCGGGTCCTGGATCTCGTAGTCCGCCCCGTACTTCTCGCTCAGGAAATGATGCACCTGGGCGGTGGTGAACTCGTGCGAGTAGCCGCCGTCAACGCGCACGACCAGGGCGTCGCCGGGGCGCACGCTGGCGCCGGGGCTGTCCATCCGGTGGCGCGAGAGGATCTTCTCGGCCATGGTCTGCGGCGCGTCGCTCGAGCTCGGCTGCGGCAGCTCGACCTCGCCCGCCGCCACGCCCTTCGAGAACGAGAACAGTCCGCCCGACTGGACCTTGAGCTGCGTGATCGGATCGTACCGCCGGTAGAACTCCTCGAGCGCGATCCCCTCGCCGCCCTGTAGACGCTCGAGCAGGGCGTGGTCGCCCATCAGAACGCCTTGATTGATGTTGTTAGCGGCATGGATCGGCGCGAACGAGGCGGCGATGGCGATCCGGATGCCGGCCCACTTCTCGGCCTGAACGGCAGTCTCACGCGAGCTGCCGACCCCCTTGCGCAAGCCGGAGACGATGACCTCGAAGTTGCCGTTGATCAGCGCATCGCGAGAGAACAGACGGTCGCCGTCGACGATCAACCCGGCGTAGGCGTCGCGAGCCAGATCCTCGGGCTTGTACGAGAAGCACACCCACGCCGGGGTCATGGCGTCGGTGTTGATGTCGTCGAGCAGATCGTCGACCGTGAGGTCACTCATCCGCAGGTCCAGCTCGCCACGCAGTTGGCGGCGGATCAGCTCGGGGTCTTTGGTCAGAAACAGCACTCGCTTGTCCGGCGAGAGGCGTATGATCTCAGGTGGTTTCATGGAGTTCCGCTGAAGGAACGGGCACTCGGAGCGTCGCGCCGACGGGAGTGCCCGCTTCGTTTCGTTCTCGAATCGGCGGGCGGTCAGAGCGACCGGGCCGACACCGCATTGTATCGCAGGCGCGCGATCAGCGAGCACCCTCCATCGCGTCTTTCCGGACACCGCCAGCTCCCCGACGAAGCCTCGAGAACTTGATAGGTTGAGCCGATGACCCGGTGGCTGGCACCAGAGCTCACCTGGACCGGTGAACGCTTCGAGCCGCGAGTGCGGATAGAGGTCGGCGCCGACGGCCGGATCGAGGCCGTCGAGCGGGCCGCGCCGGATGCCGGCCTCGCGGCGGGCGCCCCCGATCTCGAGCGACTCGACCGGCGGGCGCTGGTCCCGGGCCTGGTGAACGCTCATTCGCACGCCTTCCAACGCGGTCTGCGCGGGGCGGGCGAGTCGTTCCCGGCGGGCGCCGGAAGCTTCTGGACCTGGCGCGAAGCGATGTATCAGCTGGTCGAAGAACTCGATCCGGAGAGGTTCCGCCAGCTGGCGACCCAGGCCTACCAGGAGATGCGGCGCGCGGGCATCACCACGGTCGGCGAGTTCCACTACCTCCATCATCACCAGCCGGACGACTACCTGTTCGACGAGCTGATCCTCGAAGCGGCCGCCGCTGCGGGCATCCGGATTGTCCTGCTCAACGCCTACTACCGTACCGGCGGCATCGGTCGCGAACTCGCCGGCGGTCAGCGCCGCTTCCGGGTGCCCTCTCCCGAAGCCTACTGGGCGCGCATGGACAGCCTGGCCGAGCGCGTCGCTACACACCGGGCCGGCCTCGGCGCGGTGGTTCACAGCGTGCGCGCGGCCGACCCGGGCGAGATCGGGGAGATCGCAGCCGAGGCCCGGCGCCGCGGCCTGGTTCTTCACCTGCACCTCGAGGAGCAGCGGCGCGAGATCGAGGAGACGCGCGCGGCCTACGGCTCGACGCCGATGCGGCTGGTTCTCGACCGGATCGCGGCCGGACCGTGGCTCACCGCCGTCCACTGCACCCACACCGACCCGGGCGAGCTACGTGAGTACCTCGAGACCGGCGCGCGGATCTGCGTCTGCCCGCTCACCGAAGGCAACCTGGGCGACGGCCTGCCGGCTCTCGACGAGGCCCGTGCCGACGCCGGCTCGCTGGCGCTCGGAACCGACTCGAACCTCCGTATCTCGATGACCGAGGAGATGCGTTGGCTCGAGTACGGCCAGCGGCTGCGAGGCGAGCGGCGCGGCGTCTTTGGAGGTCCCGCGGGCGCCGTCGGCAGGACGCTGTTCGGCGTCGGCTCGCGCGGTGGGGCTGTCAGCCTGGGGCTCCGGGCGGGCACGATCGAGCCCGGTGCGTGGGCCGACTTCGCGGCGGTCGACCTCGACCATCCCGCACTCTCGGGAGCGACTCCCGAGACCCTGATGGACGCGCTCGTCTTCGGCGGTCCCGACGACGCGATCGCCGGGACCTGCGTCGCCGGCAGCTGGAGCTGACCGAATGTGCGGTCGCTACACCCTGTCGACGCCCGCCGAGTTGGTGGCCGAGGTGGTCGGCCTCGAGGAGGTGTGGGAGCTCGAGCCGCGCTACAACATCGCTCCCACTCAGGAAGCGCCGATCGTCAGGGCAGGGAACGGCGGCGCCCGCACCGCGGAGCTGGCTCGTTGGGGCCTGATCCCGTCGTGGGCCACCAGCGCATCGATCGGCGCCCGCACCATCAACGCCCGCTCGGAGACCGTCGGCGAGACCCGCGCTTTCCGCGACGCGTTCCGGAGCCGCCGTTGCCTGGTGCCCGCCGATGGTTTCTTCGAGTGGCAGAAAGCGCGCGGCGGCAAGCAGACCTTCCACCTGACCCTGGAAGATGGAACGCCGTTCGCTTTCGCCGGCCTCTACGAGTCGTGGCGACAGGCGGAAGAGAGCTGGATCCGTTCGTTCACCATTCTGACCACGCAACCGAACTCGCTGGTCGCGGCGATACATGACCGGATGCCCGTGATTCTGCCCCGAGCGGCTCAGGCGCTGTGGCTCGACCCGACCGTCGACGATGCCGAGCTCCTGCGCCCTCTGATGCAGGCCTACCCCGCTGAGGGCATGCGCGCGACGCCGGTCGGCTCCTACGTGAATCGTGCGGGCAACGAGGGGCCCCGTTGTCTCGAACCGGTCGATGTCGAGGCCCAGCCGCGCAATCTTACGCTCTGGGACTGACCCATTACGCTCTGGGACTGATTCCCGCTACGCTCTGGGGCTGATTCCCACCGGTAGTAGGGGCTTCAGTTTCGACCCACTACCCCATGAGTACCTTGCTTGACCGTCGCGCCGTGTGCCGGTAGCATCCGGGAACGGCCAACTGGCCAACTAGCCTGATCTCACCTACTCCGGGGGGCTCTGTTCTAGGAGCCTTATAAAGATGTCTGCTTTGCCTATTTTAGATCACGACAGCAGCCTTCCGCCCGTGCGCTCCGAGCAGGGACGCGCCCGGATCCTGGCGGTTGACGACGACCCCGAGGTTCGCGAGATCGCCATCGCGGCGCTTCAAACCGCGAACTACGAGCCCTGGCCCGCTGCTTCGGCGGAGGAAGCGCTCGAGATTCTCGGCGACCGTGGCCTGCCCCACCTGGCGATCGTCGACATTCGACTCCCGGGTCTCGATGGCTTCGCCCTGTGCGAGAAGATCCACGAGATCAGCGACGTGCCAATCCTGGTGCTGACGGTCGTCGACAAGTCGGAGACGGTGGTGAGCACGATCGAGCGCTTCGCCGAGGACTACATGATCAAGCCGTTCAATCCGGCGGAGCTCACGGCCCGAATCGGCCGGATTCTGCGGCGGATGGGCGACTTCACCTACACGCTGCAACCGCAGATCCGGGTCGACGAGCACCTGTCGGTGGATTTCGTGCAGCAGCGGGCGATCGTCAACGGGCGGCCTCTGGCTCTCACGCCGACCGAGACGAAGCTGCTCTACATCCTGATGAGGAACGCCGGCAAGACGGTCCTCACCAGCCTGATCCTGCGACGCGTCTGGGCCGAGAACGAGGCCGACGAGAACACTCTGCGGGTGCACATCCACCGGCTCCGGCAGAAGATCGAGATCTCGCCGAGCCGTCCGCGCTACGTCGTCACCGAGCGCGGTGTGGGCTACAGCTTCATTCCGCCGGGCTAGCTCGTCGTTCTCACGCCGTCGCGTGGCGAGAGGTCGTAGGTTGCTGAAGATCGCAGGCGTACTCGACGTACGTTGAGGAGTGCAGCGACCGGATAACGCCGCAGATTCAGTGACATACGGCCTGGCAGCTGCGACGGCGTGAGAACGACGGGCTAGCCTCGCTCGAGCTTTTCGGCGAGCAGCTCGACCATCTCGTCGAGCTGCCTCTCCAGCTCCGGTAGCCGCGCCACCAACTCGTCGATGCGGCCCGCGTCCGCCATCGTCTCGAGCTCCCCGGAGAGCTCAGACAGAGTCATCAGGCCGAGCATCGCTGAGCTCGAACGCAGCGAGTGGACGGCGCGCGCGAGCGCCTCGTCGTCGCCACTCTCGACCGCGCTTCTCAGCCCCTCTCGGCGGATGGGCGCGTGATCCACGAAGGTCTTGAAGAGCTTGTGGACCAACGCGTCGCCACCGAGCTCGCGCAGCTGATCGACGACCGACTCATCGAAGCTCACGGCCTCAATCGAGGCCTGCGAGCATGTCGCGCGCGACTGCCGCCTCCGGATTGTCGGGCGCCAGCTCGATGAATCTGCCCAGGTACTGTTTGGCCTTCGGAATGTCACCGTTGCTGGCGCTGGCCAGGCCCAGATAGTAGTGAGCGAGTGGGTGCTCCGGTCGGGCTTTGAGCACCTTCTCGAAGGCCGAGATCGCGTCGGGGTTGCGGCCGGCGTTGAAGTGGGTCACGCCCGATTCGAAGAAGGTCTGAGCGACCATCTCCGGGTCGGCCGCCGCCAGGCGATCGAAGGCTGACTGCGCGGCGGCCTCGTCACCCGCCGCCAGATTCGCCTGATAGAGCACCGACAGCCCCTTGGGGTTCTCGGGCTCCGCCTCGACGAACGCGTTGGCGTGCATCAGGGCGGTCTCGAACTCGCCCTGGTTGATGGCGATCTGCGACAGCGTGACGTGCGCCGGGAGCAGGTTGGGGTCGAGCTCGAGAGCCTGGTTGAAGCGCATCTTGGCGGCGTCCCAGGAGGACGCCTTCACCTCGTGCACGCCGGCGTTGTAGGCACGGACGGCTACCTTGTCCGGTACCTTGCCACCGCTCACCATCCCGTCCAGCATCGCCAGCGCCCGGTCGTGCTCCTCGACCCCCCAGAGGGCGTCGAACAGGACGATCTGGCTCATCTCCTCCTCGGGGACCAGCTCATTGGTCTTCTCGGCGTGCGGCAGGGAGCCGGCATAGTCGTCGGTCGCCAGGTGGATACGGGCGAGCGCCAGGTGCGCCAGCCCGAGGTCCGGGTCCTCTACGATCGATTGCCGGAACAGATCGGCGGCACCGTCGATGTTGCCGGTCGCGAACATCTGCACCCCTTCGTTGTAGAGCTTGGCGGACTTGTCCTTGCTCTGGAGCTCGGCCAGCCGCTCCGGCGCAATGGTCTCGCCGACAACCATCGTGTAGGTGGGCTTGAGCGTGCCGCCGACAATCGGGTCGATGGCCTCCTCGATGACCTGGAAACCCTCTTTCTCCAGGCGAATCAACCAGTCGCGCGACGCGTTGAGCACCGTGATCGTGAACTTGCCCTTCTTGCTGGTCTCACCGGTGCGCCTGATGTCCAGACCGATCGCCGAGATGGTCACCTGGACTCCCTCGATGGGATTGCCGGCCAAGTCGTTGACCTGGCCGCTGATCCTGCCCTCGGTCCCGGCGAAGGCCGTGCCCAGGCTCAGAATCAGGGCGGCGGCGAGCGCGCACGACCGGGCGAGTCTCGTCTTCAGCGTCTTGCTATTCCTCTTCATCGATCCAGTCTCCTCTGCAGCCCCCGCTGGGGCGAATTCGATTCGTTCTCCGCGCCCGTCGTCGGCGGCTCGACACTACTCGACAGCCGCGTCCTCAGTCGTCGCACCCGTTCCGCGTCGCTGTCGAGACGCTCGGCACGCTCGAGCCAAACGCGCGCCTTGTCGGGATTGTCGGAAGCGAGCTCCCACAGCCCCATGGCCGCTCTCGAGTCGGCGTTGTCGCGATTCAACTGCAGTGCCCTACGATAGAAACGGCCCGTGTCTTCCAACCGCCCCTCGCTCAAGGCGTGATCGCCCAGGCTCAGATATATGAAGGGGTTGCGGTTGTCCTTCCTATCGAGCAATCGTAACAGTTCGCTCGCCGTGTCGTGATCGCCTCGCAGGCGCAGGAGGGTCGCCAGATTGCTGTATAGCTGCAGTTGATTCGGGTTTGACTCGATGCCTCTGCGGTACGCCTGCTCGGCGCCGTCCAGGTCCCCGGTCCGCCGCAGTCCGACACCCAGATTCAGCCAGCCGTGTGACCAACTCGGGTCCAACCGCACGCCGGTCTCCAGCCAGTCCAGCGCCGCCGCCGTGCTTCCCTCCAGCAGTGCCTCGGCGCCGCGGTTCGAATAGAACATCGCCAGCGCGGTCAGATCGGAGACTCGTCGCGCGGTCCCGTAGCGCTCCTCTTCGGGCACGACACCGAATTCCAGGATCGTTCGATCGTTGCCCCCTCCCCAACCGGCGGTGACGTGCTCCCAACGCACCACCAGATCACCCTCGAGCTCGTACCGGGGCGTTCGCTGCACGCTGAGAAAGTAGGCGTCCACGTCGATCTCCCGGGCGAGCGCGATGAACAGGGTCGTGAACGACAGGCAGTTGGCCTCTCCGGATTCGAACACCTCGCGCGCCGTGCCGGTGCGCTCGCGCATGTAGCGCACCGCCAAGCCGTCCTTCTTGGTCAAGGCATCCATCAGCTCGTAGAGCCGCTCCTTCTCCGGAGCTCTCTCACGCACGTTCTCGTGCACCCACTCCTTCATCGCCGGCGAGAGCTCGAGCGGCTGGAGGAACGTCTCGGGATCGATCCCGCGCTCGACCAGGGTCTGCTCGAGAGTCGCCGCACTTTCGGGGCCACTCACCGACGCACACGAGGCCGACAGCACACAGACCAGCCCGAGCCACGGGAGGCTGCGTGCGCCGACCGCGCGCATCACGCGCCCGGGGCCGTCCAGCCGCAGGCGCGGCCCGCGTTCTGCTCGTCGAGCCAGCTCTGGAGCGGCGCGAAGTAGTCCAGGATCGCCGTCGCATCCATCTCGCGCCCGCCGGCGATCTTCTCGAGGGCGTCCGGCCACGGCCGGCTGACCCCCATCTCGAGCATGTCGATCAGGCGCGATCCCGCCTCCTGGCTGCCGTAGATCGAGCACCGATGAAGCGACCCCTCGACGCCCGCGGCTTCGCATA